>NZ_JBHXQO010000045.1:0-48292 GCF_042717135.1 Streptomyces sp. NPDC058620
CCGGTCCGACAACCGCTCACCCGACGACTTCACCTGCCCAGGCCTTGGCACAACACATCCAACGACCAACACAACTCAAAGTCACCGGTATTGGGCCTAGGGGGAGTGACCAAGGGTGGGGACAGCCATAGCCACACAGGGCGGCAAGCCCCAATGACCTCCGCCTCCCCGGACGGGACGCTGATCAACGGCAGAAATCAGCGGCCCAGGGGAGGTGCCCGCATGACGGGCAGAAGACCGAGCACGGTTCGCATCGCACGCTGGTGTGCGGTTCATCCATGGCGAGCCGTCGTCGGGTGGCTCGTCTTCATCGCCTTGTGCGTCGGGGCGGGCGCGGCGGTGGGCACCAACAAGGGCACGTTCGAGGACTTCTGGGTCGGTGAGGCGGGCCGGGCGGAGCAGCTCGCCTCGGAGAGCGGTCTCACCCCCGCACCCGTCGAGCAGATCCTCATCACCGGGAAGGGCACGGCCCCGGACACCGGCACGGCCGGTTCGGCCGGCGCCCGGTCCGCCGCGCAGGACATCGCCGTACGGATGCGGAAGCTGCCCGCGGTCGTCTCGGTCGCCGGTCCCCGGCCCGCCCGGGACGGCTCGGCCCTGATGGTCGCGGTCACCCTGCGCGGCGACAAGGAGACCGCCAAGGAGGACGTCGACGCCCTGCTCGTACAGACGGCCGAGGTCCAGCGCGCCCACGACGGGCTGCGGATCGAGGAGACCGGCAGCGCGTCCATCTCCGTCGGCGTCAACGACAAGCAGGGGAAGGACCTTCAGCGGACCGAGGCCATCAGCCTCCCGGTGACGTTCGTGATCCTCTTCGTGGTCTTCGGCGCCGTGCTCGCCGCCGGAATCCCGGTGCTGCTCGCGCTCTCCGCGTTCGCCGGAGCCGTCGGTCTGTACGGACTCGCCTCCTGGGTCACTCCCGACGCGGGCGGTGCGGCCCTCAGCGTGATCTTCATGATCGGCATGGCCGTCGGGGTCGACTACTCGCTCTTCTACCTCAAGCGGGCCCGCGAGGAGAGGGAGCGGTCCGGCGGCACCATCAGCCACGCGGCCGCGGTCGAACTGGCCGCGGCGACCTCGGGACGTGCGGTGGTCGACTCCGGGATCGCGGTCGTGCTGGCGCTCGGCGGCCTCTATCTGATGGACGACGTGATCTTCTCGTCCATCGCATCCGGCGCGATCCTGGTGACGCTGGTCGCGGTGGCCGGTTCGCTGACCGTGCTGCCCGCCCTGCTCACCAAGCTGGGGCGCCGTCTCGACAGCAGGTCCGCCCGGCGCGGCACGGCCGCCGGCCGGCGGGGGAGCCCGGATGACGGCGGCAGCAGAATGTGGACGGCGATGCTGCGGCCCGTCATGCGGCGGCCCCTGGCCACCCTGCTGATCGGCACGGCGGTGACCGCGGCGCTGGCCCTTCCCGTACTCGGCATGAAGCTGGGCACCGAGGGCAAGGAGACCTTCCCCGACAGCGTCGCGGCGGTCGCCGCCTACGACAGGCTCGTCGAGGCATACCCCTCCGAAGGCCCCACGCACCTCGTCGTCGTCCGCGGCCCGGAGCCCACCGCCGCGCTGCGGCAGCTCGCCGAACGCGTCGAGAGCGAACCGCTCTTCGCCCACGAGGGCGAGCCGCGGCTGACGACCTCCGACGACGGACGCACCGCCCTGCTGCGGCTGCCCGTCCCGTACGCCCAGAACTCCGCGGAGGCCACCCGCTCCCTGGAACTGCTGCGCACCGAGCTGATTCCCGCGACGGTCGGGAAGACGGCGGGCCCGGGCGCCGAGACCGCGGTGAGCGGTGAGATCGCGGGCGGTGTGGACTACGCGGAACACCAGAGCGGCCAGCTGCCGTGGGTGATTCTCTTCGTCTCGCTGACGACGCTCGGCATCATGTTCGCCGCGTTCCGGTCCGTGGCACTCGCGGTGCTCGGTGTGCTGCTCAACCTGGCGGCGGTGATGGTGTCCTGGGGCGTGCTGACCCTGGTCTTCCAGGGAACCTGGGCGGACGGGCCGCTCGGGTTCGAGTCGCTGGGCTTCGTCGGATCACGCACCCCGCTGCTCGTCTTCGCGATCCTGGTCGGCCTCTCCACCGACTACCAGATCTTCGTGGTGAGCCGGATCAGGGAAGCCGTACGGCGCGGGGTGCCGACCCGGCAGGCCGTCGTCGAAGGGATCGCAGGATCGGCCGGAGTCGTCACCAGCGCCGCCGTGATCATGGTGTCCGTCTTCGCCAGCTTCCTGTTCATCGACCGGGTGGAGATGAAGCAGATCGCGGTGGGACTGACCGTGGCGGTCCTCTTCGACGCCGTGGTGCTGCGGGCCCTGATGCTGCCGTCCGCCCTGGCCCTCCTCGGCGACCGCTGCTGGTGGCCCGACCGGCCGGCGCCGAAGGCCGTGACCGACGGCCCGCAGCCGGAACGGCCCGGCGGCGCGGAGCGCGAGGTGAGCGCAGCGGAACGGGGGCACTGACAGCGCGACGGTGATGGCTGCCCACGCCGGCAGCCACCGCCGTCCGTCACCCGAACGGCCGTACGTCCACTGCGCCCGGCCCCCGGCAGTGGTCGGCTGGGAGCACACGCGTCGGACGGCGACGCACACGCACCTCGGGGGGTACGGATGCAGACCGGCCCGCCCGCTGAATCCCCCGGCACCGACAGCCCCCGCACCCGGGAGGGCACGGCGGGACCCAGCGTCCTGACCCCCGGCGCGGACCGGGACCCGTACCGGCTGCGCCTCTACCGCAGCCTGCGCGAGGACCACCCGCTGACGTACGACACCGGCCTCGGCGCATGGCTGCTCAGCCGGTACGCCGATGTGGCCGCCGCGCTCACCGACCCCCGCTTCGCCGGCTACCCGCACGAGGGCGCACCCCGCGGCGGTCCCGCGCCCCTCGGGCTCTGCCGGGGCAGCCTCGACTGCGCACCCCTGCCCGGCAGAGCCCGGCACCGGCCCGCGGCGCAGCCGGCCCACACCGGCGCGGTCCTGGAGCGGACCGCCTACGTGCTGGCGCGCCGGATAGCCGACCGGGAACAGGCCGACCTCGTACCGGAGTTCTGCCACTGGCTCCCGCTCGGCGGCGCCGTCACCGCGGCCGGACTCTCCCACCCCGACCTCACCCGGCTGTCCCGCGCAGACCTTCACCTCCGGATAGCCCGGTCCGCCGTGACCACGTGCGCCGTGCACACCGCGCTCCGTGAGACGGCCCTCGCCTCGTTCCTCGCCAACGTCCTGGACGAGCCCTGCCTCCTGGAAGTCCTCGGCACCGACCCCGACCTGATCGTGGGCGCCTGGACGGAGACCCTGCGCCGCGACCCGCCCGTGCAGATCGTCCTGCGCCGCACCCTCACCGACGTGCCGGTCAGCGGCGGCACGCTCCCCGCGGGGGCCCCCGTCGCCTGTCTGATGGGCGCGGCCGGACGCGACCCCGACCGCTTCGCAGCCCCCGACCGCTTCGACCCGTTCAGGCCCGACCCGGGACACCTCACCACCGGGCCCGCACACTGCCCCGCGGTCCTCCTCGGACGGCTGGAAGCCGAGCACGGACTGCACGCCCTGCTCGACGCCATGCCCTTCATCCGCTGGGCGGAAGGGTTCCGCCCCACCGCCACCGGGCTCCTCACCCGAGGTCCGCGGACCCTCCTGGTACGGCCTTCCGGAGCAGTGCCACCGGCCGTTCGGCGAACAGCTCGGCCACCTCGACCGCCGGACCGGTGAACTTCCTTCCAGGCGCCAGCAGATCGAGCCACGGCCCCGCGTCGGGCAGCGTCAGCACCGTGCCGCGCCAGCCGCCCTCCTCCGCGAGGCGCAGGGACAGCCGGGTCACCGCGGTGACCACCTCGCCCGACCGGGCGAAGGCCGGACAGTGGGCGGCCGCCGGGCCGTGCGCCGTCAGCGCGGTGTACGTCCCCGACTCCCCGAAGAGCTCCGGCCGCTCACGGCGCAGGCGCAGCGCCGCCACAGTCACCGTCGTCTTCTCGTCGGCCTCGTGGTCGGGCTCCCGGAACGGCCTGCGGTTGTCCGGGTCGACGAGGGCGAGGTAGTCCCGCTCCGTGCCCTGGTACAGATCCGGCACGCCGGGCATCGTCAGCTGCACCAGCGCCGCGCCCAGCACGTTGGCCCGCACATGGGGGGCGAGCGCGGCCGCGAACCGCGTCAGCAGGGCCCGCGCGGGACCCGCGTCACTGCCGGGTCCCGCCGCGACGAAGTCCGCCACCGCCCGCTCGTACGCCGGATCGGGTTCGGTCCAGCTGGTGAACAGACCCGCCTCCCTCACGGCCTTGAGCAGCGCGGGCTCCAGCCGTGCCGCCAGCTCCTGCGCCGGGAGGTCCGCGCAGCCGTACGCGGACTGCCACGCCTGCCAGGCCAGCTGCGGGTCGGGAGCGGCCGGCGTGGTGGCCCGGGTCACCTGCGCCACCAGGGACGACCACCGCTCGGGGCATTCCGAGAGCACCGCGATCCTGGCCCGCACATCCGCGCTCCGCTTGGTGTCGTGCGTGGTCAGCACCGTGCCCGTGGCGGGCCAGTCACGGGCGAGGCGGGCGCAGAACGCGTGGAACTCCTCCGGCGTCACCGCCGGGCGGCCCGGGTCACCGCCCACCTCGGTCGCCGAGATCAGCGGGACGTAGCGGTAGAAGGCGGTGTCCTCGACCGACTTGGCGTGCAGCGCCGACGCCGTCTGCGCGAACCGCGCGCAGAACGCCGTCCGGGCGTCGCCCTCGCCGAGCCGCCCCAGCGCCAGCTCCCGCACCACGTCGACGGCCCTCGCCTCCTCGGGTACGGAGAACACCGCCTTGGCGTCCCGCACCGCCTCCGCCGGAAGCGCTGATTCGGCGAGTTCGGTGACCGGGCCGCCGGCGGTGACGTACGGGCGGTAGACGGGAATCCGGACGAGCAGTTCGGTGACGGCCGCGTGCAGTGCCCACGGGGCGTGGTCGCGCAGGGCTGGGTCCTGGGCGCAGACCTCGGTGGCGAGCCGGGTCAGCCACCGGGTCTCGGCGGCCAGTTCGTGGTTCACCACGCGGTACGCGGCCCTGCGCACCGTCGCCGTCCAGTAGCCCCCGCGGTCCCCGGGCGGACCGGCGAAGTCCCGGTACCGGCCGAGCAGATCCGCCGAGCCCGTCGGGTCGGTGAAGAGCCCGTCGATCCGGTGGAGCGCGTCGTACCCGGTCGTACCCGCGACGGCCCAGCCCGCGGGCAGCGTCTCGGAGCCGGTGAGGATCTTCTCCACCACCGTCCACCGGCCGCCGGCCGCCTCGCTCAGCTGCTCCAGATAGGCGGCGGGTCCGGCTAGTCCGTCCGGATGGTCGATCCGCAGCCCCTCGACGACACCGTCGCTCAGGAGTTCGAGGATCTTGGCATGGGTGGCGGCGAAGACCTCGGGGTGCTCCACACGCACGCCGATCAGCTCGGAGATGGTGAAGAACCGCCGGTAGTTCAGCTCGGTCCGGGCGAGACGCCACCAGGCGAGCCGGTAGTGCTGGGCGTCCAGCAGTTCGGGCAGGGGCAGTCCCGCCGTGCCTTCCCGCAGGGGGAACTCCTGCTCGCCGTACCGGAGCACCGGCGCACCCGAACCCGCTTCGGTGCCGGCCTCGAAGCGGCCGAGCTCTTCGGCGAGGGGGCCCGCGAGTACGGGCAGCAGCACCTTGCCGCCGCCCGCCGTCCAGTCGATGTCGAACCAACGCGCGTACGGGGACGCCCGTCCCTCGCGCAGCACCTCCCACAGCTGTCGGTTGTGGCGGGGCGCGGCGGCCATGTGGTTGGGCACGATGTCCAGGATCAGTCCGAGGCCGTACTCACGCGCGGTGGCGGACAGCTGCCGCAGCCCGGCCTCCCCGCCCAGCTCCGCCCGTACGCGGCTGTGGTCGACGACGTCGTAGCCGTGCCGGGAGCCGGGGACCGCCTCCAGTACCGGCGACAGATGCAGATGGGAGACACCGAGCGCGGCGAGATACGGCACTGCCTTACCGGCAGCGGAGAAGGGGAAGTCCGGTTGGAGCTGGAGCCGGTACGTGGCGGTGGGCGTCATGAACACGTAAGTACCCATTGTGGGGCCGTCTGTGTCATGGCCCTTGCGGAAGGACCCCCTCCGGCGGCATCGGATTCACCCGCCGGAGGGGCCTCGCCTCCGCTACGCCAGGCGCTTCAGAACCGTCAGACTGCGCCCGATCAGCGTGACCCGCTCACCCGCCGAGACCTTCGGCCCGGTGCCCGGGGGCACGCCGTCCGGGCGGGCCGTGTCCACGACGATCTGCCACTGCCGCCCGTGATTCACCGGAACGGCGAATTCCAGGGTGTCGGCACCGGCATTGAACATCAGCAGGAACGAGTCGTCGGAGATCCGCTCGCCGCGCGGACCCGGCTCCGAGATCGCGTGCCCGTTCAGAAAGACCGTCAGGGCCTTGGCGTGCGCGGCCTGCCAGTCCCGCTGGGTCATCTCCTGCCCCTCCGGGGTGAACCAGGCGATGTCGGAGAGCTCGTCGTGCGTGCCCTCCACCGGCCTGCCGTGGAAGAACCGCCGGCGTCTGAACACCGGATGGTCGCGGCGCAGCCACACCATGGTGCGGGTGAACTCCAGCAGACCGGTGTCCGCCCCGGTTCCGCTCCCGGCCTCCTCCTCGTCCTCCTCGCCGTCCGCCGTACGGGCGGCGGGGTCGGGCCAGTGCACCCACGCCAGTTCGTTGTCCTGGCAGTAGGCGTTGTTGTTGCCGTGCTGCGTACGGGCGAACTCGTCCCCGTGGCTCAGCATCGGCACCCCCTGCGACAGCATCAGCGTGGCGATGAAGTTGCGCATCTGGCGGTTGCGCAGCTCCAGGACCTCCTTGTTGTCGGTCTCGCCCTCGGCGCCGCAGTTCCAGGACCGGTTGTGGCTCTCCCCGTCCCGGTTGCCCTCGCCATTGGCGTCGTTGCGCTTGTCGTTGTACGAGACCAGGTCGTGCAGGGTGAAGCCGTCGTGGCAGGTGGTGAAGTTGATCGAGGCGAGCGGCCGCCGGCCGTCGTCCTGGTACAGGTCGGACGATCCCGTCAGCCGTCCGGCGAACTCCGCCAGCGTCCGCGGTTCGCCCCGCCACAGGTCCCGCACCGTGTCGCGGTACTTGCCGTTCCACTCGGTCCACAGCGGCGGGAAGTTCCCCACCTGGTAGCCGCCCTCGCCGACGTCCCACGGCTCGGCGATCAGCTTGACCTGGCTGACCACCGGGTCCTGCTGGACCAGGTCGAAGAACGAGGACAACCGGTCCACCTCGTGGAACTGGCGTGCCAGGGTCGCCGCCAGATCGAAGCGGAACCCGTCCACGTGCATCTCGGTCACCCAGTACCGCAGGGAGTCCATGATCAGCTGCAGGACGTGCGGCGAGCGCATGAGCAGGGAGTTCCCGGTCCCGGTGGTGTCCATGTAGTACCGCTGGTCTTCGGCCAGCCGGTAGTACGAGGCGTTGTCCAGGCCCCGGAAGGAGAGCGTCGGCCCGAGGTGGTTGCCCTCGGCCGTGTGGTTGTAGACCACGTCGAGGATCACCTCGATGCCGGCCTTGTGCAGCGCCCGTACGGCCTGCTTGAACTCCAGCACCTGTTCACCGCGGTCGCCCCAGGAGGCGTACGCGTTGTGCGGGGCGAAGAAGCCGATGGTGTTGTAGCCCCAGTAGTTGGCCAGGCCCGCGTCCGCCAGGCGGTGGTCCTGGACGAACTGATGCACCGGCATCAGTTCGATCGCGGTCACGCCGAGCTCCGTGAGATGGGCGATGACCTCGGGGTGGGCCAGCCCCGCGTACGTGCCGCGCAGTTCCTCCGGCAGCCCCGGATGCAGCATCGTGAGGCCCTTCACATGGGCCTCGTAGATCACGGTGCGGTGGTAGTCCGTCCGGGGCGGCCGGTCGTCGCCCCAGTCGAAGTAGGGATTTACCACGACCGAGCTCATGGTGTGCGGAGCGGAGTCGAGGTCGTTGCGGGCGTCGGGGCGGCCGAACGGGTAGCCGTACACGGCCTCGCCCCACTCGATCTTCCCGGAGACCGCCCGCGCGTACGGGTCGAGCAGCAGCTTCGCCGAATTGCAGCGTTGCCCGCGCTGCGGCTCGTACGGTCCGTGCACCCGGAAGCCGTACCGCTGACCCGGCATCACACCGGGCAGGTAGGCATGCCGGACGAAGGCATCGGTCTCGCGCAGCTCCACCGCCGTTTCGGAACCGTCGTCGTGCAGCAGGCACAACTCGATTCGGTTGGCGGCCTCCGAGAAGACCGCGAAGTTGGTACCGGCGCCGTCGTAGGTGGCGCCGAGGGGATACGCCTGTCCCGGCCAGACCTGCATAGATTGACTCTTCCACTTCTGATCCGGGTGCTGCGGGGTCTTTCGGTCCGATACTCCCCGAAAGTGGGGCGTGCGCCTAGGACGTCGGCCGGTGCTGTCAACAACGGGCACGTGGGTGCCGCCCCGGACAGGAATCCGTGCGCCCCGTGCGCCGGACCGTGCGCCGGGGTGTCGGGGCGGGGTGTCTAATCACTATGAATCGGCTCACTCCACCCGATCTCGCCAAGGGGAACAGGCTTGATTCACTTGGCAGTTGGGAAAGCGGCCTGCCCATCGGGCTGCACCGGCTCACCCTCGCGGAGTACCCTTCCTTGATCGTTGGTGGGGGAGTGGAAGGCGGTACGCGGGTGAGCTCGGGAGGCTTCGAGCTACCCCCAGGTGGCCCAGGTCACGAGGGGGAATCGACCGATGCGCCGCCAGGGGCGGTCTCACTTGCGCAACCCATGGAGATAGGCGCGGAGCTGGACTGGGGAGCGGACGCCTGGGGCGAGGTGCGTACGCGCGCCCAGCGGGCCGGCCGGGCCTACATCTGGCTGAATCTCGTCGAACAGCGACTGCGTGCCGTGGTCGCCGCGGTGCTCCGGCCCATCTACGAGCCCGTGCACGGCGAGGACTGGGTGGTGGCCGCCGCGGGACCCGCCGGGCAGGAGTGGGTGCAGCGGGCCGTGGCCGTACGCGAGGTCTCGCGCCGCAAGGGCTATCTGCTCGACCCGGCCGACGACAACGTCCTCAGTTTCCTGACCCTCCCGCAGCTGCGGGAACTGATGGTCCAGCACTGGCCCTGCTTCGAGCCTTACTTCGACGACCGCCGCGATGTCGAGCTGGCCCTCGACGAGCTGGAGGTCGCGCGCAACGTGGTCTCCCGCAACCGCGCGCTGAACGAGGCGGTCCTCGCCCAGGCCGAACGGGCCTCCGCGCGCCTCCTGGAGATCCTGGGCAGCGGGGCCGCCGTGCCGTCCGCCGACCGGCTGCCCGTGGACGCCGTCGAGGAACTGGTCGGTGACCGGTACGCCGACGTGGTCTCCGTCCACTCCGACCGCGTACGGCTCCAGCGCCAGTTGCCCGCCGAGGACCTGTTCGGCGGGGCGCGCCGCCTCGACGCGATCGGCATAGGGCTCAATCTGCTCGTGCAGAACTTCTCCGGCCGCCGGCTGGTCAGACTCGCCGAATCGGGCTGCCGGGTCCGGCTGCTCTTCATCAATCCGGCGAGCAGCGCGGTCAGGCGCAGGGAACGGGAACTGGGGCTCAAGAAGGGCGAGCTGAGCCGTTCCGTGGAGATGAACATCCTTCACATGCGCCGGGTCCGCTCCAAGCTCCGCGACCCGGGGGCCTTCGAGATCCAGGTCTTCGACGAGACGCCCCGCTTCACGGCCTACCTGGTGGACGGCGACGGGCCCGACGCGGTCGGGGTCGTCCAGCCGTATCTGCGGCGCGCACGCGGCATGGAGGCGCCCGTGCTGGTGCTGCGAGGCGGGGGTCGCGCGGTGGTCCGGGCCGGGCAGGACAGCGAGCACGGTCTCTTCGAGACGTACCGCGAGGAGTTCGAGTCGGTCTGGACGGACTCCCGGCCGGTCTCCTGAGACCTTCCGGGGGCCGCCGGGGCCACCGCCCCGAAGCGTTGTCAGTGGTGCGTGCGATGGTGGTCGTCATTCGGGGGAGCACCACGTAGGAGGTACGGGATGGGCTGGCACAGGGAGCCGCTGGTCGGCTTCGACCTGGAGACGACGGGTACGGAGCCGTTGGAGGCGCGGATCGTGACCGCGGCGGTCGTCGAGGTGGACGGCCGGGAAGGCGAGCCGTTGCGCCAGCGCACCTGGCTGGCCGATCCGGGCATCCTGATTCCCGCACAGGCTTCGGCGATCCACGGCATCAGCAGCGAGCGGGCGGCCGCCGACGGCCGACCGGTGCGCGAGGTGGCGGACGAGATCGCGGAGACCCTCGTGGAGTGCTGGCGCCGGGGGGTGCCGGTCGTCGCGTACAACGCGGCCTTCGATCTGACGCTGCTGTCGGCCGAGTTGCGGCGCCACGGGCTGCCGTCGCTGAGCGACCGGCTCGGCGGGGCGGGGATCGGCCCGGTCGTCGACCCGTACACCATCGACCGTGCCGTCGACCGCTACCGCAAGGGCAAGCGCACGCTGGAGGCCGTGTGTGTCGAGTACGGGGTGGTGCACGGAGGCGCCCATGACGCGGGCGCGGACGCGCTCGCCGCGGTGCGCGTGGCGTATGCGATAGCCGGGCGGCACGGCTCGGTGGCCGCGCTGACCCCCGCCGAACTGCACGAGCGCCAGATCGTCTGGTACGCGGAGTGGGCGGCTGACTTCCAGCAGTTCCTGCGCCGCAAGGGAACGGCCGACGCGGTGATCGACGACCGCTGGCCGTTGCGTGAGCCGGCGCCTGTGACCGGCTGAGCGACGACGGCCCGCAACGGCCTCGTATCCGGGCAAAACACACACCGTCAAAGGCCCGAAAAGGGTCAAATGGTGCTTTACGGCGTAGATTCACTCCCGTTGGACGGGCGATGCGGCAGATGCGAGCCGCCTCCTGACGGGACCCTTGTCACTCTCCCCGTCTGCCGGCCGTCCTTCCCAGGGCCCGGAACACGCCGCACCGACGAGGGAAGACATGAGCCACGCTGACGCCGGTACCGATACGGCCGCGCGAGTCCCCGCCGCGGCCAAACTGACGTTGCTGACGCTGACCACGATGGTCGTCGGATCGATGGTGGGCGCCGGGGTCTTCTCGCTGCCACGGCGCTTCGCCCAGGAGACCGGGGTCGCCGGCGCCCTCATCGCCTGGACCATCGCGGGCACCGGCATGCTGATGCTCGCCTTCGTCTTCCAGGCGCTCGCGATCCGCAGACCCCGCCTCGACGCCGGCGTCTACGCCTACGCCAAGGCCGGGTTCGGCGAATACCTCGGCTTCTTCGCCGCGTTCGGCTACTGGGCGAGCGCCTGCGTCGGCAACGTGACCTACTGGGTCCTCATCATGTCGACGATCGGGGCGATCTGGCCCGCGCTCGGCGAAGGCGACACCGTGCTCGCCGCGGCCCTCTCATCGGTGGGCCTGTGGTGTTTCTACTTCCTCATCCGCCGGGGCATCAAAGAGGCCGCGGCGATCAACAGGATCGTGACGGTCGCCAAGGTCGTGCCGATCCTGGTCTTCGTCCTCCTCGCCCTGTTCTACTTCGAGGCCGACGTCTTCGCGGACAACTTCGGCGGCGCCGACTACTCCGGCTCCCTGTTCAACCAGGTGCGCGGCACGATGCTGGCCACGGTGTTCGTCTTCCTCGGTGTCGAGGGCGCCAGCGTCTACTCACGTCACGCCAAACGGCGGGAGGACGTGGGAAGGGCGACGATCCTCGGCTTCCTCAGCGTGTTCGCCGTCTTCGCCTCGGTCACGATCGTCTCGTACGGCATCATGCCGATGGGTGAGATGGCCGAACTGCGGCAGCCCTCGATGGCCGCGGTCCTGGAATCCGCCGTCGGCTCCTGGGGCAGCGTCTTCGTCAGCGTCGGCCTGATCGTCTCCGTCCTCGGGGCCTACCTCGCCTGGACACTGATGGCCGCCGAGGTGCTGTTCGTCGCCGCCAAGGACGACGACATGCCCCGGTTCCTCCGCCGCTCCACCGCGGCCGACGTTCCCGTACCGGCGCTGCTGATGTCGACCGTGCTGACGCAGGTCGTGCTGGTCATCACACTGTTCTCCGACGACGCGTTCAACTTCGCGCTCGATCTGACCAGTGCCCTGACCCTGATCCCGTTCCTGCTCGCCGCGGGCTTCGCGGTCAAGATCATGCTGAGGCCGGACGCCGGGGACGCGAGCGCCGGCCGCGGGCGCGACCTCACCGTGAGCGTGGTCGCGACGCTCTACACCGCGTTCCTGCTCTACGCGGCCGGCCTGAAGTTCGTCCTCGTCTCCTTCATCGTCTACGCCCCGGCCACGATCCTCTTCGTCATGGCCAGGCGGGAGCAGGGCAAGCAGCTGTTCTCCCCGCGCGAGCTCGTCATCCTCGCCGTCTCCATCGCCGGTGCGATCCTCGGCGTCGTCGCTCTCGCCGCCGGCTGGATCAGTCTCTGACCGCTCGGACCACCGGCCACGCCATCACCCGAGACCGAGCCACTCCGGAAAGGCACACCGTGACCAGTCCCGACATCACCACCGCCACCACCCCGTACGGCGTCCACTCGGAGGTCGGCCGGCTCCGCAAGGTGCTGGTCTGCGAGCCCGGGATGGCGCACCGCCGTCTCACCCCCACCAACTCCGACGATCTGCTCTTCGACGACGTCATGTGGGTCGAGAACGCCCAGCGCGACCACGCGGACTTCGTCGACAAGCTCCGGCACCGGGGTGTCGACGCCATCGAGCTGCACGACCTGCTCGCGCAGACCATGGCGATTCCCGAAGCCAGGGACTGGCTGCTGGACCGGAAGATCACCGCCAACGAGGTCGGCGTCGGACTCATCGACAACACCCGGGCGTTCCTGGAGACGCTCACCCCGCGCCAACTGGCCGAGCATCTGATCGGCGGTCTCGCGACCGCCGACCTGCCGGAGGAGTTCCGCTCCGGGTACGTGGCGCTGGCCCGGGAGTCCACCGGGGTCCGCGAGTACCTGATGCCGCCGCTGCCGAACACGCTCTACACCCGGGACACCACCTGCTGGCTGTACGGCGGAGTGACGCTCAATCCGCTGTACTGGCCCGCCCGGCACGACGAGACGCTCCTGATGAAGGCCGTCTACCTCTTCCACCCCGACTTCATGGACTCCACCGTGTGGTGGGGCGATCCCGAACGGGACTGGGGGCAGGCCACGTTCGAGGGCGGCGACATCATGCCGGTGGGCAACGGCGTCGTCCTCATGGGCATGAGCGAACGCACCTCCCGGCAGGCCATCACGCAGGTCGCCCAGTCGCTCTTCGCGAACGGGGCGGCCCAGCACGTCATCGTCGCCGGGATGCCCAAACTGCGGTCCGCGATGCATCTCGACACCGTGTTCACCTTCGCCGACCGCGACATCGTCACGCTCTACCCGGCCATCATGGACGCCGTCCACACCTTCTCGCTGCGACCGGATGACAAGGCCCCCGGCCTCGACATCACCGACGAGGGGTCACGCCCCTTCGTCGACGTGGTCGCCAAGGCGCTCGGACTGCCGGAGCTGCGGATCATCGAGACGGGCGGTGACGTGTACGCCTCCGAGCGCCAGCAGTGGGACAGCGGCAACAACGCCGTCGCCCTGGAGCCGGGTGTGGTCTTCACGTACGACCGCAACACCCAGACCAACACCCTCCTGCGCAAGGCTGGTGTCGAGGTCATCACCATCGTCGGCGCCGAGCTCGGCCGCGGCCGCGGTGGCGGCCACTGCATGACCTGCCCCCTGATCCGCGACGCGGTGACCTTCTAGAACGGGTACCAGCGGACCGCGGGATCGTTGTCGCGGAGCGACGCCACTCGCCGGCGGAACTCCGCGAGCGCCTTCGGGTTGGCCGGCGCGTGCTGCGCGACCCAGGCGCAGCTCGCCGTCTCCCGGGCGCCGCGCAGGACCGTGCAGCCGTCCCACTCCCGGACGTCCCAGCCGTACGCCGCCGTGAAGGCGTCGTACGCCTGGGCGGGCAGGCCGTAACGGTCGCGGGAGAGGGCCAGGACCACCAGGTCGTGCTCCCGCAGATCCGCGGAGAACGTCTCCAGATCGACCAGGACCGGTCCGTCCGGGCCGATGTGGACATTGCGCGGGAGCGCGTCGCCGTGGACCGGGCCCGGCGGCAGGTGCGGGGCCAGTGCGGCGGCCGCCGCCGAGAAGCCGTCGCGGCGCTCCCGCAGGAAGTCGGCGTCGGCCGGATCGATCGCGTCGCCCGCCAGCCGCAGCCAGCGCTCGACACCGCCGAGCAGCTCACGGCGCGGCAGTGCGAAACCCTCCGGCGCGCTCAGCGCGTGCACGCGTGTGAGGAGCGGCGCGAGGTCCCGCGGCTCGGCAGGGCGCACGGCGGGCGGAAGCCGGTGCCACAGCGTCACCGGGTGGCCCTCGACCAGCCGTGCCCCGGACTCGGCGGCCCGTACGGCTGGGACGTCGGAGGCGGCGAGCCACTGGGCGACGGCCAGTTCGCGTTCGGCCCGCTCCCGCAGCTCCGGGTGGAGCGCGGCATCCCGGCCGACCTTGACCACCAGGTCGCCGACGGCGAACACCGCGTTCTCGCCCAGCGCGATCAGTTCCGCGTCGCCGGGCAGTCCGGCGGCGCTCAGTACCTCGCGCGCACGCATTTCGTTCATGCTCAGGATTTTCGCATCCCCGCAGGCCACCTTGACGAACGGACGGCCCGTCAGCACGATGACGGAGGCCACCTGGGTAGGCCAGACCGGGATGAATCCGATGCAATGGGGCAAAGGGGTCGAATCCGTGACACTGGCGACCGCAACGGAGCGGTCCGGGCGCAAACGACCACGCGAGATACGGCCCGGCCGCGACCAGCGGGCGGGACGGGACAGAGCCGCCTGGTTCCTGGTGCTCCCGGCCCTCATCCCGATCCTGATCCTCAGCGTCGGACCGCTGCTCTACGGCATCGCACTGGCCTTCACCGACGCGCAGTCCGGCCGCACCCGGTCCACCCAGTGGATCGGCGGGCTCAACTTCCAGGACCTCCTGCACGACACACTGTTCTGGGACTCGTTCCGCATCGGCCTGCTGTGGGCGGTCGGGGTCACCGTCCCCCAGTTCGTGCTCGCGATCGGCCTCGCCCTGCTGCTCAACCAGAACCTCCGGATGCGCTGGCTGGCGCGAGCGCTGGCGATCATCCCGTGGGCGATGCCCGAGGTGGTCGTCGGCATCATGTGGCGGCTCGTCTACAACCCCGACGCGGGCATCCTCAACGAGACCATCCGCGATCTCGGCCTCGGCGACGGCCGGGACTGGCTCACCGGCCTCGCCACCGCGCTGCCCGCCGTCATCGTCGTCGGCATCTGGGCCGGCATGCCCCATACCACGGTCGCGCTGCTCGCCGGCCTCCAGAACACCCCGCACGAACTCCACGAGGCGGCGGCCCTCGACGGCGCGGGGGCCTGGCGCCGCTTCCGTACGGTGACCTGGCCGGCCCTCAAGCCGGTCGCCCTCTCCATCACCGCGCTCAACTTCATCTGGAACTTCAACTCGTTCGCGCTGGTCTACGTCCTGACCAGCGGAGGCCCCGGCGGACGCACCCGCCTGCCGATGCTCTTCGCGTACGAAGAGGCGTTCCGCTACGGCCAGTTCGGTTACGCCGCCGCGATGGGCTGTGTGATGGTCGCGGTGATCTCCGTGATCCTCGCCTGCTACCTCGTCGGCCGTCTCAGGGGAGGCGAGGACACGTGAGCCTCCGTACCAGCAGGTCCGCACGGGCCGGGCAGTACGCCGCACTGCTCTGCTACCTCGTGTTCCTGGCGTTCCCGTTCGCATGGCTGATCTCCACCGCCTTCAAGCCCGCCCGCGAACTGGGCTCACTGCACCCCACCTGGATTCCCGAGCAGCCGACCCTGGACAACTTCCGGCAGGCGTTCGACGAACAGCCCCTGCTCCAGGCCGCGGGCAACTCCCTGATCGCGGCCGTCTCCGCCGCCCTGATCGCGGTGGTGATCGCCACCCCCATGGCCTATGTGATGGCCCGCCACCGCGGCAGGCTGTCGACCGCCGCGACCGGCTGGGTCGTGGTCAGCCAGGCGTTCCCGTTCGTCCTGGTGATCATTCCGCTTTTCCTGATCCTCAAGAATCTGCATCTGATCAACTCGCTGTGGGGGCTGATCCTGGTGTACGTGGTCTGGTCGCTGCCGTTCGCGCTGTGGATGCTGGCGGGGTACGTGCGTGCCGTACCGCCCGAACTGGAAGAGGCGGCGGCCGTCGACGGGGCCGGAAGGCTGCGCACCCTGGTCTCCGTCACCGCCCCGCTGCTGGCGCCCGGGATCGTCGCCACCGCGCTCTTCGCCTTCATCACCGCGTGGAACGAGTTCTTCTTCGCGCTCGTCCTGCTCAAGACCCCGGAGAACCAGACCTTGCCCGTCGTCCTCACCCACTTCCTCGGTGCGGAGGGCGTGGCCGACCTCGGGCCCCTGGCCGCCGCCGCCTTCCTCGCCACCCTTCCCTCCCTCGTACTCTTCGCGGTCATCCAGCGGCGGATCACCGGCGGCATGGTGGCCGGGGCGGTGAAGAGCTGATGCGCGCACTCACCCGCGCCGCCGCGGCGGCGGCCACCGCGCTGACCCTGCTGCTCAGTGGCTGCGCCGACGGCCGGGACGGCAGGGACCCGTCCGGCACGATCAGGCTGAGCTTCCAGTCGCTGGCCTGGCAGAAGGAGTCCGTCGACGCCAACGAGCAGCTGGTGAAGGAGTGGAACGCGGCCCACCCCGACATCCAGGTGGACTACGTCCAGGGGAGCTGGGACAACGTCCACGACCAGTTGCTCACCTCCTTCGAGGGCGGCGAGGCGCCGGACGTCATCCACGACGCATCCGACGACCTCGCCGACTTCGCGTACGGCGGCTACCTCGCCGACCTGCGCACCCTCCTGCCGGAGCGGCTCACCGCGGACATCCCGGAGCAGTCCTGGCGCACCACCACGTTCGACGGCGGTGTCTACGGCGTCCCGTTCCTCCAGGAACCCCGGGTCCTGATCGCCAACACCAAGATCCTCAAGGCGTCCGGGGTGCGCGTTCCGACCCCGGAGCGGCCCTGGAGCTGGCCGGAGTTCCGCCAGGTCACCAAGGAGCTGACGGGGAAGGGGAGGTACGGGGTCGCCTGGCCGCTCAAGGAGCCCGTCTCCGTCACCCTCAACCTCGGTCTCTCCGCCGGAGGGCAGCTCTTCCACCGGGACGCGGACGGCAAGGTCACCATCCGCTCCGAAGAGGGCGACCAGGTGGTCCCCGGGACCATCCACGACCAGGTCAACACCGACCGCAGCGCCGCCCGTACGGCACTGGGCATGGGCGGCTCCGACACCCTCCCCGGCTTCTTCGGAGGCAGATACGCCATGGTCCCGCTGGGCTTCGCCTACCGTCAGCAGATCGTCGAGCAGGCGCCCGAGGGGTTCGAGTGGACGGTCCTGCCCGCCCCGGCCGGCTCCGGCGGGCTCGCTCAGGGCGTGAGCCCGCAGACCCTCTCCGTCGCCGAGGACAGCCCGCACAAGAAGGAAGCGATGCGGTTCATCGACTTCCTGCTGCGGCCGCCGAACATGGTCCGCCTGGCCAAGGGCGACTGGATGCTGCCGACCGGCACCGAGGCCCTCGCCGACCCCGCCCTGCACACCACCGAGAACGGCTGGGCGACCGGCACCGCGCTGGCGAAGGCGCTGCGCCCGGCCCCCGCCCAGTCCGTGCGCGGCTACCCCGAATGGAAGGACAAGGTCGCCACCCCCGCGCTCCAGGAGTTCTACAGCGGGGCGATCGGCACCGAGGAGCTGAGGAAGCGCCTGGTCGACGACGGGAACCGGGTCCTGGCCCGCTACCAGCGCTGAGAGGACCGCGGAAATAGAGTGGACGAGACGTATCGTCTCGCCTATGGTGAGCGCATGACGGAATCTCCGCGTGCCCACATCGCCATGTTCTCCATCGCCGCCCACGGGCACGTGAACCCGAGCCTCGAAGTCATCCGGGAGCTCGTCGCCCGTGGGTACCGCGTCAGTTACGCCATCCCCGCCTCCTTCGCCGAGAAGGTCGCGGCCACCGGAGCCGAACCGGTGCTCTACACCTCGGTGCTGCCCGTGGACGACGACCCGGACGCCTGGGGCACCGAGCTGATCGACAACGTCGAGCCGTTCCTCGACGACGCCATCCAGGCGCTGCCCCAGCTCGCCGCAGCCTTCGAAGGGGACGAACCGGACCTCGTCCTGCACGACATCACCTCCTACCCGGCCCGCGTCCTCGCCCACCGCTGGGGGGTTCCCGCCGTCTCCCTCTGGCCCAACCTGGTCCCCTGGGACGGGTACGAGGAAGAGGTCGGCGAGCCCATGACCGCCGCGCTGCGGCAGACCGAGCGGGGCAGGGCCTACTACGCGCGCTTCGCGGCCTGGCTCGCGGAGAACGGCCTGGGTGACGTGTCGTCGGACGACTTCGTGGCCAGGCCCCGCCGCGCACTCGTCCTCATCCCCGAGGCGCTCCAGCCGCACGCCGACCGGGTGGACCGCTCCGTCCACACCTTCGTGGGCGCGTGCCAGGGCGACCGGGCCGACCAGGGAGGGTGGCAGCGCCCGGCCGGCGCCGAGAAGGTGCTGCTGGTCTCCCTCGGCTCCTCGTTCACGAAGCAGCCCGCCTTCTACCGCGACTGCGTCGAAGCCTTCGGTGATCTGCCCGGCTGGCACGTCGTGCTGCAGATCGGTGCCCATGTCGACCCGTCCGAACTCGGGGACGTACCCGCCACCGTGGAGGTGCGTCCATGGGTGCCGCAGCTCGCGGTGCTCAGGCAGGCGGACGCCTTCATCACCCACGCGGGCGCGGGCGGCAGTCAGGAAGGGCTCGCCACCGGCACCCCGATGGTCGCCGTTCCGCAGGCCGTCGACCAGTTCGGCAACGCGGACATGCTCCAGGCACTCGGCGTCGCCCGGCATCTCCCGATGGAGGAGGCGAACGCGAAGACGCTGCGCGAGGCCGTGCTCGCGCTCCTCGACGATCCGCAGGTGGCGGCCAGGGCCGCCGCCGTACGGGAGCGGATGGCACAGGAGGGCGGCACCGAGCGGGCGGCCGACCTCATCGAGGCCGAACTGCCCGGGTGACGGCCGCCGTCGCCTTCCGTTCGAGGGCATGGGCGTAATCAAGCCGTCTCCCCCCGCCGTTCCATGCATGCGGGCGCGTCCCTCTCCGTTCCACGGAGGGCGACGCGCCCGCCGTCGCGATACAAGGTGCATACACATAAAGGCAGTTGGCGGTCGTGTCGGACTTGACCGGGCGTGGCCGATTTTTTATTACGAAACCTTGTTGAGTAAGTCACAGCTCCATGAAGGTCTTGATCTGAGCGTGTCAATCGGTCAGGGTTTCGAGCCAGCCCCCGGAGATCTTCCGGCCGAGGGCGAATCCCCCCACAAAGAATGACGAGGAGATCCCTCTTCATGGCAATTCACAAGCGCGCACGCCGGATCAAGCTGACCGCGGCGATAACCGCGGTGGCAGCGGCAGCCGGAGTCACCCTTCTCTCCACCTCGCTCGCGGGAGCCTCACCGGCCCCCGCGATGGGCACGGTCTACGGCGCGGACGCGGCAACCGCCGTCTCCGGCAGTTACATCGTGATCCTGGACGAGAAGGCCAACAAGGCGAAGCTGGCCGAGGAGTACGGCGGCAAGCTCAAGCGGAACTACAAGTCCGCCATCAACGGCTTCTCCGCCAACGGCCTTTCGGAGACCGAGGCCAAGCGCCTCGCCGCCGACCCGGCCGTCGACAAGGTCGTCCAGAACAAGAAGTTCACCGCAAGCGCCACCCAGGACAACCCGCCGTCCTGGGGCCTCGACCGGATCGACCAGGCCGAGACCGCCGGTGACAAGGCGTACGCCTACCCGGACGCAGCGGGTGAAGGCGTCACGGCGTACGTCATCGACACCGGTGTCCGCGTCACGCACAGCGACTTCGAGGGCCGCGCCACATCGGGCTTCGACGCCGTGGACAACGACGACAACGCCGACGACGGAAACGGCCACGGCACGCACGTGGCCGGCACCATCGCCGGAGCGGCCCACGGAGTCGCAAAGAAGGCGAAGATCGTGGCCGTCCGCGTGCTCGACGACGCGGGCTCCGGCACCACCGAGCAGGTCGTCGCGGGCATCGACTGGGTCACCGCGAACCACGAGGGCCCGTCCGTCGCCAACATGAGCCTCGGCGGCAGCGCGGACCCGGCACTCGACGCCGCGGTCCAGAAGGCCATCGCCTCCGGCGTCACCTTCGGTGTGGCCGCCGGGAACGAGTCCAGCGACGCGGGCGAGGGCTCCCCCTCCCGTGTCCCGGAGGCCATCACGGTCGCCTCGTCCACGGTGGACGACGAGCAGTCGTCGTTCTCCAACTTCGGCTCGGTCGTGGACGTCTACGCCCCCGGCTCGGACATCACGTCGGCGTGGAACGACAGCGACGACGGTACGAAGACCATCTCCGGTACGTCCATGGCGACCCCGCACGTCGTGGGCGCCGCCGCCGTCTACCTCGGCGGACACCAGGACGCCACTCCGGAGCAGGTCGCCGCGGCGCTGACCGGGGGAGCCACCCCCGACGCCATCTCCAACGCGACCCAGGGCACGGCGAACAAGCTGCTGAAGGTCGTCGAGTAACCGACCCGACGAGCAGTGGCCGGGCGGCGGTCGGCAGCCGCCGCCGCCCGGCAGCACCGAATCCGCGGCCGCCGTGCCTTCCCCCACGGGGCGCGGCGGCCGCCCCGGCCGGGAACATCGTCCTATGGTGTGCCCATGACCACGACGTACACGGCTTCCCCGCGCGGGGCCGGGCCGGTACGAGGCGGCCGCACGGCCGCGGTGGCATCGCCACGGCGACCCTTGACCGGAACGCCCCTGCGGAACCAGTGGAGATGAACACGTGACAGAACCGTCGCCCGCCGTGGCCGCGGCCATCGACGGAGAGCTGCGCCTCCTGGACCCCGTGGTCCGTGCCTCCGCGGAACTCCTCGTCTCGCTGCTCCACTCCGAGTTCCGCGAGATCGGCACCAGCGGCCGGCTCTGGAACCGGGACTCGATCATCGCCGCACTCACCGCAGCCGACGCCCCGAGCCCCGGCCCGCTGACGGCGTCGCGGATGCAGGGCGTCCAGCTCAGCACCGACTTCGTGCACCTCACCTTCGACACCGAGTCCAAGGGACTGCACTCCCACCGCAGTTCCCTGTGGCGGCGCACCGAGAACGGCTGGCTCCTCTACTTCCACCAGGCCACGCCGTACGTCGACGATCCGTTCGCCGAGATCTGAGGGAGCGGGCGCGGGGACGCGGGCGCGGGGACGTGGTACCTCGCGAACCCCACCGGCAAGTGGCCCGGCCGACGGGCCCGTGATTGGCCCACATGAGTGTGCCAATGGCTGCCTAGCCTGATCCGTATGACTCCTCACCAGAACATCACCACGGGCAGGACCGTCGTCGACTTCTACTTCGACGCGGCCTGCCCGTTCGCCTGGATCGCCTCCCGGTGGATGCTGGAGGTCGAGCAGCAGCGCGACATCGAGCTCCGCTTCCACGTCATGAGCCTCCACCTCCACAACACCGGCAACGAACTCCCCGACTGGTACCGCGACCTCGTCGACAGATCGATCGGTCCGGCACGGGTCGCGGCCGCCGCCTCGGCCGCTCACGGCGACGGCGTCCTGCGCGACCTCTACACCGCGCTCGGTACCCGTATCCACCAGCAGAAGAACGAGGACTTCGACGCCGTGACCATGGAGGCGCTGGCCGAACTCGGTCTGCCCGCCGGCCTCGCGTCCGCCGCGCACTCGGAGAAGTACGACGAAGCGGTCCGCCTCAGCCACGAGCGGGGGACGGACCCGGCGGCGGACGCCTACGTCGGCACGCCCACCATCCATGTCGACGGCACGGTCTGGTTCGGACCCGTGCTCGACTCGATCCCCAGGGGCGAGGAGGCGGCCCGGCTCTTCGACAGTTTCCGGGTGCTCGCGGGCCACCCGGGATTCTTCGAGCTGAAGCGCGCCCGCACCGGCAGCCTGTCGTTCGACTGACGGCCGGCCCGGGGGTTCAGCCCGCCGCCGCGAACCGTTCCGCGACGCGCGCCTCGTCGTACCGCCGCACCAGCAGCCGCGCCAGCTCGGGCGCGGCGCCGAGGACATCGGCCACCACGTCCGCCCCGGCGGCACCCGCGAGGATACGGTCCGGGAGGCGTCCGGGGGCGATGACGTACGGGGCCACCGCCACCCGCCGCACGCCTTCGGCGCGAAGGGACCGTATCGCGTCCTCGGGACGGGGAAAGCCCCCAGGAAGAACAGCGGAGGCGAACGCAGGCCGCACGGCGCACCAACCGGTGTGCCGCAGCTCCCGCGCGATTTCAGCGATCACTGCGATCGCCTCCGGGTCTGTGGAGCCCGCCGAGGCCAGGACGAGCCCGGTCGAGCTCTTGTCGCCGGGAGAGACCCCGGCCTCGTACAACCGCTGTTCCAGCGCCGCGTTCAGGTGCGGCGACGGGCCCAGGACCTCGGCCTGCCGGACACGCAGCCTCGGCAGGCGGGTGCGGGCCTCGCGCAGCACCGAAGGGATGTCCGTCTTGGCGTGGAAGGCCCGGGTGAGGAGCAGGGGCAGCGTGACGACGTCCTGCGCACCCTCCGCGGCCAGGCGTTCCAGCAGCCGGGGCACGGAGGGAGCGTTGAACTCCAGGAACCCCGTCTCCACACGCAGCCCCGGCCGCAGCGCCCGTACCCGCTCGGTGAGCGCGTGCACGGTCGCCGCGTGCCGCGGATCGCGGCTGCCGTGGGCGATGACGAGGAGGACAGGGGACGGCATGACGGACTCAGCTCTTCACGAGGAGGCCGCGGCTGCGCAGGACCCACCGCTCCAGTGGACTGAAGATGAGCAGGTCGATCGCGATGCCGACGAACAGGATGAGGAGGATCGAGAGGAAGATCCCCGGCATGTCGAAGTTGTTGCGGCCGTTCTCCAGCAACTGCCCGAGCCCGAGCCCGAGATCGGGCGACGAGGCGATGATCTCGGCCGCCATCAGTGAGCGCCAGGAGAAGGCCCAGCCCTGCTTGAGGCCCGCCAGATAGCCGGGCAGAGCGGCCGGCAGCACGATGTGCCAGGTGCCGCGCAGCCCGGTCGCACCGAGGGTGCGGCCCGCCCGGATGACCAGCGGAGGCACCTGGTCGACGCCGGACACCAGCCCGTTGGCGATCGAGGGCACCGCACCCAGCAGGATCACCGCGTACATCATCTTGTCGTTGAGCCCGAGCCAGATCACGGCCGGTGCCACCCAGGCCACGGAGGGCAGGGACTGCAGACCGGACAGGATCGGGCCGATGGCGGACCGGACGAACTTCACCCGGGCGACCAGCAGACCCAGCGGCGTGCCCAGGGCGACGGCCAGCATGAATCCGAGCAGACCACGCGAGACGCTGGTCCAGATGACCTCCAGCAGGGTCCCCTGGAACCACATGTCGACCGCGCTGTCCCAGACGGCGGACGGCGGCGGCAGCTTGTAGTCCTCGGTGACCTGCGCGGTGACCAGCAGCTGCCAGGCCGCCACCACCAGCACCACCGCGAGCAGCGGCGGCAGGACCTTGGTGACCAGGACCTCGCGCACCGGGGTCCGCCGCACCTGCACGGCGTCCAGCGCGTCGAGACCGGCTTCGAGACCGGCCAGATCGTCGGTCTTGATGTCAGTGCTGGCCATGTCGGCGGATCTCCCCACGCAGTTGTTCGGTGATCTCGACGGACAGCTCCGCCACGGCGGTGTCCTCGATACGGCGCGGATGCTCGATGTCGACCGACCACTCCCGGGCGATCCGGCCCGGCCGGGACGACAGCAGGACCACCCGCTGCGCGAGGCGCACCGCCTCCCGCACGTTGTGGGTGACGAAGAGGACCGAGGCGTTCGTCTCGCGCCAGATCCGGGTCAGCTCGTCGTGCAGCACATCGCGGGTGATGGCGTCGAGCGCGGCGAACGGCTCGTCCATCAGCAGGAGCCGGCTGTCCTGGGCGAGCGCGCGGGCCATCGCCACCCGCTGCCGCATGCCTCCCGATAGTTCGTGCACCCGCTTGCCGAACGCCCCGCCCAGCCGGACGAGTTCGAGCAGCCGCTCGGCCTCCGGACGGCGGTCCTGCTTCGGCACCCCGCGCAGCCGCAGGGCGAGTTCGATGTTCTTGCCCGCGGTCAGCCACGGGAAGAGGGCGTGCTCCTGGAACATCAGGGCCGGCCGCCCGCCGGGGGTCTCGATGGACCCCGCGGTCGGGCGGTCGAGTCCGGCCACCAGGTTGAGCAGGGTCGACTTCCCGCACCCGGAGGCTCCCAGGAGGGTGACGAACTCGCCGGGAGCGACATCGAGTGTGATGTCGTCCAGGACGAGCTGCTGACCCGTGGGTCCTGCGAAGGACTTCGAGACGTGCGAAAGACGAGCGGCGTGCTCGACCGTCGCACGGTCCTCGGCCTTGGTGAGGGTGGTGGTCGCCATGGTCGTCACCTCCTGGGAATCCTGGTACGGATGGGCGGTCGGGCTACTTGACGCCGAGACCGGCGTCGCTGACCTCGGGCTTGCCCGCGGCCTTCAGGATCTTGTTGAGCGGCTTGAGGTCGTAGATGCCCGTCAGGTTCGTCTCCTCCAGGAGACCGGCCTTCACGGCGTGGTCCGCCTGGGCGTCGAGCGTGGCGGCCAGCGGGTCGTCCGTGAACTGGATGGACTTCCACGCCGGGTCGATGACCTCCGGGGCCAGCGGCTTACCGCTGAGCTCCTTGAGCGCGGCGTTGGCCGACGCCTTCGCCTTGTCCGGGTTGGCGTTGATCCAGGCGTTGGTGTTCACCGAACCCCGCAGCACCGCCTGGACCACGTCCGGGTGCTCCGAGAGGAACTTCTGCGACACGATGATGTTCGTGATCACGAACTTGTTGTCGGGCCACAGCGACGACTCGTCGAGGAGCACCTTCCCGCCCTCGGCGACCAGCTTGGACGCGGTCGGCTCCGGCACCCAGGCGCCGTCGAGCGAGCCCGCCTTGAAGGCGTCCGGAGTCACCTTGTTGTCCGAACGGACCACGGAGACGTCGCCCTTGCCGCTCTGCGCGTCGACCTTCCAGCCCTTCTCGGAGATCCAGTTCAGGAATGCCACGTCCTGGGTGTTGCCGAGCTGGGGAGTGGCGATCTTCTTGCCCTTGAGGTCGTCCAGGGTCTTGATCTTCTTCGGGTCGACGACCAGCTTCACGCCGCCGGAGGCCGAACCGCCCACGATCCGCAGGCTCTTGCCCTCGGACTTGGAGAAGCCGTTGATGGCGGGGGAGGGGCCGATGAACCCGATGTCGATCGAACCCGCGTTGAGCGCCTCGATCTCGGAGGGGCCGGCGTTGAACGTCGAGGACTTGACCTCGGTGCCGCCCAGCTCCTTGGCGATCAGACCCTCCTGGATACCGACCAGGGCGGTGGCGTGCGTGAGATTCGGGAAGTAGCCGATCTTCACGCTGTCCGCGGAGAGCTTCTTGCCGCCGGCGGCGACGTTCGCCTTCTTGGCGTCGTCGTCCTTGGCCTCGGAGCCGTAACCGCAGGCCGAGAGCACCACGGCGAGCAGCGGCAGGGCGGTGGCAGCGGCAAGGCTGCGGCGAACGGTGGAACGTGGGGCAGACACGGGAGGCTTTCCTCTCGTCGGCCCGGTGCTCACGTCCCCCGGAAGTCCGGGGACGCGGCCGGGCGGTCGGCAGATCTTCGTCTGAACAGGCGGTGCGGTTGGTGCGAGCGGGCGCGCAGGCAGTGCGCGTACGTCATCACGCACATCGCCCGACGCCGCCCTGGCCGCTGCCGAGGGCGCCGCTGCCGACCCGGCCGCCCTCCTTCGCGAAGGTCGAGAAGACATCGGTGGTCATCAGAAGTCCCATTCGGCGTCGTCGCCAGCCGGGGCCTCGTCCTGCGCGGCGCCGGCCACCTCGGCGAACGAGGCGCCCGCCATGCCGGCGGAGAGCGTGGTGCCGTCCGCGGGGTCGATCAGCAGGAACGAGCCGGTGCGCCGCGAGTCCGCGTACGCGTCGAGCGCGAGCGGTTCGGCGGTGCGTACGACGACCCGGCCGATGTCGTTGGCGACCAGCTGCCCCGGAGCGGGGTGCTGGGAGAGGTCGTCCAGGGTCAGGCGTGACGGGATGTCCTTGACGATCGCCTTCACCGTCCGGGTGGTGTGCTTGAGCAGCACCCGCTGGCCCACCGAGAGCGGCTGGTCGGCCACGTGGCAGACGGTCGCCTCGACGTCCTGGGTGACCGCGGGCGCGTCCCCGGTGGGGGCGAGCAGGTCACCGCGCGAGACGTCGACGTCGTCGGCCAGCCGGATGGTGACGGACTGCGGCGCCCAGGCGACGTCGACGCTCTCGCCGAGCGCGTCGATCCCCGCGATCGTCGAGGTGCGACCCGAGGGCAGCACGGTGACGGACTCGCCGACGCGGAAGGCTCCCGCGGCGATCTGTCCCGCGTATCCGCGGTAGTCGGGGTGCTCGGCGGTCTGCGGGCGGATGACGTACTGGACGGGGAACCGGGCGTGGCAGGCGGTGAGGTCATGACTGACCGGCACCGTCTCCAGGTGCTCCAGCACGGTCGGGCCGCCGTACCAGTCCATGTTCGCCGAGGGTTCCACGACGTTGTCACCGGCGAGTGCGGAGATCGGGATCGCGGTGATCTCCGGGACGCCGAGGGACGCCGCGTACGCGGTGAACTCCTTGGCGATGGCGGCGAACACGGGCTCCGCGTACTCGACGAGGTCCATCTTGTTGACGGCCAGGACCACGTGCGGGACGCGCAGGAGCGCGGCGACGGCGGCGTGCCGGCGGGTCTGCTCGACGACGCCGTTGCGGGCGTCGACCAGGACCACCGCCAGTTCGGCGGTCGAGGCGCCGGTGACCATGTTGCGGGTGTACTGCACATGACCGGGGGTGTCCGCGAGGATGAACCGGCGGGCCGGTGTGGCGAAGTAGCGGTAGGCGACGTCGATGGTGATGCCCTGCTCGCGCTCGGCCCGCAGGCCGTCGGTCAGCAGCGCCAGGTCGGGCGCCTCCTGACCCCGGTTGCGGGACGCGTGCTCGACGGCCTCCAACTGGTCGGTGAGGATCGACTTCGAGTCGTGCAGAAGCCGTCCCACCAGGGTGGACTTGCCGTCGTCGACCGAGCCCGCGGTGGCGAACCGAAGCAGCGTGGTGGTCGACACCTGGCCGGCCTGCTGGGTGGGTGTGGTCATGTTAGAAGTACCCCTCGCGCTTGCGGTCTTCCATCGCGGCCTCGGACATCTTGTCGTCGGCCCGCGTCGCGCCCCGCTCGGTGAGCCGGGAGGCGGCGATCTCGGTGATCACGGCGTCCAGCGTGGTGGCGTCGGAGTCGACGGCGCCGGTGCAGGACATGTCGCCGACGGTGCGGTAGCGCACCAGCCGGGTCTCGACCGTCTCGTGGTCCTTGGGACCGCCCCACTCGCCCGCGGTGAGCCACATGCCGGAGCGGTTGAAGACCTCGCGCTCGTGGGCGAAGTAGATCTCCGGGAGCTCGATGCCCTCGCGCTCGATGTACTGCCAGACGTCGAGCTCGGTCCAGTTGGAGATCGGGAAGACCCGCACGTGCTCGCCGGGGGCGTGGCGGCCGTTGTAGAGCTGCCACAGCTCGGGGCGCTGGCGGCGCGGGTCCCACTGGGAGAACTCGTCGCGCAGGGAGAAGACCCGCTCCTTGGCGCGTGCCTTCTCCTCGTCACGGCGTCCTCCGCCGAACACGGCGTCGAAGCGCAGCTGCTGGATGGCCTCGGTCAGCGGGACGGTCTGGAGGGGGTTGCGGGTGCCGTCCGGGCGCTCGCGGAGCTTCCCGGCGTCGATGTACTCCTGCACGGAGGCGACGTGGAGCCGCAGCCCGTGCTTCTCGACGGTGCGGTCCCGGTACTCCAGGACCTCGGGGAAGTTGTGCCCGGTGTCCACGTGCAGCAGCGTGAACGGCACCGGCGCGGGCGCGAACGCCTTGAGCGCCAGGTGCAGCATCAGGATCGAGTCCTTGCCGCCGGAGAACAGGATCACCGGCCGCTCGAACTCACCCGCGACCTCGCGGAAGATGTGCACCGCCTCGGACTCGAGGGAGTCCAGGTGGCTGAGCGCGTAAGGATGGACGGTGCCTTCCGGCACAGTGGCGACGGTCGTCACGCCAGGCCCCTCTCGGTGAGCAGCGCACGAAGCGCGCTTGCGGACTCCTGCACGGTCTGCTGGTGCGACTCGATCCGCAGATCGGGCGACTCGGGTGCCTCGTAGGGGTCGTCGACCCCGGTCAGGCCACTGATCTCGCCCGCTGCCTGCTTGGCGTAAAGGCCCTTCACATCACGCTCGGAGCACACCTCGACGGGGGTGGCGACGTGCACCTCCAGGTACGCGGTGCCCTCGGTCCGGTGGCGCTTGCGGACGGCGTCGCGGCTGTCCGCGTACGGCGCGATGACCGGGACCAGCACCTTCACGCCGTTCGCCGCCAGCAGTTCGGCGACGAAGCCGATCCGCTGGACGTTGGTGTGGCGGTCCTCGCGGGAGAAGCCGAGCCCGGCGGAGAGGAACTCCCGGATCTCGTCACCGTCGAGCACCTCCACCTTGTGCCCGTCACCGCGCAGCCGGCCCGCCAGCTCGTACGCGATGGTCGTCTTGCCCGCGCTCGGCAGACCGGTCAGCCAGACGGTGGCCCCTGTCTCCGTCACGCTCATCGAAGTCTCCTGATCCGTTGTCATCAGCCGTGCAGTCCGCACTCGGTCTTGCCCCGCCCGGCCCACCGGCCGGCCCGTGCGTCCTCGCCCTCCAGCACCCGCCGGGTGCAGGGCGCGCAGCCCACGGAGGCGTACCCGTCCATGAGCAGCGGGTTGGTCAGTACGCCGTGTTCGGCGACGTAGGCGTCCACGTCGTCCTGCGTCCACGAGGCGATGGGCGAGATCTTGACCTTGCGGCGCTTCTCGTCCCAGCCGACCACCGGGGTGTTCGCCCGGGTCGGGGACTCGTCCCGCCGCAGGCCGGTGGCCCATGCGGTGTACGACGTCAGGCCGTCCTCGAGGGGCTTGACCTTCCGCAGTGCGCAGCAGAGGTCGGGGTCGCGGTCGTGCAGCTTCGGCCCGTACACGGCGTCCTGCTCGGCCACCGTCTGCCGGGGGGTGAGGGTGATGACGTTCACGTCCATCACGGCGTCCACCGCGTCCCGGGTCCCGATGGTCTCCTCGAAGTGGTAGCCGGTGTCGAGGAACACCACGTCCACACCGGGCGCGACACGCGAGGCGAGATGCGCGACCACCGCGTCCTCCATGGAGGAGGTGACGCAGAAGCGGGTGCCGAACGTGTCGGTCGCCCATTTCAGGATGTCGGGCGCGGAGGCGTTCTCCAGCTCGCGGCCCGCGCGTTCGGCGAGTTCCCGCAGGGCCTCGTCGGTGAGCTCGGCGGCATGCAGAGTGTCCGTCATATCCCGTCCCCTTCAACGTCGTTGCGCTTCAGGCCCTGGGACAGCAGCCCCAGGAACTTCAGCTGGAACGCGCGGTTGCAGGAGGCACATTCCCAGGCGCCGTGCCCGGTCTCGTGCGGACGCAGGTCCTCGTCGCCGCAGTACGGGCAGTAGAACGGCGCGGCTCGCTCGCTCATGACAGCGACTCCGCACTGGCCCGGGCGGCCCAGGTCGCGAAGCGCTCGTCGTCCTCGCGCTCCTCCTGGAAGCGGCCGAGCACGCGCTCGACGTAGTCGGGCAGTTCGGCCGAAGTGACCTTGAGACCACGGACCTTGCGGCCGAAGCCGGCCTCCAGGCCCAGGGCGCCGCCGAGGTGTACCTGGTAGCCCTCGACCTGGTTGCCCTCACCGTCGAGCATGAGCTGGCCCTTGAGGCCGATGTCGGCCGTCTGGATACGGGCGCACGCGTTCGGGCAGCCGTTGATGTTGATCGTCAGCGGCTCCTCGAACTCCGGCATGCGGCGCTCCAGTTCGTCGATGAGCGAGGCGCCGCGCGCCTTCGTCTCGACGATCGCCAGCTTGCAGAACTCGATGCCGGTGCAGGCCATCGTGCCGCGCCGGAACGGCGACGGCTTCACCTGGAAGTCCAGCGCCTCCAGACCGGAGACCAGTGAGTCGATCTGGTCCCGCTCCACATCGAGGATGATCATCTTCTGCTCGACGGTGGTGCGCAGCCGGTCGGAGCCGTGCGCGGCCGCGAGGTCGGCGATCTTCGCCAGGGTGGAGCCGTCCACGCGTCCGACGCGCGGGGCGAAGCCGACGTAGAACCGGCCGTCCCGCTGCTCGTGGACACCGATGTGGTCGCGCCAGCGGGAGGTGGGCTGCGCGGGGGCCGGGCCGTCCAGCAGCGGGCGCTTGAGGTACTCGTCCTCCAGCACCTGGCGGAACTTGGCGGGACCCCAGTCGGCCATCAGGAACTTGAGGCGGGCGCGGGTCCGCAGCCGGCGGTAACCGTAGTCGCGGAAGATACCGACGACTCCGGCCCAGACGTCCGGGACCTCGTCGAGCGGCACCCAGGTGCCGAGCCGCTCCGCGAGCCTCGGGTTGGTGGAGAGCCCGCCGCCGACCCAGACGTCGAAACCGGGGCCGTGCTCGGGGTGGTCGACGCCGACGAACGCGATGTCGTTGATCTCGTGGACCACGTCCTGCACCGGCGAGCCGGAGATGGCGGTCTTGAACTTGCGGGGCAGGTTCGAGAACTCGGGGCTGCCGATGTAGCGGTCGTGGATCTCGTCGACCGCCGGGGTGCCGTCGATGATCTCGTCAGCGGCGATCCCCGCCACCGGGGAGCCGATGATCACGCGGGGGCAGTCGCCGCACGCCTCGGTGGTGGAGAGCCCGACGGCCTCCAGCTTCTCCCAGATCGCCGGAACGTCCTCGATGCGGATCCAGTGCAGCTGGACGTTCTGCCGGTCGGTGATGTCGGCGGTGCCCCGTGCGTACTCCTGCGAGATCTCACCGATGACCCGCAGCTGGGCGGTGGTCAGCCGGCCGCCGTCGATGCGGACGCGGAGCATGAAGAAACGGTCGTCCAGCTCCTCCGGCTCCAGGATCGCGGTCTTGCCGCCGTCGATGCCGGGCTTGCGCTGGGTGTACAGGCCCCACCAGCGCATGCGTCCACGAAGGTCGTTGGGGTCGATCGAGTCGAAGCCGCGCTTGGAGTAGATCGTCTCAATGCGTGTCCGCACGTTGAGACTGTCGTCGTCCTTCTTGAACTGCTCGTTCCCGTTGAGCGGGGTGAAGTGCCCCATCGCCCATTGGCCCTCGCCACGGTGGCGTCCGGCCTTGCGGCGGGGCGCGGTGGTCGCAGGCTGTTCCGGGGTGGCGGCCATGACAATACGTCCTTCGGGACTGCGGGAGGGCGGCTCTGAACTGCACACTCGCGCGTGGGCGCGGCGGTGCGCTGGGTCAGCAGAGGTAAAGGGATCTCGGCGGTGCTGGGTGTCTCAGCTCGCCGGACAGATGGCGCTGGACATGCGGCCGAGGTCGACGTGCCGCCGACTCACCAAGGCAATTCCAGTTCCAGACATGACGGAAGCGTGTCACGCGCAGTTCCGAGCAGTCCACCACGATCCACGATGTGGACGACATGGTCTCGAAGAGTGAGACGCTGTGTCGTCCGTCACTCCCGGAGGGTCGACAAGTCGACTCAGTCCGTGCGTGCACCGGGCCAGGGGCCGGGTGTCTCCACCTCGGTCTCCTGCTCGATCCGGGTGTCGAAGAGCCGGAAACCCCGGCGCAGGTAGTTGTCCATCGCGTGCGGACCGTCCTTGGAGCACGTGTGGAGCCAGACCCGCTTCGTCGGCGTCCGTTCCGGCCACCGCTCGGCGAGGTCCCAGGCGCGCGCCACACCCACCGAGAGGAGGTGTCCGCCGATGCGCCGTCCCCGGAAGGCGGGAATCAGGCCGAAGTACATGATCTCCACGGCGCCGTCGTCCTGCGGGTCGAGCTCCACGTAACCGGCCGGGGTGCCGTTCTCGTACGCCACCCAGGTCTCGGCGCCTGGCCGGTCCAGGGTCTCCTGCCACTGCGCGTACGACAGGCCCAGCCGGTCGGTCCACTGGATGTCGCCGCCGACCGCCGTATAGAGGAAGCGGCTGAACTCCGGCAGCGGCCTCTCCGAGCGCACGACCCGTATCGCGTCCCCGGGGGCGGCCGAGGGCCGCAGGTCGGCGGGCGAGGTCTGCTCCAGGGACCAGATGGTCACCGCGGTGGTGGCGGGGCCGGGGCGCGAGGGGTTGCTCATACGGCCAGGGAATCATGCCGTTCGATTTCGGCCAAGGCGGGTCCGGGGTGAAGTGTCCGGAACCTGGGCCCGCCCCGGCTGCCGGTGGGCTCAGCAGTAGCCGTTGATCGCTCCGTTGACGCCCGTCCACATGTACGCGTCGCTCACCCACGTACCGTCCGAGAGCCTGTTCCAGAGGCTCGTGGTGCCGTAGCGGCCGGTGTGCGAGGTGCCGTTGCTGGAGCAGGACACCGTGACCGTGGCGCCGTCCGCCACGGACCCGCTGATGCCGTAGCCGGTGCCGGGACCCGTGCGCTTGTTGACCGAGCCGCCGCCGTTGGCGTCGATGACGCCCTGGTTCAGGCCGAGGGCGCCGTAGTTGTAGAGGTTGCCCCCGGCTCCGACGCGGGCGCTGCCGTGCAGCGCGGAGCCCTGGTAGGCGGCGCCGCCGTTCTCCATGACCCACTTGCCGAGTCCATGGCCGGCGAGGCCGACGTAGGCACTGTTCTGCCGCAGCCCGAAGTGGACGTGCCGCCCGTACGCGGCACCGCCGCACGTGACGTCCGTACCCGTGTAGCCGAGGTGGGCGCCGGCTCCCACGGCTGTTCCGTTGGCGCTTATGCTGCTCCACAGGTGGTAGTAGTCCGTGGAGTAGCCGCGGTCGTGGATGACCCGGACCCAGCCCGTGCACATCGTGTACGCGGTGCCGCCGCGCGTGGCGCGCACCGCCTGGTCACCGCCCGCGAAGTCCGCCGAGCTCCAGGGGGCCTCCGAGCCGCCCCAGCCGTGCGGCCCCGACGTCATGGTCCATGTCTGGCCATTGGCCCAGGGCAGCGCCATGCCCGTACGGAAGTCGCTTCCGGCGAGCGGGGTGATGCCGGTGGTGCGCGCGGTGGGCTGCTTGCCGTCCTGCTCGGCGAAGAGCGGCTTCTCGGCGGCCCTGGTGAGGGTGGAGCGGGCCGAGAGTTCGGCGAACCGCGGCTCGCCGTCGAACGCCACCTGCCAGGAGCCCTTGTCCCGGTGGGCGATGAACAGCCAGCCCTCCGGCATCCGGTCGGACCCGGGCTCCGTGGCCAGGACGGCGGTGCCATGGGCCCAGGCCCCGGCCTCGCGTGTCACCTCGACCACCGGCCGGTCGCCCGCGGCTGCCACGCCGGCCCGCCACTGCCCGCGCTCGTGCAGATGTCCGGTCACCGCGGCCTCGGGCCCGGGGGCGGCCGCAGCTGCCCCTGCCTCGCCGGCCACGGACGGCCCGACGGTGAGCAGCGTGCCGGCCGCTGCCACGGCCAGGGCCGTCACCATTCTCGTGATGGACGATGTGCGGCGTCTTCGATGCGACATCGGTCTGATTCCTCCGACGGGGCGCAGGCCGTTCCCGGAGGGCAGGTCTACGCGCATGGATACGTGGTCGGAATCAGACTCCCGGCAAGGTCTGTACATGACAAGAGGGCCTCGCGGCTCCCACCCCTACTGGCTCGCGGAGCCACGCGCCCCGAGCACCACCGGTGCCTTCGAATGCGGCAGCAGATCGGCTGGGTCCTCCGGGTGGATCACCTCGACCTCCACCCCGTCCCCGAAGCGGTACGGGCGGTGGGCGAGCACTTCCGCGAGATGGCGCCGCAGCCGCGAGATCTCCGCCCGGACCGTCACCGTCCTGGTCGGGTCGCCGAAGATGTCCTGCGCCAGCTCCGCCGCCGTACGCCCCTCACGGTGCAGCGCCAGCGCGTACAGCAGCTCCGCGTGGCGCGGCGAGAGCCGCTGGGTCCAGGTGCCCACCGGATTGACCACCTGGACCGTCAGCCCCCGGGCCCTGCTCAGATCCAGCACCACCCGGCGCGGGGGGCCGTCGAGGCTCGCGTCGGCCACCTGCACGAGCCAGCCGCCGGGCAGCGGCTCCACCCGGCACATGCCCAGCGACGGCAGCCACACCCGGCCCGCCTGCAAGGACTTCGGCAGAGGCAGCCGGTCCACCGGGGGCATGCCCGTGACCGCGGCCAGCCAGCCGTGGCTGTCGACCGCCAGCGCCGGGCCGTCGAGCCGGCAGAGGATCGGCGCGGCCACCGACCGCAGCCGCTCGATCGAGACCAGATGCCGCATCCGCAGCTCGCTTTCGGCGAGCCTGGCCACCGAGTCGACCAGTGCCAGCGTGGCCGGATGGAAGGTGCGGGCCGGTCCGCTGATGTCCAGGATGCCCACGAGCCTGTCGTCCCGGGGGTCGCGCACGGGAGCGGCGGCGCAGGTCCAGTGGTGCAGCGAGCGCACGAAGTGCTCGGAGGAGTGCACCTGGATCGGCTTGCGCGTGGCGAGCGTCGTGCCGATGGCGTTGGTGCCCGTTGACGTCTCCGACCACGCGGCTCCCTCCTCCAGACAGATCCCGTCGGCCTGGCGCATCACCGCCGCGTGTCCCTGACGCCACAGCACCCGGCCGTCCACATCGGTGACCACCATGATCTGCTGCGAGGCGTCGGCGATGGAGGCGAGACCGTCGCGCAGCAGCGGCATCACCTCGCCGAGCGTGGAGGCGTTCCGCCGGTGCTCGATCTCGTTCGACCCCAGCAGCTCGCTCTCGGTCGACTGGTCCGGATCGACGCCACTGCGCGCCACCCGGTCCCACGAGGCGTCGATCTCCGCCCGCGGGGCGGCCCCACGCTGCTGCCCGGCGCGGCTCGTCCGCATCACTCGTGCCCCCCTCATCACTCTTCCCTTGTCCCGGCTGCGGGGTGGGGGCCCGCGGACCGGCCGACCATGGTCGGGCAGTCCTATCCTGCCGCTGTCCGGCACCGCATGTCACCAATGCTTGCAACCCCTTGCAACTCTGGTCAGCGGGTGCAGGTCCGGACGAGAGTGACGGAACACCGCACTGCGGGGCCCGTGTCCCGCGGTCAGGTGTTGAACAAGCATGGAGGGTGGTGCCGTGTCGGCGCAGCACCACCCTCCGTCGCTCTTCCGCGTCCTAGCGGTCGCAGGCCCGTGCGCGCTCCACCACCGAGGCCAGACCGAGCTGGTGCGGCAGCGTCCCGAAGGCCGACCCCCAGTCCCCGCCCAGCCGTGACGCGCAGAACGCGTCGGCGACCTCCGGCGGCGCCCAGCGGATCAGCAGCGAACCCTGGAGCACCAGCGCCATCCGCTCGACGAGCCGCCTGGCCCGCGCCTCGACCGCTTCCAGGTCCGCCAGCTCGGTGAGCAGATCCTTGATCGCCCCGTCGAGGCGGTGATCGGCGCCCCGTGCCGCGCCGATCTCCTGGAGGAACGCGTCGAGCGCCTGCGGCTCGCGCTGCAACGCTCGCAGCACGTCCAGCGCCTGGACGTTCCCGGAGCCCTCCCAGATCGAGTTGAGCGGCGCCTCGCGGAGCAGGCGCGGCATGCCCGACTCCTCCACGTACCCGTTGCCGCCGAGGCACTCCAGCGCCTCGCCCACCACCGGGGCGCACCGCTTCGTTACCCAGTACTTGGCGGTGGGCACGGCGATCCGCAGGAACGCCCGCTCCTGCGGCGTATCGGCGTCGTACGCGGCGGCCAGCCGCAGCGCGAGCGTCGTCGCCGCCTCCGACTCCAGCGCCAGGTCGGCCAGTACGTTGCGCATCAGCGGCTTCTCGATCAGCAGACCGCCGAACGCGCTGCGGTACGCCGTGTGATGGATCGCCTGCGCCACCGCCTGCCGCATCAGCGCCGCCGAACCGACCACGCAGTCGAGCCGGGTGGCCGCCACCATCTCGATGATGGTGCGCACCCCGCGCCCCTCCTCGCCGACCCGGCGGGCCCACGTCCCGTCGAACTCGACCTCGCTGGACGCGTTGGACCTGTTGCCCAGTTTGTCCTTGAGGCGCTGGATGGCGAACACGTTCCTGGTCCCGTCCGGCAGCACCCGAGGCAGGAGGAAGCAGGTCAGCCCCCCGGGAGCCTGCGCGAGCACCAGGAAGCCGTCGGACATCGGCGCCGAACAGAACCACTTGTGACCCGTGAGCAGGTACTCCCCGTCCCCGGCCAGCGGTTCGGCCCGCGTCGTGTTGGACCGCACATCGGTGCCGCCCTGCTTCTCGGTCATGCCCATCCCGAAGAGCACGCCGGCCTTCTGCAGCGGGGGCCGCAGACCCTCCTCGTACACCTTCGACGTCAGCAGCGGCTCCCACTCGGCGGCCAGCGCCGGGTCGGTCCGCAGGGCTGGCACCGCCGCGTGGGTCATGGACAGCGGGCAGCCGTGGCCCGCCTCGCTCTGCGTCCACACCAGGAAACCGGCCGCACGCCGCACGTGACCGCCCGGCCTGCCCCAGGCGTCGGTCAGGCCGGCGGACACGGCGTGGCCCAGCAGCCGGTGCCAGGACGGATGGAAGTCCACCTCGTCGATGCGGTGGCCGTAGCGGTCGTGCGTACGCAGCTTCGGCGGGTTCTCGTTCGCCTGCGCACCCCATTCCTGCGCATGGACGGAACCGGCGGACCGGCCGAGCGTGCCGAGGTCCTCGCGCACCGTGGGGAGGAGATCCGGCGCGATGTGCCGCTCGACGGCCTCGGTGAGGGCGAGATCGGCATGGAAGACGTCATAGCCGACCAGCGGTGGAACCTGGTTGGTCACTGTGTGGGTGGTGGCTGCCATACAGCTACGGTAAGGAGGTGCAGGCAGCAAACGAAACACCCGGGCAGCCATCGGGTCGGCTCCACCGAGCTCGCGTTCTCTACCGCAACGTATCCAAGCGGCAGATGGCGTGGCAGTTGCTCAAGGACACCGTCAATTCGTGCATCGAGTACCGGATCCTCGGTCTCGCGGCCGAGGCGGCGTTCTTCACCCTCCTGTCGATGCCTCCGCTGCTGCTCGGCCTGATCGGGCTGCTCGGATACGTCGACGAGTGGACGACCACCACCACTGTCGCCTCAATCGAGCGCAACATCCTCAACGCGGCGCAGACGGTCCTCTCCGAGCGGGGCGTCAACGACTTCGCCAAGCCGTTGCTGGACGACGTGTCGACGGGGGCCCGTCCCGATGTCATCTCCATCGGCTTCGCGATCGCCCTCTGGTCCGGCTCGCGGGCGGTGAACGTCTTCATCGACACGATCACCGTCATGTACGGACTCGACGGCGAGCGGGGCATCGTCAAGACCCGGCTGCTCGCCTTCCTGCTGTACGTCATCGCGCTGCTGCTCGGCGCGGTGGTGCTGCCCCTGCTCGTGGTCGGCCCCGACCGCGTCGTGGAGTTCGTGCCCTGGGGCACGGAGGTCATAGCGGTCCTGTACTGGCCGCTGGTCATCCTGCTGACCATCGCGTTCCTCACGACGCTCTATCACGTGTCGGTGCCGGTCCGTTCGCCGTGGATCGAGGACGTGCCGGGCGCCCTGGTCGCCCTCGCCATGTGGGTGGTCGGCAGCTTCCTCCTGCGGATCTACCTCACCAGCACGGTCGAAGGCCCCACGATCTACGGTTCGTTGGCCGCCCCCATCGCTGTCCTGTTGTGGATCGGTATCTCCGCCTTCGCGGTATTGGTCGGAGCCGCGGTCAACGCGGCCATCGACCGGGTCTGGCCCTCGCTCGCGACCTCCGTGGCCCGTGCGGCCAACGAGCGGGCCCGCGCCGCGCAGGCGGCCGAGTTCGTGGCCCGCACCTGGTCCGCCGTCGCGGTGGGACAGGGGGACGACGACGAGGAGGACGAAGACGTGTACATGCCGTCCGAGTTCCCGGAGCGGTGGTCACGGTTCCTGCCGCCGGACGACGTGAAGTCCCGGCTGCACGGACCCCGTGACAGGGAGACGAAGCCAGGCCCGTAGGGAGAGGTCCCGGATGTACGAGGAGTGGGCGTCGCGCATGGGCGGTGCGGTCGTCTGGACGGTGGACCGGCAGGGCGGCCCCGCCCGGCCGGTCCTCCCCGACGGGTGCATGGACCTGCTCTGGACCGGTGGCCGGCTCCGGGTCGCGGGCCCCGACACCCACGCGTTCCTGGTGTCAGGCGAGTACGACGGGCCGTGCGCCGGGATCCGGTTCGCCCCCGGGACGGCGCCCGCGTTCTTCGGCGTACCGGCGTACGAGCTGCGGGACCGGCGGGTCGCCCTCGACGACCTCTGGCCCGCCGCCCACGTCCGCCGGCTCACCGAGCGGCTCGGCGAGGCGGCCGACCCCGCCGCCGCGCTGGAGAGCCTCGCCCGGCGCAGAGCGGCCGAGGCCGGACCGCCCGACCCGCTCGCGGTCGCCGTCGCCGCGCAGCTGGGCCGGGGCCGCACCGTCGCCGACACGGCCAGGGCCGCCGGCCTGGGCGCCCGCCAGCTGCACCGCCGCTCCCTGGCCGCGTTCGGCTACGGGCCCAAAACGCTGGCCAGGGTCCTGAGACTGCAACGGGCGCTGGGTCTCGTACGGTCCGGAATGCCGTACGCCGATGCCGCCTACGCCGCGGGCTGCACCGACCAGGCGCACCTCGCCCGCGAGATGCGGGACCTGGCCGGCACGACGCTCAGCGACTATCTGCGGGATACGGGCGACCGGGATGCGGGCGACGTGGGGACGGGCGACCGGGATACGGGCGACCGGGATGCGGGCGACGTGGAGACGGGCGACCGGGATGCGGGCGGGCTGAACACGGGCTACGAGGCGTTGGCGAAGAGGGACACCGCGCTGCCGTCCGGGTCGAGCACCACCGCGTAACGCTGCCCCCACACCGCGTCCCACGGCTTGAGACGGCCCTCGTAGCCGACGCCGGTCAGATCGCCGTACACGGCGTCGACCTCCGCCGGACTGTCGCAGAGGAAGGCGAGCCCGAGACGTTCCCCGCCGGCCGTGCCGGCCCAGTCGGGGTCGAAGGAGCGGACGACGTCCTCGGTGTCCCAGAGCAGGCGCATTCCGCCCGGCAGCGTCACCTCGACATGGGGTGCGGATTCGGCACCGGCGGGGATGTCGAGCCCGAGCCGGCGGTAGAAGGCGAGCGAGGCGCCCAGGTCCGCGGTGGTGATGCTGATCGCGTCGAGTCGTGGAGTCATGCACCGAATCTAGGACGGAGACGGCCCGTGGTCTTGTAAGAAACGGTCATGGGCCGGGCGCCGGGGTGTGCGTCCCCGGGCACCCGGCCCACCGCTACGCGCAGTCGGCGGGGGAGACGCCGGGGTCCGTCAGCGCGAGGCCGAGCTGAGCGCGTTCGGTGACCCAGCGGGTCGGACGGTGGCGCGGGTCGCCCGTCGAGGCGTGCAGCGCCCGGTGGAGCTCCAGCATCCGCCCGGCGCCGACGCGCTCGCCCCAGGCCAGTGGCCCGGCCGGGTAACCGAGCCCGGTCGTGACGGCCAGATCGATGTCGGCGGGCGTGGCGAGGGAGCGCTCCGCGATCGACGCGGCGACGGAGACCACGGAGGCGAGCAGCCGCTGCGCGACCGACCCCGCCGTGTCCCGGACCACCGACACGGCCCACGGCTCCTCGCCGTCCGCCGCCCGGGCGAGCACCGCGCGGGCGTCCCGCGCGGCGGCCGGGCTCGCGGCGGGCGTCACGGCGAGCACCCGTCGGCGGCCCGCCGCGGGCAGCGGGTCCACGCCGAACGTGCGGTCGGCGGACAGCCCCCGCGCGGCGACTGCGGCGGCCACCGTGGTGCCCCACACCGGGACGAGCACGACGGCGTCCGCGGCCGGCACCGGCCCGGCCGCCACGTTCGCGCCCGCCCCGGCCAGCTCGGCACGCAGCCGGGCCACGTCCGGGTCCGACACCTCGCCCACGACGTGCACCGGGCGGTCCGCGTCGCCCGTGACCGGCGGCTCAGGGGCGGGGGCCGGAGCCCCGGGGCCGTACGCGAACCAGCCCTGCCCGGTCTTGCGGCCGTGCAGGCCCGCCGTGACCCGGTTCGGGGTGAGGAAGGAGGGCCGGAGACGGTCCTCGTAACGGAAGCCCTGCCAGATCGAGTCGATCACCGCGGCCGTCACGTCGAGCCCGGTGAGGTCCATCAGCTCGAACGGGCCCATCCGCAGCCCCAGCACCTCGCGGGCGATCCGGTCGATGCCGGCCGGATCGGAGACCGACTCCTCCAGCAGCGCCAGCGCCTCGGTCACCAGCCCTCGCCCCGCGTGGTTGACCAGGAAGCCGGGGGTGTCGGCGACCGTGACCGCCCGGTGCCCGCAGCTCTCCACCAGCGCGGTGAGGGCCGGCGGGATCTCCGGGCGGGTGGCCGCGCCCGGCACCACCTCGACGATCTTCATCAGCGGCACCGGGTTGAAGAAGTGCAGCCCCGCGAGACGCGTCGGGTCCTGCAGCGTCGCGGCGATCCCGGTGACGGAGAGGGAGGAGGTGTTCGTCGCGAACACGGCCGAGGCGGGCAGCGCACGCTCCAGCCTGCCGAAGACCTCGGCCTTGGTCGCGGGGTCCTCCCGTACGGCCTCGATGACGAGCTCCACATCGGGGCCCGCCGCCCACGGGTCGTCGAGCGGCACGAGACGTCCGACCGTGGCCGCGCACTCCTCGGCGGAGAGGCGGCCCTTCCGCACGGCGCGCTCCAGCATGCCCGTCACGAACTCCAGGGCGTCCTTCACCGCCTCGGCGCGTACGTCGCACAACTCCACGGTGTGTCCTGCGGTCGCCGCCCACTGGGCGATGCCGCGGCCCATGGCTCCGGCGCCGACGATCCTGATCCGCATGGCAGTAACGGTCCTTTCGGTGGGTCGGATTTCGCCTCAGCGAAGATAGACGCGTTCGGGGTCGACTTCGTCGCGCAGCAGGCGCAGCTCGTCGGCGGTCGGGGGTTCGACCGTGGTGACCGTATCGGCGACCTGGAGGTCCCAGCCGGTCGCGGCCCTGACCTGGTCGACCGTGACGCCCGGCTGGACGGCGACCAGTCGCAGCTCGTGGCCGATGCCCTCACGGGCCAGGATGCCCAGTTCCGTGATGACCCGGGTGACGCCGGTACCGAGCGGCCGGATGCCCTCGGCGAGCGCCCGGTCGGGACCCGGGGTCGTGCAGAAGTCCAGCGGATCGGTGAAGGAACGCGGAGTGTGGCGGCGCATCACCACGAACACCTCGCGCGCGTTGGCCATCACCTCGATCCCGCCACCGGACCCCGGCAGCCGAACCGACGGGCTCTCCCAGTCGCCGATGACCGAGGTGTTGAGATTGCCCCAGCGGTCGATCTGGGCGGCCCCGAGGAACCCGACGTCGATGTGCCCGCCCTGCAGGACACAGCCGAACAGCGTGGGCATGGAGATCACCGCCTCGGCCCCCGTGATCAGGACGGCGTCCGCGATCGTCTCCGGCAGGTGAGAGGGGTGCGCGCCGCAGACCCCCGACTCGTACACCACCTCGATCTCCGGTGCGACCGTCAGATGCGCCAGCTCGGTGGCGAGCGTCGGCAGCCCGATGCCCGCGAACACCGTCCGGCGTGCGACGAGTTCGCGGGACGCCACGACGGACAACAGCTCCGACGAGGTGACGGGGGTGTCCTGTGCGGTGATGGTCATGGCCGGCTCCTTCTCGTATCCAGTACGCGCGGTCGTCACAGTCGGCGTCCGTAGTTGACCGGCTCGCTCAGCGCCTCGCCGACGGCCAGGCCCGCCCAGAACTCCTCGCCCAGCTTCGCCACGTACTCCGCGTGGTCGGCCGTCCCGCGCACCCACTCGTCCAGCCATGCCTGGAGGCGGTCCGGGTCCTGGCTGATCTGCGACCAGGCCCGGTAGAAGGCGTTGTCACGGTCGTAGTACCCCTGCGCGAACGAGGGGTGCGCGCCGCGCGGGCAGACGACGACGGCGTGGACCGCGTGCGCGGGGACGAGCGTACGGTTCGGGTCCGAGCGGACCACCTCGTCGTCCACGAGCTCCTCGACCACGACGATCGCCTTCTTCGCCGCGTACACCGCCTCCGCCTGGATGCCCGTCAGGCCCCACATCTGGGTGTTGCCGCCGCGGTCGGCCCGCTGCGCGTGGATGATCGTCACATCGGGGTTCACCGGCGGCACGACATAGATCTGCTCCGGTTCGCCGTCCGGCCCCGGATAGGGCGAAGTGACCTTGCGCAGATCGCTGTTGACGCTCGGGAGATCGCTGCCGCCGTACGAGCGCAGCGGATAGAACGGCAGCCGCTGGGAGCCGGCGAGATAGCGGCAGATCATCCCGTAGTGGCTGTACTCCTCGTAGGCGAGCGGCTCCGGATCGGCGCTCTCGATGCGGCGCCGCAGATTGCCGAGCGATCCGGCGGACGAGTTGCCGACGAAGGAGGAGACCAGCCGGGAGACACAGCCCGCCGCGAGCATCTGGTCCACCACGATGTCGGCGGTCATCCTGACGACGGTGAGGTCCCTGCGGCCCTGGCGGATGATCTCGTGTCCCGCGGCGGTCGGGATGAGATGGGTGAAGCCTTCGAGGCAGACGGTGTCCCCGTCATGGACGAAGGCGGCGATCGCCGCCCTCATCGTCATGACCTTGTCGGTCCTGTCCGGCCTGTCTGTCCTGTCCACGGTGCTCCTCAGGCGTGCGCATGCGGGTGGCCCCACCGTGTCAGCGGCCATTGATTGCTGTCCAATACCAAATTAAGGTCGCATCCAGACCGCTGATTAATGAATGCCGGTCATCAAGCCGAGCAGGAGTGGGGAGCGGCATGGAGCTGCGTCATCTGACCGCGTTCGTCGCCGTGGCCGAGGAGCTGCACTTCGGCCGGGCCGCCAAACGGCTCCAGATGGCCCAGCCCCCGCTGAGCCAGCAGATCCGCCAGCTGGAGAAGCAGCTCGGCGTGCAGCTCTTCGAACGCAACACCCGCTCCGTGCGCCTCACCAGCGCGGGCGAGTCGTTCCTCGAACCGGTACGCACCGTGCTCGACGATCTCGACACGGCGGTACGGGCGGCCAAGGCCGCCGGACGAGGTGAGTACGGACGGGTCACCATCGGCTTCGCGGGAGCCTCGAGCCACGAGACGCTGCCGCAGCTGACCCGCGCCGTGCGCGCCGCCCACCCCGGCCTGGAGCTCGTCATGACGGGCCAGACGTACGCCAACGTCGCCCTGTCCCGGGTCGCCGACGGCTCCCTCGACCTCGGCTTCGTCCGGCTGCCGGTGACCCAGCCGGGCGTGGCCCACCGGGTGATCGACGAGGAGGAGCTGATCTGCGCGCTGCCCTCCGACCACCGGCTCGCCCAACTGGAGAGCGTCCCGCTGGCGGTGCTCGCCGAGGAGCCGTTCGTGTCCTTCCCCGCCAACACCGGGTCGACCGTGCGGGACGCCATGACCGAAGCCTGCGAGGCCGCCGGGTTCAACCCGCGCGTGGTGCAGGAGGCGCCCGACTCGTACACGATCCTGGCGCTGGTGGCCGCCGGGGTCGGCGTCACCCTGACGGTCACCTCCTGTCAGCACATCCAGCAGAACGGCCTGGTCTACCGGCCCCTCGCCGGGCCGCCCATCCGGCGCCAGGCGGCCCTGGCCTGGCGCCAGGACAACCCTTCCGCCGCGCTCCGTGCGGTGCTCGCGGTTGCGGAGGAGGCCCTGCCGACCCCCGTCCCGGTGGAGCGGGACACCGACCCCCTCGATTGAGACGTGATCCGTCTTGAATCAGGGCGAATTCAATATTGGACCGAATCAGTCACCTGATGCGAGGGTCGCCCCACACCTTCACACCGCGCCCCCGGCCCCTCTCCCCACCACCGCACGCCCCCGGTTCCTCTCCGACCCGCCCCCGGCCACCCTCCGAAAGGCCCCGCCGTGCCCGACCAGCTCGATGTCGTCATCTGCGAACCCCTGCGCACCCCCATCGGCCGCTTCGGCGGAGCGTTCGCACAGCAGACGCCGGCCTCGCTCGCCGCGCGCGTCATCGCCGAGGTCGTCGCCCGTACAGGCGTCGACCCCGCCCGGGTCGACGAAGTGATCCTCGGGCACGCCTACCCCTCCTCCGACGCGCCCGCCATCGGCCGCGTCGCCGCCCTCGACGCCGGACTGCCCGACTCCGTCACCGGAGCGCAGATCGACCGGCGCTGCGGCTCCGGCCTCCAGGCCGTACTCGACGCGGCGATGCAGATCCGGGCCGGCTTCAGCGACCTCGTGATCGCGGGCGGCGTCGACGTGATGAGCGCCGCCCCCTACTACACACACGACGGGCGCTGGGGCATCAAGGGCCCCGGCCTCCAGCTCCACGACTCCCTGGCCCGCGGCCGGGTCACGGCGGGCGGCGTCAACCACCCCGTCCCCGGAGGCATGATCGAGACGGCGGAGAACCTCCGCCGCGCGTACGCGATCAGCCGCACCGACCAGGACGCGCTGGCCCTGCGCTCGCAGCAGCGCGCCGCCCGCGCCGCGGCGGAGGGACGCTACGACGCGGAGACCGTGCCCGTCACCGTACGCACCCGCAAGGGCGAGACGGTCGTCACCGCCGACGAGCACCCCCGCCCGGACACCACCGCCGAGCAACTCGCCGCGCTGCGCCCCCTCATGGGGAAGACGGACCCGGAGGCCACTGTCACCGCCGGCAACGCCAGCGGCCAGAACGACGCGGCGGCCGCCTGCCTGGTGACCAGCGCCGCCACCGCCGAGCGGCTCGGCCTCACCCCGCTCGTACGCCTCGTCTCCTTCGCCCGCGCCGGAGTCCCCGCCGCGACCATGGGCATCGGCCCCGTCCCGGCCACCCACGCCGCGCTCGGCCGCGCCGGGCTGACCCTCGCCGACCTCGACCTCATCGAGCTCAACGAGGCGTTCGCCGCCCAAGTGCTCGCCTGCACCCGCGAACTGGGCCTCGGCGACAAGGACCACGAGCGGATCAACGTCAACGGCTCCGGAGTCTCCCTCGGCCACCCCGTGGGCGCCACGGGAGCCCGGATCCTCGCCACCCTGACCCGCGAGATGCACCGCCGCGAGGCCCGCTACGGGCTGGAGACCATGTGCATCGGCGGCGGCCAGGGCCTCGCCGCTGTCTTCGAACGCATCGCCGCCTGACCCGACTTCACTCCCCGTCCCCTTCCCGACGCTCACCACCCCTCACCACTTCTCGTCACCCTTCACCACCCCTCCCCGGCATTCCCCGGCGAACCCGCGTCTCGGGCGACGCTGCTTCGCCATGCCCCCATCCGCTTGATCAACGACGTTCATCGGGAGCCACCATGAGTGCGTCCACCGCACGAGAGCGCACACGAGCCGCCAACCGCGCAGGATTCGGAGCCTTCATCGGCTCGACCATCGAGTGGTTCGACTTCTACATCTACGGAACCGCGGCCGCCCTCGTCTTCGACAAGGTCTTCTTCCCCGGACTCGAAGGCCCGATAGGCACCCTCGTCGCATTCGCGACCTTCTGGGTCGGCTTCCTCGCCCGCCCCATCGGCGGCATCATCTTCGGCCACTACGGCGACCGCCTCGGCCGCAAGAAGACCCTCGTCATCACGCTCCTGATGATGGGCATCTCCACCACCGCGATCGGCCTGCTGCCCGGCTACGCCTCCATCGGCATCGCCGCACCGATCCTGCTGGTCTGCATCCGCATGGTGCAGGGCATCGGCCTCGGAGGCGAATGGGGCGGCTCGGTGCTCATCGCCTCCGAGCACGCCCCGAAGGGCAAGTCCGTGCTGTACGGGGCCTTCGCCCAGCAGGGCTCACCGGTCGGCAACACCCTCTCCACCCTGAGCTTCCTCGCCATCAGCCAGCTGCCCGACGAGGCGTTCGTCTCCTGGGGCTGGCGGGTGCCGTTCCTCGCCTCCGCCGCACTCGTCATCGTGGGACTCCTCGTACGGCTCAAGGTCTCCGAGTCCCCGGCCATGGCGAACCTCATCGAGAAGAAGAAGGTCGTCAAGCTCCCGCTGACCGAGGTCCTGCGCACCCAGCCCATGCTGATCGCCCTCGGCATCGGCGCCTGTACCATCGGCCTGTCGGCGACCTACTTCAAGTCCACGTTCGCACTGTCCTGGGCCACGACCTCGCTCGGCTTCGACCGCAGTTCGTTCCTGACGATCATCCTGGTCGCCAACATCACCCAGATCATCGTCCAGCCCTTCGGCGCCGTGATGGCCACCAGGATGAAGAGCTGGTCCCGGGCCGTGACCGTGATGCTGCTGCCCGAACTGATCCTGATGCCGCTGATGTTCATCCTCATCAGCACCGGGAACTACGGCCTCGCGATGCTCGGCGTCGCCGTCGCCACCATCCCGCACTGCCTCTACTACGCGGCGCTCGCCGGCATGCTGGCCAGCCGCTTCCCGGCCCACCTGCGCTACACCGGCATCTCGCTCTGCTACCAGCTCTGCGGCACGCTGCTCGGCGGCACGACCCCGATCATCGGCCAGTTCCTGCTGAACCGCACCGGATCGATCACCGCCGTCATCGCGTACGCGGTCTTCCAGGTGGCCCTGACCCTGGGCTGCATGCTGCTCCTGCTCAAGCGCCCCAACCACGACGAGCAGGCGGCGGAGCCGGTCCCCGCACGCCCCACCGTCCCCGCCACCGCCTGACCGAACGGAACAGGACCGTGTCACCGACCCCGCTCACCGTGAACGGCATCCCGGAGATCCTCGCCCTGAACGGGCGCGACCTCGGGCACTCCCACTGGAAGGAGATCACCCAGGAGCTCATCGACGCGTACGCGTACGTGTCCGGCGACCACCAGTGGATTCACACGGACGTCGGGCGCGCCGCGACCGGACCGTACGGACGCACCATCGCCCACGGCTACATGGTGCTCAGCTGGGGCATCCCGATGTTCGGCGAACTGCTCCGGGTACGCGGCGTCGGCCGGGCCCTCAACTACGGCGTCAACCGGGTCCGGTACCCCGCGCCCGTGCCCGTCGGCAGCCGCGTAAGGCTGCACGCCTCGGTCACGGACGTGCGGGAGGTCGCGCGGGGCGGCGTACAGATGACCCGGGCGTTCACCTTCGAACTGGAAGGCTCGCAGAAGCCCGCCTGCGTAGCCGAGTCACTCACGCACTTCTACCCCTAGGCCGCCGAACAGATAGCTCGTCGCGCCGTCCAGGACGGCGCGGCTCCAGGTGTCCACGTCGGCGGGCCCCATGGTGTGCCACTCCGGTGTCCGCTCCACCTGGGCACGCCCCAGCCGCCGCCCCAGCTCGACCAGGTGGGCACCGGCGGCGGTGCGCTCGTCCGCGTACCGGCGCAGCGCCTCGTCCGTCGAGGTGGAGTCGCGCAGCACCCGTTCCAGGCACAGGGCGTCCTGGAGCGCCTTGACCGCGCCGCTCGCGGTGTGCGGGCGGGTGATCGCGGCGGCGTCCCCGGCGAGCAGGAACGGCGGGTCCGCGGCCCGGGGCACCTGGATGTCGGCCACCGGGTGGCACATCAGGGAGAGGTGCTCGCCCCGGGCGACGACATCGGCCCACTCCACGGGGAAGTGCTCATCGGCGAGGGTCCGTACGTAGGTGGCCACATCTTCCTGGCGGCGCCCGGCCGCCGGGGCGGGCGGGTATCCGTAGATCGCGTAGGCGAGCAGCCGTTCGCCGCCCGCGCCACCGGCCCTCTTCGGCGCCGTCGGGATCAGGTAGAAGACCCCGTGCCCCCGTGGAAATGCCACCGTGACCCAGGCGCCGCGCAGCAGCTCCAGCTGCTCGGGCCGGCCGGCGAACGCGCTGGGGGAGACGGTGCCGCGCCACACCACGTACCCGGCGGGCGTCGGCCGCAGCCCCGGCGCGAGCAGCTCACGGGTGACCGACTGATGGCCGTCCGCGCCGACGACGATGTCGTACGACTCCACCCCGGCAGCGGTGCGGATCAGTGCCCCGCCCGACGGCTCCCGTTCCACGGAGGTGACCGGCAGCCCGCGGTGATAGCGGACGTCACCGGCTCGCGAGCGCAGCGAACGCCACAGCATGCCCCAGTTGCAGGGCACCACGGCGCTCGGCTGCCTGCCGAACTCGTGGGCCGTGCGCCCGTCCGGCTTCCGGGTGACCCACACCCGGGCCCCGACCGGTGCCGTTTCCATCGAGGCGTCCAGATATCGGGCCGATACGAGCTCCTGATGCAGGGCCGGCGGGATCACGATGCCGAGCCCCCGGTCCTGCAGTTCACCGTTGCTGCGCTCGTAGACGGTGACGTCGGCGCCGGCCCGGAGACCCGCGATCGCCATGGCACAGCCCGCGATGCTGCCGCCGACCACGCCCATCCGTAAGGCTGTTGCCGCCACGCCGGTACCGCCTGTTCCACTACGTGAAGGTGCTGGAAGCCCTCATGGTCGCAGCCGTGGCACGGCTCCGAGCGCGCTTCCGGCGCGCGCGGCCGACAGAGGCAGGGGCCGTCCGGACAGCCGACGCTGTCCGGACG
>NZ_JBHXQO010000046.1:0-15778 GCF_042717135.1 Streptomyces sp. NPDC058620
GCCCGGGGCCTCAGTCAGGCGTCGACAAGGGGGATGCGGGTGTCGTTCGACGAGGAATGGGCCAGGCAGAAGCAGGCAGTCACGGAGCAGCAGTCGTCGCACACGCGGCTGAACCAGCTTCCGGCCGACGGCTCGGGCCCGACGGGCCCCACGGGTTCCACACCGGACCTGGCCACGGCCCCCGCCGCGAAGAAGAAGGCGGCGAACACCATCGAGACCAAGCTGGAGCCCGGGACGAAGCAGGCCGCCGACGCGGCCGACGAGTCCACCCTGAAGGCCATCACCGAGTTCAGCGACTGGGACACCGGAGCCGGCCTGAAGAAGGCCCACGCGCACTGGGACACCCAGGTGAAGCGGCTGATGGCCCGGCTGAACAGCGAGAAGACCAGTCTCCGGAACACGTCGACGCTGTTCACCAACCAGGACATCTCCACGGGGCAGGGCTTCATCCCTCTCCAGTCCAGGGTGTCCGGAATATAAGTGCGTTCACGACTGTCCGGCATTTGAGGGGGAACGATGCCCACCTATTACGAGATCCTGCACGTCAAGCTCTCCGAGCTCACTTCGGCCGCGGCGGCTGGAAGGACATGGCCGGCAAGCTCAAGAAACTTGAGGACCTGCACGAGGAGGACGTGCAGAGCGTCACCAAGGGCGACAGGTGGATCGGCGAGAGCGCGTCGATCGCCGCCCCCAACTTCGCGGTGACGCGCGGCCAGTACGACGCGGCCCAGAAGGAAGCCCTCGCCATGGAGTCGCTGCTCCGGAGAGTCCGACGAAACGCTGTCCACGCTCCGCATGTCATGTGCCCTGCCCGGCGGACTCGACAAACTGTCGCAGCAGAACCTCCTGGTCGCGCAAGTCGCGAACACGGCGTACGTCGGCACGGCGGTGAAGCAGGACGTGAGGGATCGCCAGATCCGCTTCCTGTACCTCATGGCACGGCACGCCACCGACGCCCTCGGCTGCGAGAACGAACCGCTGAAGAAGGCCCCCGTCGTCAAGGGGTACGAGACCCCCGAGGAGGCCGCGAAGGCCCCCCGGTAGTCCCGTCAGGCCGCGAGGCGGACCTCTCCCTGGCGCGGGGCCTGCCGCGCCGGGCGGGAGGTCGCGCCGATGCGGCGGGGCGGGGTCAGGTCCGTGCGGGACAGGCGGACCAGCTCTCGGTGGGACAGGGCCAGGAGGTCGGCGAGGGCCAGGCCGAGGGCGTGGGCGGCTGCCGCCAGCACCTCGGACGACGGTTCCTTCAGGCCCCGTTCCAGCTCGGAGAGGTACGGCATCGAGATGCGCGCCGCCTCGGCCACGTCCTTCAGCGTGCGCTCCTGGGCCTGCCGCTCGCGGCGCAGGACGTCACCGACGACGTGCCGCAGGAGCGGTTCCCTGGCCGCGGGGGCCGGCACCTCGGTTACCGGACGCAGGGGTATGACGCGGGCGTGGTTCGACTCGTGGCTGCTCACCTCCCCAGGTTAGGAGCCCCGGGCCCGCCGCGCCGCCGGGAACGTTCCGCCCCCGGCGAAATCCCGCCGCGCGGGGCCCCTCTTACGGGAGTTGGCGGCCCTGATCTGTCTGGGCTGGTGGGGCTTCACCGCCCCCGACTACCGGACAGATGTGCGAGATTGACCGGATGAACAACCAGGAATCCCAGCGCACCGCGCTGCGCCGCGCCCGTACCGAGGACGGGGCGGCGGTGGCGGAGGTCTACCTGCGCTCCTTCGACGCCGCACTGCCGACCGTGCGCCGTGCCCATGACGACGACGGCGTCAGGGCGTTCTTCCGCGATGTCGTCGTGGTGCACCACGAGACGTGGGTGGCCGACGAGGAAGGCTCCGTGGTCGGAATGATGGTGCTGGAGGAGGGCCGGATCGAGCAGCTCTACCTGGCACCCGACCGCCGCGGACACGGCCTCGGCGACCGTTTCGTACAGCTCGCCAAGGAACGCAGCCCGCAGGGGCTGGAGTTGTGGACCTTTCAGGTCAACACCCCCGCTCATCGCTTCTACGAGCGGCACGGGTTCGTGGCGGCGGAGCGGACCGACGGTTCGGACAACGAGGAGCGGGAGCCGGACATCCGCTATGTGTGGAAGGGCGACGCGACAGCGGACGATCGGCCATGATGCCGTAATGAACGCGCCACGGGGGCAACGGAACAGTCAACAGCCTTACACGCAACGGTCGTTGTACGGAATACGGCGGCCCGGGCACCCTCCGGTGAGCCGGGCCGCGCCCCCGGGCCCGTACGAGCGGCGACGCCCGTCCGGCGCCTACGGGCCCTTACGTCCCCCGCCGGGCATCCCTTCGGGCGCCGGTGACATGCGGCGCTACCTCGCGGTCGCCGTCGACTGCTATCTCTGCCTGCTGGCGGCCGGCCTGCTGACCCGGCCCCACGTGGGCACGTCCGATGCGGGCCGGGCCCTCCCCCTGCTTCTCGCCTTAGCGCTGATCCTCTCGTTCGCCAACCAGGTGCTCCTGACCGTCGCGGTCCGGGCGAGCGCGGGCAAGCTGGTGATGGGGGTACGGGTCGTGGGGATGCCCGGTGTCGACCGGCCCGGGTTCGGCCGGCTGGTCCGGCGCTGGGTCCTCGGGCTGTGCTGGGTGCCGCTGCAGCCCTGGCACTGGCTGCGCTCGCTCTCCGGCACCGCCCGCGAGGGCGGCGGCCAGCCGGCCCGGGGCTGCGAGGACGGCAGCCCCTACGAGGATGTGGCGGGGCTCCGTCAGGTGCGCCACGTGGACCTGCTGGCCTACCGGGCGGCCGTCGCCGAGCGGGCGGCCTGAAGCCGGACCGCCCGGCGGCCACGGAGTCAGGCGGTGGCGTTCTCCGTCACCGTGACGCGGCCCTTGCGGATGGTTGCCAGCCTCGGCGCCTTGCGGGCCAGGGCACTGTCGTGCGTGACCATGATGAAGGTCAGCCCGTGCTCCTTCCACAGCCCGTCGAGCACCTCCATGATCTCGTCGCGCATGGACTCGTCGAGATTGCCGGTGGGCTCGTCGGCGAGCAGCACCTTGGGCCGCTTCACCAGCGCCCGCGCGATCGCGACGCGCTGCTGCTGACCGCCGGACATCTCGCCCGGCAGATGGGTCGGACGGTCACCGAGACCCACGGATTCGAGCGCCTCCGCCGCGCGCTCCCTGCGCGTCCTCGCCCCGAGGCCCAGGGGGACGAGTGCGGTCTCGACGTTCTCCTGCGCGGTGAGCGTGGGGATCAGGTTGAAGCTCTGGAAGACGAAGCCGATGGACTCCGCCCGCACCTTGGTGAGCCGCGCCTCGGGCAGCTTGGCCAGATCGACGCCGTCGAGTTCGACGGACCCCTCGGTCGGGCGGTCGAGGCCGCCGAGCATCTGGAGGAGGGTGGACTTGCCGCCGCCGGTCGGGCCCTGGATGACGAGCCTGCCGCCGTCCTCGATGGTCAGGTCGACCCCGTCGAGCGCGTTGACGGTGGTCTTGCCGCGCCGGTAGCGCTTGGTGACGCCTCTGAGCTGGTACACGTGTGGACTCCTGCTGTGCGTACGGACGTGGGGTGGGGGTGCGGGCGCTACTCGACGCGGCGCAGGGCGTCCGCCGGGCGGAGCCGGGAGGCGCGCCAGCCGCCGAAGGCGCCCGCGACGAGTCCGCCCGTCACGGCCAGTCCGACGGCGAGCAGGATGACGGAGAGTGAGACCGGTGCGGTCAGCGCGATGTCGAGGGTCCGGGACGCCGTCTGGCGGCCCGGACCGCCGCCGCCCATGGGACCGCCGCCCATCGCGCCGCCGCCGCCCGAGGAGCCGAGCTGGGCGGTGAGGGTGGGGCTGATGGCGGTCACGGCGTACGCGCCGCCGAGTCCGACGGCGATACCGAGGACCCCGCCCATGAGGCCGTTGACGAGGGCCTCGCCGACCACCTGACGGGTGACGCGGCCGCTCTTCCAGCCGAGGGCCTTGAGGGTGCCGAACTCCCGTACGCGACGGCTGACCGCCGAGGACGTGAGCAGTCCGGCGACCAGGAACGCGGCGATCAGTACGGCGATCGAGAGCCACTTGCCCACGCTGGAAGCCAGGTCGGACGCGGTGGAGAGGGAACCGGAGACCGTGTCGGCGAGGTCCGCGGAAGTGGTGACCGTGGTGCCGGAGATGTTCTTCTGGATGGCGGACTTCACGGCGTCGATCTGCTGCGAGTCGGCGGCCTTCACATAGACGGTGGTGACCTCGTCCTTGGAGTCGGCCAGGGTCTGCGCCTGCTTCAGCGGGACGTAGACGTTGGCGGCGGCGTCGCCGCTGTCCGCCGTCGAGACACCGATGATCGTGTACTTGGTGCCGGAGATCGTCACGGTCTTGTCGACCGCGAGCTTCTTCTCCCTGGCGTACGAGGCGTCGACGACCGCGACCTTCGCGTCCGTCTCGGCGGCCTTGAACGTACGGCCCTTGGTGATCGCGGAGGAGGTCAGCGGGCCCAGGTCCTGCTGGGTGACGTCCGTGCCGTACACGGTGAAGGAGTTGACGTCGAAGGAGGCACCGCCGCCCTGTACTTCACCCTGCGGCTGGCCGGCGCCACCCCCGGGGCCGGTCCTGCTGTCCTGCTGGGCGCCCTCGTCCTGCTTGAACTCGCCGCGCCTGAACTGGCCGTCGACCTTCATGACCGTCAGGCTGAGTCCTCCGACGGCGTCGGCGACGCCACTCTGGTCCGCGACCTCGTCGACGGTGGTGGCGGCCAGGGTCTGGAAACCCTGGACCATGACCCGGTCGGTGCTCTGGGTCGAGTCGTCGTCCTTGGCGTCGAACTCGAACCGCGGTCGCGTGGTGCCCGTACCCGGGGCGGCGGCGGCCTTGGTGACGGTCATGTCCGTACCGAGGCCGTACAGCGATTCCAGGACCTTGTCCTGGGCTTTCGTCATGCCGGATGACACCGAGCTGACGATGATGACCAGCGCGATTCCCAGGGCGAGCCCCGAGGCGACGACGAGCGCCGCCTTTCTGCGGCGGCGCAGCTCGCGCCGGAGGTAGGTGAAGAACATGGCGCGACGGTATGGAGCGGTCGTGATGGTGGGTTAAGGCCACGATGAGAGCGCCATGAGAACCTCCACGGGCGCCCGACACCCGTGGACACGCGCGGATACGCCGAAGGCGGCGGCACCGGGAATCCGGGGTGCCGCCGCCTTCGTACGGGGGGTGATGCGGGTCGGACAGTGGGTCAGGCGGCGGAGCCGGCCTGCCACTCGGCCCAGTTCATGTTCCAGCCGTTGAGTCCGTTGTCGGGCGTGATGGTCTTGTCCGGGGAGTTCTTGACGATGACCACGTCGCCGATCATGGAGTTGTTGTAGAACCAGGCCGCGGGCGCGTTCGGGTCGCCCGCGCCCTTCACGTCGGCGAGGCCCACGCAGCCGTGGCTGGTGTTGGCGCTGCCGAACATCGACTTGGCGCCCCAGTAGTTGCCGTGGATGAACGTGCCCGACGTGGAGAGCCGCATGGCGTGCGGCACGTCCTTGATGTCGTACTCGCCCTTGCCGTCGTCGTCGGTGAAGCCGACCGTGGCACCGTCCATCCGGGTCTCCTTGAACTTCTCGGAGATCACCATCTGACCGTTGTACGTCGGGTTGTCCGAGGAGCCCGCGGAGATCGGGATGGACTTGATCGTCTTGCCGTCCTGGGTGACGGTCATCGTCTTGGTCTGGACGTCGACGGTCGAGACCTGGTTGCGGCCGACCTTGAAGGTGACCGTCTTCTCCTGGACACCGAAGACGCCGTCCGCGCCCTCGACGCCGTCGAGCGCGAGCTTCAGCGTGACGGTGGAGCCACCCTGCCAGTAGTCCTCGGGGCGCAGGTCGAGCCGCTGCGAGTTGAACCAGTGGCCGACGACCTGCTGGCCGCTGCTGGACGTGACGGTGATGCCGTCCTGCACGGCCTTCCGGTCGGTGATCGCCTTGTTGAAGTTGATCGAGACCGGCATGCCGACGCCGACGGTGGAGCCGTCCTCGGGCGTGAAGTTGCCGATGAAGCTGTTGTCGGGCGAGACGGTGGTGAAGGAGCTGTTCTCGTGGGCCTCACGGCCCTTGGCGTCCGTCGCGGTCGCGTTGATCTTGTACGTGGTCGAGCGCTCGAGCTGGCCGCTGGGCACCCAGCTCGTGCCGTCGGCGGCGAGGGTGCCCTCGACGCTCTGGCCGGCCGACGTGGTCATCGTGACCTCGGTCAGCTTGCCCTTGGTGACGGTGACCTTGGCGTCCTTGTTGATGCTCGCGTTGGTGGCACCGTTCTTCGGCGCGATCGTTATCTGCGCCTCCGAGGTTTCCTTGGCCGCCGCTTCGTCCACCTGGGCCTGCGACTTCTTCGAGCTCTCCGGAGCGGGGCTCTTGCCGCCCTCGTCACTACAGGCCGAGAGCACCAGTACGCCGCCGAGCAGTGCGGACACGGCCGCGAGGCCCCTGCGCCGCTTGCTGTCCGTCATCACACGCTTCTCCATCGTTGCCGATTCCCCAAATCCCCGAACGGGACCGCCGGACGGCGTTACCCCGTCAATGTTCCAAGAACACCCCAAACGGGTGGTCGGTTCCACATCCTCCGAAGATGTGGGGAACACCACTCACCGACGCGGTGACACCCGCGCCGGTTCCCGCCACCGGACACGTAAGGGGCCGTCCGCACGCGACCGGCCCCGGTCCGCCGTCGGATGCGGACCGGGGCCGGGGTTCTCACACCCCTGTCCTACCGTTCCGCTCCGGCACGCTCGCCATCGCCCTGCCCATTGTCCTCGACCTCGCCGTCCTCACCGGCGCCCTCGAATCCGTAGCCGCTCTCGTCGTCGTCCTCGCCACCGTCCCAGTCCTCGGACCAGTCCTCGGCGTCGGGGTCGTAGTCGACCGTCTCACTGCTCCAGGACGCCTGGGCGAGTTCCACCCCGGGCACCTCGCTCACCAGGTCGAAAGGGTCGACGAGTGAAGCAATGGCCTCCGCACCGTCTTCCCGCACGGTGGCCTCTGCATGCGTACGCTCCTCGGCCGATTCGCCCGGGCCGAGGCCGGTGCCCGCCGCGGCGTGCTCGGCGGCGATACCCGCGAGGGCGCTGCCGGTCAGGGCTTCGGCGTCGGTGATCTCCAACACCATCTCCACGCGAAGCCGAACAAACCTGGATGTCTCTGAAGTGGTCATACGCGGGAGCGTAAGGCTCCTGGAGTCCACGGCTTTCCCACGACCCGCTGCTTTGCTTAGCATCGGCACACGGGGCTAACTGATGGTTGTCGCAAGGGGATCGATTCTGTGTCCATCGCTCGTCGCACGCTGCTGACCACCACCGCCGCGGGCACCCTGCTCTGCGCTCTGTGGTTCGTTCCCTCCGCCAACGCGACCGGCGGAAGTCACACGCACGTGTCCGCCGGTTCCGTACGGGATCAGGGGACCGCGCCCGCCGGGCAGGCCGGCGCGGACACCGTGCTCGCCGACACCGGGGCGGGGGTCGACACCACCCCGTACCTGATCGGCGGCACGGCCTTCCTGCTCATCGGCGCGGGTTTCGTCGCCTACTCGGCCCGGACGGGCCCGCTCGGGGGCCCGTCCGGCGTCCGAGGCGCCGGGAGCCCGCTCTAGGCCAGCGGCCCGGTGACCGGCTCCACGGCCGCGACCAGCTTTCCTTCGCGTACGAAGGCGTCGGCACCGGCCAGGTCGGGGGCGAGGAACCGGTCGGGGCCCGGACCCTCGACGCCTGCCGCGCGCAGCGCCTCGATCGCGGCGAGCGAGGCCGGCGCGGGGGTGAGCCCCTGCGCGGCGCGCAGCTCGACGGCGCGGGTCGCGGCGTACATCTCGACGGCGACGATCCTGGCCAGGTTGGTGACGGCGGTACGGAGCTTGCGCGCCGCCGACCAGCCCATGGAGACGTGGTCCTCCTGCATCGCGGAGGACGGGATCGAGTCGGCGGACGCGGGGACGGCGAGCCGCTTCATCTCACTGACGAGGGCGGCCTGCGTGTACTGGGCGATCATCAGTCCGGAGTCGACCCCGGCGTCGTCGGCGAGGAACGGCGGCAGCCCGTGCGAACGGTTCTTGTCCAGGAGCCGGTCGGTGCGGCGCTCGGAGATGGAGCCGAGGTCGGCGGCGACGATCGCCAGGAAGTCGAGCACGTACGCGACGGGGGCGCCGTGGAAGTTCCCGTTGGACTCGACCCGGCCGTCCCGCAGGACGACGGGGTTGTCGACGGCGGAGGCCAGCTCGCGCTCGGCGACCACGGAGGCGTACGCGAGGGTGTCGCGTCCAGCGCCGTTGACCTGCGGTGCGCAGCGCACGGAGTAGGCGTCCTGGACGCGGGGCGCGTCGTCCTGGTGGTGACCGGTGAGGCCGGACCCGGCGAGCACCCGCAGCATGTTGTCGGCGCTGGCGCCCTGGCCGGGGTGCGGGCGGATGGCGTGCAGCTCCGGGGCGAGGACCTTGTCCGTGCCGAGCAGCGCCTCCAGGGAGAGGGCGGCGGTGATGTCGGCCGAGGTGTAGAGGTTCCTGAGGTCGGCCAGGGCCATCACGAGCATGCCGAGCATGCCGTCGGTGCCGTTCAGGAGGGCCAGGCCCTCCTTCTCGCGCAGTTCGACGGGGGTGATGCCGTGGGCGGCGAGGAGCTCGCCCGCGGGGCGCACGACGCCGTCGGGGCCCTCCGCGTCGCCCTCGCCCATCAGGGTCAGGGCGCAGTGGGAGAGCGGGGCGAGGTCGCCGGAGCAGCCGAGCGAGCCGTACTCGTGGACGACGGGGGTGATGCCGGCGTTCAGTACGTCGGCCATGGTCTGCGCGACCGCTGGGCGTACGCCGGTGTGTCCGGAGGCCACCGTCTTCAGCCTCAGGAACATCAGGGCGCGGACGACCTCGCGCTCGACGCGGGGGCCCATGCCCGCGGCGTGCGAGCGCACGATGTTGCGCTGGAGCTGGGCGCGGAGCTCGGGGCTGATGTGGCGGCTGGCGAGCGCACCGAAGCCCGTGGAGACGCCGTAGACCGGCTCGGGCTTGGCGGCGAGCGCCTCGACGACCTCGCGGGCGGCGGCGAGCGCGTCCACGGCCGCGGCCGAGAGCTCGACGCGGGCGTCCGCGCGGGCCACGGCGATGACGTCCTCGGCGGTGGTACCGGACGTCCCCACCACGACTGTATGCATATCCATATTCAGAAGCCTACGGATTGAATCCCTTCATGTCACTAGTGAATGTCACTAGTGGTCATCCAGTTGACCCCTTACCGGCCCCGCCCTCGGGAGCCGGCGCTCAGGGACGGCTACCGCGCAGCCTGCGCCGGTCGTGGGCCGACTTCGGCGGGGAGTCGGCGAGCCGGATCACCTCACCGTCGCGCCCGGCCACCACCGGCCTCGCGGAGCGCGCGGCCTTCGCCCGGTACTGGGCCGCATCGGCCAGCCGGAAGAGCCTGCGCGCCGAGCGCAGCGGGCCGATGGGGTCACCGGTCGACGCGACCCCGCAGGCGACCCCGTCACCGAGTTCGAGCACGGCCGCCCGCTCGCAGAGCTCCGTGGCCACCCGGACCACGTCGTCCGCCCCGGGGCCGAGGGTCAGCAGGCAGAACTCGTCGCCGCCCAGACGTGCGGCCAGGGCGCCGGGAAGCATCGCGCCGCACAGGGACAGCACGGAGCCGAAACGTTCCAGCAGACGGTCACCGACCTCGTGCCCATGCGTGTCGTTGACCACCTTCAGACCGTTCAGATCGCAGACGACCAGGCTCACCACGGCGCCGTCGGCGCGATGCCGCTCCACCGCCTCGTCCAGCCGGATGTCGACGGCCCGGCGGTTCGCGAGGCCGGTGAGCGGATCGGTGAAGGCCAGCTTGCGGACCTCCTCCAGCCTCTCCGTCTGAGCGATCCCGGCCGCCACGACGGCGGCCAGGACGGTCGCGAAGTCGGCGTCGTCCCGGTCGAACACCGGCTGCTCCGCCGAGCGCGCGACGTACAGCTCGCCCCAGGCCCGCCCGTGCAGCACGATCGGCGCCACCACGCAACAGCCCCGCCCGCGCCGGCGCAGGGCGGCGACCCGCTGATGACAGAACGGGCGGGCCCCCCGCGCCGGAGCACCCTCGGCCGGAGTGCCCTCGGCGGTCTCCACCCAGGCGTCCGGCTCGCCGCCGCCCGCCCAGCGCTCATGGAGGAACTCGGTGATCTCCGGGAACTGGTGCACGGGGTACGCCTCCTCCTCGGGGAACTCCTCCTCCCCCTCGGCCCGTTCACCCGCGTTCACCAGCACCCGCAGCCGTCCGCGGTCACGCTCCCACACGGAGAGCGCGGCGAAACTGCCGTCCAGCGCCTCGCACGCCCTCAGCGCCGCCGCGCGCCACGACTCCCGCGGGGTGTAGGCCGCGGCCATCGACTGCGCAAGCGAAACCACGGCTCGCAGCCGCGCATCATCACCAGCCATCGCTCCAGCTTATGTAGTTTTGTGACGATTCGATCAGTGTGGGTCGTGAAGGATCGCCGGTTCGCCCCCGAGGAGCGGGCCGACGTCACTCACCGTCACCTGGTGCCCCGCCCGGGACCGCTCACTCCCCGGGCCAGTTCGGCTTCCGCTTCTCGTTGAACGCGGCCACGCCCTCCGCCCGGTCCCCGGAGAAGGCGACCGACCGCCAGGCCGCGTCCTCCACCTCCAGGCCCGCCCGCAGATCGAGCCCGTGCCCCAGCCGCAGCGCCCGCTTGGCCGCGCGCAGCCCCACGGGTGAGTTGGCGGCGATCCGGCCGCCGAGCGCCAGCGCCTCCTCCCGGTCCCGGCCCGCCTCGACCAGCTCGTCGACGAGCCCCAGCTCTCGCGCCTCGGCCGCCTCCACCCGCCGGGCCGTGAAGACCAGCTCGGCGGCGCGGGCCGCACCGACCCGGCGGGGCAGCAGCTGCGTACCGCCACCGCCCGGAATGACACCGACCGACACCTCGGGCAGCCCGACGACCGCCGTTCGGTCGGCCACGATCAGGTCGCAGGCGAGCGCCAGCTCGAATCCGCCGCCGAGTGCGAAGCCGTGCACCGCGGCGATCGTCGGCATCGGCAGTTCCAGGACGCCGGTGTACGCGGCGCGGGCGGTGGGCCGCTGCCGCACCAGCTCGGCGTCGGTGAAGGAGTTGCGCTCCTTGAGGTCCGCGCCCACACAGAAGGCCCGCTCATGGCTGGAGGTGAGCACGGTGACCCGTACCCCGCTGTCCGCGCCGAGCGCCGCACAGGCGGCCCCGATCGACCGGGCCATGTCCGTGGACACGGCGTTCATCGCCTTGGGCCGGTCGAGCACCAGCTCCGCCACGCTCTCCTGGCCCTCGTGCCGCCGCACGACGACGAATTCCCCGAACCGCTGCTCCGACGTGACGGTCATGACTGCACCCCTCCGGTGAACGAGCTCGAAAGTTAACGAGCGTTACCGGGCGATCCTAGAGCGCACCCGTCCCCAGGCATATGGGAGTCGCGGGCCGGTCAGGAGGAGGAACCAGGCGTGCCGCGCCGCGCCAGCAGCCACGGCTCCACGACTCCGAGGCCGCGCACCGGCCGCTGCCACATCGGCTGGAGACCGAAGCGGTAACGGGGCAGGGCGGGCTCGTGGGCCTCCCGGCCCTCCTTCTCGGCCAGCCGCGCCCGCTCGGCGGCGGCCGCCGCCTCCTCGGATGCCTGTGCCTCGGAGGCGGGGGCGTCGCCGGTCCGCGTGAGCTCCTTGGCGAACGCCCCGTCGACCAGGACGGCGTTCTTCGGAGCTATCGAGGTGAGCCGGCTGGCGAGGTTGACCGTGGTCCCGAAGACGTCGCCCATCCGGGTGGTGACCGTGCCGAAGGCGATGCCGACGCGGAGCGCGGGCATCGTGTCGTTCTGGGCCATCGCCTCGACCAGCCGAAGCGCTATCTCGGCCGCCGTGCCCGCGTCGTCGGCGGCGAAGAGCACCTCGTCGCCGAGCGTCTTGATGAGCCGTCCGCCGTGGGCGGCGACCAGGTCGGCGGCGGTCGTCTCGAACGCCTCGACGAGCTCGCCGAGCGCCTCCTCCTCCAGCCGCCGGGTCAGCCGTGTGAAACCGACCAGGTCCGCGAAGCCGACGGCCAGCCGGCGGTCGACCATCTCCTCGTCGTCGGCGGCCTGCACGACCCGGCCCGTCGCGGCGGCGAGCTGCCGCCGCCACACGTACACCAGGAACTCCTCCAGCTCGGGCAGGAGCAGCTCGACCAGCGGATACGTGACCTCGGTACGGGTCATCCCGGGCTCCGGGGGCTCGGTCAGCCCCTCCAGGAACGAATCGATCTGCCACTCGGCCAGCCGGGCGGTGGTCTGCCCGGTGGAACGCGCCACCTGGATAGCCATCGGCTCGCTGAGCAGCCCGGCCTCGACGAGTCCGGCGAGGCGGCGCAGTGCCAGCACATCGGCCTCGGTGAGCGCCTTGGCCTGTCCGATGTCGGCGAATCCCATGGCACGCCAGAACCGGGACGCCAGATCCATGGAGACGCCCGCGGTACGGGCCGCCTGGAACGGCGTGTAGCGGCGGTCGGCCCCCAGGATCAGCTGTTCCAGCCTGATCGCCAGCGGGTCGTCGGTCGGTTCCGCCGTGTGATCGACTTCGTGATGCGGTGTCGCGTGGACCGAGGAGTCCGACGGGGGCTCCTCGCCCGCGCCGGACGTCGTGTCGTCGACGGTCACCAGCCGCCTCCTGCCCGTTCCCTGCGCACTGCCCTGCCGATCTGTCGCTGGATCGCCTCAACGATACGGCAGGTGTGCCCTACCTCACGTCGCCTGGACGCCCGGGCCGGGTCGGGCTGGGCCAGGGGTGTGAACGGCCGGGCGCCCGGCACACCGGCCACCGGGATCACCACCGTCTCAGGCCGGTCCGTCCTCCTCCGTCCGCAGGTGGACGATGTCGCCCGCCGACACCGGCTCCTGGAGCCCGTCGCCGGTGGACAGGACGAGGCGCCCGTCCCCGTCGATCGCGACGGCCTCTCCGACGACGGAACGGTCGCCGGGGAGCTCTGCCCGTACCGTCCGGTCCAGCGTCGCGCAGCCCGCCGCGTACGCCGCCTGGAGTCCGCTCGCCGCGGCGTCCCCGTCCGCCGCGCGCCAGCTCCCGTACCACTCCTCCAGCCCCCGCAGGACGGCCCGCAGGAGCGTCTCGCGGTCGGTGGACACCGCCCCGGCCAGGGCGAGCGAACCCGCCGCGGGGACGGGCAGCTCGTCCGCGCGCAGCGAGACGTTGAGCCCGATGCCGATGACGACGCCCTCCCCCGCGCGCTCGGCGAGGATGCCGCCGGCCTTGCGTTCGGCGCCGTCGATCGTGACCAGGAGGTCGTTGGGCCATTTCAGTGCCGTGTCGACGCCCGCGGACTGCGCGAGCGCGGTCGCCGTCGCGACCCCGGCGAGCAGGGGCAGCCATCCCCAGCGGTGCGGGGGCACGTCACCGGGCTTGAGGTAGACGGAGAAGAACAGCCCCGAACGCGGCGGCGCCGTCCAGGTCCGGTCGAGCCTGCCGCGGCCCGCGGTCTGCTCCTCGGCGACCAGCACGGTGCCCTCGGCCAGTCCGTCCGCGCGCGCGGCGAGGTCGGAGTTGGTCGAACCGGTCGTCTCCACCACGTCGACCGAGCTCCACAACGAGTCCGGCCGAAGCAGCCCACGGCGCAGCGCGGCGACGTTCAGGGGCGGCCGGTCCAGGTCCGACCAGCGGTTGTGTGGCGCATCGGAAGGTGTCATGCAAGCCACCCTAGGTGTGGGGAACGACGCACTGCCGAACGGTAGCCGCGCCGATACGCTACGAGTCAGTAGCAACGGCCGTCGGGCCCGTGGCCTGTCGACCCCGCGTCCCCCACGCAGTCGCGCGCGTCCCGGCCGAGCACCGCTGCTGAACGTTCTAGCCGTCCCCGTGACCAGGCAGGGAGCCGCCACCCGATGTCCGAGCCGCAGAGCGACATCCACACCACCGCGGGCAAGATCGCGGACCTGCAGCGACGTATTGACGAAGCCACGCACGCAGGCTCCGCACGCGCCGTGGAAAAGCAGCACGCCAAGGGCAAGTTGACCGCCCGTGAGCGGATCGGGCTCCTCCTCGACGAAGGTTCCTTCGTCGAGCTCGACGAGTTCGCCCGGCACCGCTCCACCAACTTCGGCATCGAGAAGAACCGCCCGTACGGAGACGGCGTCGTCACCGGCTACGGTACGGTCGACGGTCGGCCCGTGTGCGTGTACTCACAGGATTTCACGATCTTCGGCGGCTCGCTCGGCGAGGTCTACGGCGAGAAGATCGTGAAGGTGATGGACTTCGCGATGAAGACCGGCTGCCCGGTCATCGGCATCAACGACGGCGGTGGCGCCCGCATCCAGGAGGGTGTGGCCGCGCTGGGGCTGTTCGCGGAGATCTTCCGCCGCAACGTCCACGCCTCCGGTGTGATCCCGCAGATCTCGCTGATCGTCGGACCGTGCGCGGGCGGCGCGGTCTACTCCCCCGCGATCACCGACTTCACGGTCATGGTCGACCAGACCTCGCACATGTTCATCACGGGTCCGGACGTCATCAAGACGGTCACCGGTGAGGACGTCGGCTTCGAGGAACTGGGCGGCGCCCGCACGCACAACACCACCTCCGGTGTGGCGCACCACATGGCGGGTGACGAGAAGGACGCCATCGAGTACGTCAAGTCCCTGCTGTCCTACCTCCCGTCCAACAACCTCTCCGAGGCACCCGCGTTCCCGGAGGAGGCGGACCTGGAGACGACGGACGAGGACCGCGAGCTCGACACGCTCATCCCGGACTCCGCGAACCAGCCGTACGACATGCACACCGCGATCGAGCACGTGCTGGACGAGGGCGAGTTCCTGGAGACACAGGCCCTGTTCGCGCCGAACATCGTCACCGGCTTCGGCCGCGTCGAGGGCCACCCGGTCGGCATCGTCGCCAACCAGCCGATGCAGTTCGCGGGTTGTCTGGACATCAACGCGAGCGAGAAGGCCGCACGCTTCGTGCGGACCTGCGACGCGTTCAACGTCCCCGTCCTGACCTTCGTCGACGTGCCCGGCTTCCTGCCGGGCGTCGACCAGGAGTACGGCGGGATCATCCGCCGCGGCGCCAAGCTGATCTACGCCTACGCCGAGGCGACGGTCCCGCTGATCACGGTCATCACCCGCAAGGCGTTCGGCGGCGCGTACGACGTCATGGGCTCCAAGCACCTGGGCGCCGACCTCAACCTGGCCTGGCCGACCGCGCAGATCGCGGTCATGGGCGCGCAGGGCGCGGTCAACATCCTGCACCGCCGCACGATCGCCGCGGCCGAGGACCAGGAAGCGACCCGCGCCGAGCTGATCGCCGACTACGAGGACGCCCTCCTCAACCCGTACGTCGCCGCCGAGCGCGGCTACGTCGACGCGGTGATCATGCCGTCCGAGACCCGCGCCCACATCGTCAAGGGCCTGCGTCAGCTCCGTACCAAGCGGGAGTCCCTGCCCCCGAAGAAGCACGGCAACATCCCCCTCTAGAGAGGACCCAGACCATGATCAAGGTCGTACGGGGCAATCCGACCCCGGAGGAGCTGGCCGCCGCACTCGCGGTGGTCCAGGCGCGCGCAGCGGCGACGGCCGCCCTGCCGTCCGGCGCGCCGGTGCCGCCCGAGCAGTGGTCCGATCCGGGCCGCATCGCCCGCCAGGGTGCGCTCCGGCCCGGTCCGCGCTCCTGGGCACGGACGTACTGGCCCGTCTGAGCACCCGCCCCGCCGGGGCTCGTCCGCACGGGTGTGGCGGGGGCCGCGGGCTGCCAGACAGCGCCAACCCCCCCCACCACCCCCAGGCCGTTGATAGACAAAAACAAAACCCCCCCCACGCCAACCAAAAGGCTTGAGGAAACGGCGAGCTGGCAGATCG
>NZ_JBHXQO010000046.1:15788-36697 GCF_042717135.1 Streptomyces sp. NPDC058620
CCCCTGCCGCACGCACCGGCTGCCCGAACGTGGCGCCCGCCCCGCCCAGACCCGGGCCGAACCGCGGCGGGTTGTCCCCGGCCCCGCCCCCGGACCCCCGCACAGCCCCGGGGAGTTAGTCCCCCGCGCCCCCCCCCCCCCCCCGGGGGGGCTGGGCCGGGGGGGGGGGCGCGCTCTTTACCTTGACCGCCCCCCCACACCCGTCACGGCAGCAGGATCGTTTCCATGCTGTGGTCCGATCCCGAGAACGAGCCCCCCAAGGAGCTCCGCGACGCGCAGGCGATGCTGCGCCGTGCGGGTCTGCTGCTGGCGCTCGCCATGGTGGTCGCCATGTTCGTCCTCGGCACCCGCTGAACCGGTACCCGCGGGTCCGGCCGGGCCTTCTACGATGGCCCGTATGACTGATCAGCGCCGCCTCGTCCTCGCCTCCGCCTCCCCCGCCCGCCTCGGCCTCCTGCGCCAGGCAGGTTTCGCGCCCGAGGTGATCGTCAGCGGTGTCGACGAGGACGCGCTGTCCGCCCCCACCCCCGGCGAGCTGGCGCTCGTCCTGGCCGAGGCCAAGGCCGCGTCCGTCGCGGCCCGCCCCGAGGCGGCCGGCGCCCTGGTCATCGGCTGCGACTCGGTCCTCGAACTCGACGGCGAGGCACTGGGCAAGCCCGCCGACAGCGAGGAGGCCACGGCCCGCTGGAAGTCCATGCGCGGCCGGGCCGGTGTGCTGCAGACCGGGCACAGCGTGATCGACACGGCGAGCGGCCGTACGGCCTCCGCGACGGCGTCCACCCTCGTCCGGTTCGGCGAACCGACCGACGCCGAGATCGCCGCCTACGTCGCCTCCGGCGAGCCCCTGCATGTGGCGGGCGCGTTCACGCTGGACGGCCGTTCGGCGCCGTTCGTCGACTCCATCGAGGGCGACCACGGCAACGTCATCGGGCTCTCGCTGCCGCTGTTGCGCCGGCTCCTGGGCGAACTGGGCCTCTCCGTGACCGACTTGTGGGTCTGAGGACCGGGCCGGGTCAGACGGGCGCCGGAGCTCCGGCGCCGTTCCCCTGCCCGTTCCCCTCGCTTGGTACGGGACCGGCGTCGTCGTTCGTGGCAGGGTCCGGGCCGTATCCCAGCAGGGTCAGTACGAGCAGCGCGAGCACGGCCATCATGAAGGCGAACGCGGACCAGCCCACCAGGCCGACCGTGAGAGCGCCCAGCACCCCGTGCACCACGGCGCAGCCGATCAGGGCGATCCGCCCTGCACGGCCCGGTGCCCGGTCGCGGACCCCGGCCACCAGCGCGACGAGACCGCAGAGCACCAGCAGGAGGCCGGAGCCCCAGCCCATCACCCAGGTGCCCGTGGACATGGCCTCGGGGTCCATGCCCGCCAGGGACATCTTCTGGTTGTCGACGACCGTGGCGAGCACGGCGTTGATGAGCACGATCCCCACGGCTTCCCCGAACAGCACGAGCCCGGTCACCACGGCCACTGGTCTGCGTATCACCGCGCCCACCCCCTGTTACCTGTAGTACCTGCGATATCGCGGACCCTACTAACGGGTAATGGTTCGGACAAGAGGTCTGTCCGTCCTCGTACAGCGGCGAAGACACGCCCGGGCATTCGTAGGGACCCCACAAAGAAACACCGGACGTCGTTGACCCTACGAACAGAGACCTGGACCACACCTCGTGGCTACTGTGCGGTTAAGGAACCCGGCGTAACGTGGTGCGACAAGGGATTTCACGACTCCAGCAACCCTCGAATCACACTCCGTGTGGGCAAGCTCACCAGTGGGGACGGGTCGTACGGCCGTGTCGGTAGTCCCTAAACTCAGCTTGTTTCAAGGAGGGAGTCATCGTGCGCAAGGTGCTCATCGCCAACCGTGGCGAAATCGCTGTCCGCGTTGCTCGGGCTTGCCGGGACGCCGGAATCGCGAGCGTAGCCGTCTACGCCGATCCGGACCGGGACGCTCTGCATGTCCGCGCGGCCGACGAGGCGTTCGCTCTGGGCGGTGACACCCCGGCCGCCAGCTATCTGGACATGGCCAAGGTGCTCCAGGCTGCCAAGGACTCCGGGGCGGACGCGATCCACCCGGGTTACGGCTTCCTGTCGGAGAACGCCGAGTTCGCCCAGGCCGTCATCGACGCCGGTCTGACCTGGATCGGCCCCCCGCCGCAGGCCATCCGCGACCTCGGTGACAAGGTCGCGGCCCGCCACATCGCCCAGCGCGCCGGTGCGCCGCTGGTCGCCGGCACGCCCGACCCGGTATCCGGCTCCGACGAGGTCGTCGACTTCGCCCGCGAGCACGGTCTGCCGATCGCCATCAAGGCCGCCTTCGGCGGTGGCGGGCGTGGCCTGAAGGTCGCCCGCACCCTCGAAGAGGTCCCGGAGCTGTACGACTCCGCGGTCCGCGAGGCCGTCGCCGCCTTCGGCCGCGGCGAGTGCTTCGTCGAGCGCTACCTCGACAAGCCGCGCCACGTCGAGACCCAGTGCCTCGCCGACACCCACGGCAACGTGGTCGTCGTCTCCACCCGTGACTGCTCGCTCCAGCGCCGCCACCAGAAGCTGGTGGAGGAGGCCCCCGCGCCGTTCCTGAGCGAGGCCCAGAACGCCGAGCTGTACGCCGCGTCCAAGGCCATCCTCAAGGAGGCCGGCTACGTCGGCGCCGGCACCGTCGAGTTCCTCGTCGGCACGGACGGCACGATCTCCTTCCTGGAGGTCAACACCCGTCTCCAGGTCGAGCACCCGGTCACCGAAGAGGTCACCGGCATCGACCTCGTGCGCGAGATGTTCCGCATCGCCGACGGCGAGGAGCTCGGTTACGGCGACCCCGCCCTCCGCGGTCACTCCTTCGAGTTCCGGATCAACGGCGAGGACCCGGGCCGCGGCTTCCTGCCCGCCCCGGGCACCGTGACCACCTTCAGCGCGCCGTCGGGTCCGGGCGTGCGCCTGGACGCGGGCGTGGAGTCCGGCAGCGTCATCGGCCCCGCCTGGGACTCGCTCCTGGCCAAGCTGATCGTGACGGGCGCGACGCGTGAGCAGGCGCTCCAGCGTGCCGCGCGTGCGCTGGCGGAGTTCAAGGTCGAGGGCATGGCCACCGCCATCCCGTTCCACCAGGCCGTCGTGGTCGACCCCGCCTTCACCGCCGACCCGTTCCGGATCCACACCCGCTGGATCGAGACGGAGTTCGTCAACGAGATCAAGCCCTTCGCCCCCGCCGGCGCGGACACCGAGGACGAGGACGGCAGCCGCGAGACGATCGTCGTCGAGGTCGGCGGCAAGCGCCTGGAGGTCTCGCTGCCCGTCTCGCTCGGGATGAGCCTGGCCCGTACCGGCCTCGCGGCCGGCGCGAAGCCCAAGCGCCGCGCCGCGAAGAAGGCCGGTTCCGCGGCCTCCGGCGACACCCTCGCCTCGCCCATGCAGGGCACGATCGTCAAGGTCGCGGTCGAGGAGGGCCAGGAGGTCAAGGAGGGCGACCTCGTCGTCGTCCTGGAAGCCATGAAGATGGAGCAGCCCCTCAACGCGCACCGCTCCGGCACCGTCAAGGGCCTGGCCGCCGAAGTCGGCGGCTCGGTCTCCTCCGGCGCCGTGATCTGCGAGATCAAGGACTGAGCCGACCGGCTCCAGGGCCCCGCAGGAGTCACACGACCCCTGCGGGGCCCTCGGCGTTCCGGGGATGCGGCGGCGATACGGAGGGCACCTCCCGTTGTCCGATGGCATCCTGGACCGTGGGGCGTACGCACGCAGGGGCGTACACCTGGGAGATGCGGAGGAGACTGCGCGATGGCGACGAGCACGGCACAGACGCCGGCACAGGCCCCGGGACGGCCGATGCGCGCCGACGCGCGCCGCAACTACGACCGGGTGCTGAACGAGGCGCGTGCGTCCTTCGCCGAGCACGGCACCGATGCCTCGCTGGAGGACATCGCGCGCCACGCGGGCGTGGGCATCGGCACGCTGTACCGGCACTTCCCGAACCGCCAGGCCCTGATGTACGCGGTCTTCCAGGAGGCACTCGCCGCCCTGCTCACCCGCTCCCGCGAACTGGCGGAGGCGGAACACCCGTGCCACGCGCTCGTGGAGTGGCTGGGCGCGATCGTGACGCACGCGGGTGAGTACCGGGGGGTGGCCCAGGCGCTCATGTCGGCGTCGCGGGACGAGACGTCGGCCCTGGCGCGGTGCAATGTGCCGCTGCGTCAGGCGGGGGCACGCCTGCTCGCCCGGGCGCAGGAGAGCGGCGCCGTGCGGACGGACGTGTCGATCGACGACCTGATGCAGCTGACGAACGCCATCGCACTGGCCGCCGAGCAGTCACCGGACGATCCGGGTCTTGCCGACCGGCTGCTGACGCTGACCCTCCAGGGCCTGAAGGGCCCCACCGCGGAACGGGACTGAAGAACCCTAGCGGCGTCGCAGATCCGCCACCCGGGCACGGTCGCCCGAGCCCTGGTCGGCCAGTGCGGCCGCGCTCCGCAGCTGCGGCCCGAGACCGCCGGAACCGCCCGCCTGGGTACGGCGCTGCCCCGGCAGCGGCATGTCACGTCTGGCCTGGCGGCCGGGCGGAACCCCGTCGCCGGGTGCGGACGCGTCCGCGTCGGGACCGGCGATCGTGATCTCCACGCCCTGGTCCGCCAGCGCCTGGAGCTCGGTCGCGGCCCGCTCGTCGTGGACCGGTGGTTCGTCCGTGACCAGCCGCGTGATGAGGTCGGTGGGCACCGTCTGGAACATGGTGTCGGAGCCGAGCTTGGTGTGGTCCGCGAGGACCACCACCTCCGCGGCCGCCTGCACCAGTGCCCGGTCCACGCTGGCCGAGAGCATGTTGGACGTGGACAGCCCGCGTTCGGCGGTGAGGCCGCTCCCGGAGAGGAACGCCCGCGAGACCCGCAGCCCCTGGAGGGACTGTTCGGCCCCGCTGCCCACGAGCGCGTAGTTGCTCCCGCGCAGCGTGCCACCGGTCATCACGACCTCGACCCGGTTGGCATGCGCCAACGCCTGGGCGACCAGCAGTGAGTTGGTGACGACGGTCAGACCGGGAACCCGCGCGAGCCGGCGGGCCAGCTCCTGCGTGGTCGTTCCGGCGCCGACCACGATGGCCTCGCCCTCGCCGACCAGACCGGCGGCCAGGTCGGCGATGGCCGTCTTCTCCGCGGTGGAGAGATGGGATTTTTGCGGAAAGCCGGACTCCCGCGTGAATCCGCCCGGCAAAACCGCACCGCCGTGCCGGCGGTCGAGGAGTCCTTCTGCCTCCAGTGCCCGCACGTCCCGCCGTACGGTCACTTCGGAGGTCTGGACGACGCGGGCGAGCTCACGGAGCGATACAGCCCCGTTGGCACGCACCATTTCGAGGATCAACTGACGACGTTCTGCAGCGAACACGGAACTGACAGTAACCTGACCATCCGTTGGTTTCAGCAGTTTGCGCCGAATAACAGAAGTTGCACATGAATGGGGCCGCCAAGTGGTATATGCGGCCCCGTTGTTGTGACGGAGTCGTAAGGGACCGGAAGGGAGCGGTCACAAACGCTCCGTCAACCCGTCCGAGTTGCCGGAGGTTGCCGGGGATTGCCGGGGATTGCCGGGGATTGCCGGGGATTGCCGGGCTTGCAGCGGACCCTACGAGTCGCCCGTGAGCTTCCGGGTGTGCAGCTGCCGGGCCACTTCCGCGATCGATCCGGACAGGGACGGGTACACGGTGAAGGCGTTTGCGATCTGTTCGACCGTCAGGTTGTTGTCGACCGCGATCGAGATCGGGTGGATCAGCTCGCTGGCACGCGGGGAGACGACGCAGCCGCCGACCACGATGCCGGTGCCGGGCCGGCAGAAGATCTTGACGAACCCGTCCCGGATTCCCTGCATCTTGGCGCGCGGGTTGCGCAGCAGCGGCAGCTTGACGACCCGGGCGTCGATCTTGCCCGCGTCGACGTCGGACTGGCTGTAGCCGACGGTCGCGATCTCGGGGTCGGTGAACACGTTCGAGGAGACCGTCTTCAGGTTCAGCGGGGCGACCGCGTCACCGAGGAAGTGGTACATCGCGATCCGGCCCTGCATCGCGGCGACCGAGGCCAGCGCGAAGATCCCGGTGACGTCACCGGCCGCGTACACGCCGGGGGCGCTGGTGCGGGAGACCCGGTCGGTCAGGATGTGGCCCGAGTCCTTGAGCCGGACCCCGGCCTCCTCCAGGCCCATGCCCGCGGTGTTCGGGATCGCGCCGACGGCCATCAGGCAGTGCGAGCCCGAGATGACGCGCCCGTCCGCGAGTGTGACCTCGACCCGGTCGCCCACGCGCTTGGCGGACTGGGCGCGGGAGCGGGCCATCACGTTCATGCCGCGACGGCGGAAGACGTCCTCCAGGACCGCGGCGGCGTCCGGGTCCTCACCGGGCAGCACGCGGTCGCGGGAGGAGACGAGCGTGACGCGCGAGCCGAGCGCCTGGTAGGCACCGGCGAACTCGGCGCCGGTGACACCGGAGCCGACGACGATGAGCTCCTCGGGGAGCTCGTCGAGGTCGTAGACCTGGGTCCAGTTCAGGATGCGCTCGCCGTCGGGGAGCGCGTCCGGGATCTCCCGGGGGTGCCCGCCGGTCGCGACGAGAACGGCGTCGGCGGTCAGCGACTCCTCCGTACCGTCGGCGGCGGTCACGACGACCTGCCGTGAGCCGTCGGCGGCCTGGAGGCCCTCCAGCCGGCCGCGTCCGCGCATCACCCGCGCGCCCGCACGGGTGACGGAGGCGGTGATGTCGTGGGACTGGGCCAGCGCGAGGCGCTTGACCCGTCGGTTGACCTTGCCGAGGTCGACGCCGACCACCCGTGCCGCCTGCTCCATGTGGGGCGTGTCGTCCGCGACGATGATGCCCAACTCCTCGTACGAAGAGTCGAAGGTCGTCATCACCTCTGCCGTCGCGATCAGGGTCTTGGAGGGCACGCAGTCGGTGAGTACCGACGCGCCGCCGAGGCCGTCGCAGTCGACGACGGTCACCTCCGCGCCGAGCTGGGCGCCCACCAGTGCCGCCTCGTAGCCGCCGGGGCCGCCGCCGATGATCACGATCCGGGTCACGAAAAGTCCGCCTCGCGTGGTGTCATCCCGCGGCCGAATGCCGCCGCGGCCGGGGTCCGGGGGATGACCCCGGGAGTATGCAGTACGTACTCCATTGTCCCGCACGCGCCAAAGTGCTTCGCCCCGGGGCCCTCCATACGTGGGCGGGGCCCCCCGGAACCGGGCCCGGCGTGCACGAACGGGACGTTCCGGCAGGGCCTTGCACTCAGGAACCGGCACTCCCGGTGCCACCTCCCGTACCCTCGACCACATGTCGCTCTACGCCGCGTACGCCGGCAACCTCGACGCGCGGCTGATGACGCGCCGCGCTCCTCATTCCCCGCTGCGCGGCACCGGCTGGCTGAACGGCTGGCGGCTGACGTTCGGCGGGGAGCAGATGGGCTGGGAAGGCGCGCTGGCCACAGTGGTCGAGGCGCCCCGTTCCCAGGTCTTCGTGGCGCTGTACGACATCGCGCCGATGGACGAGGACTCCATGGACCGGTGGGAGGGCGTCGGCCTGGACATCTACCGGCGCATGCGGGTGCGGGTGCACACCCTGGACGGCGAGGAGCCGACCTGGATGTACGTGCTGAACGGATACGAGGGCGGGCTGCCGTCGGCGCGCTATCTGGGCGAGGTGGCGGACGCCGCGGAGTCCGCCGGAGCGCCGCACGACTATGTGATGGAGCTCCGCAAGCGCCCCTGCTGAGCGCAGGCCACACCCCGCTCCTGTACGAATCTACGAACAGGTCCGGTCAGCCTCTGCGCATGGTCATCTACGCGCGTAGGGATTCACCGGCTACCCTCATCCGCGTGAACGCATCTGTTATTCCGGACAACATCCAGGGCGACCCGCACGCCGCCGCAGACGCCGCCGCCGCCCGCCTCCGCGAGCTGACCGGCGCCGAGACCCACGACGTCGCCCTCGTGATGGGCTCCGGGTGGGCCCCCGCGGGCGACGCGCTCGGCGCACCGGAGGCCGAGTTCCCGGTCACCGAGCTGCCCGGGTTCCCCGCGCCGGCGGTCGAGGGCCACGGCGGCACGATCCGCTCGTACCGGATCGGCGGCAAGCGCGTCCTGGTCTTCCTCGGCCGCACGCACTTCTACGAGGGCCGCGGGGTCGCCGCCGTCTCGCACGGGGTCCGCACCGCCGTCGCCGCGGGCTGCAAGACCATCGTGCTGACGAACGGCTGCGGCGGTCTGCGCGAGGGCATGCGCCCCGGGCAGCCGGTGCTGATCAGCGACCACATCAACCTCACGGCGGCGTCCCCGATCATCGGCGCCAACTTCGTCGACCTCACGGACCTGTACTCGCCGCGGCTGCGCGCCCTGTGCAAGGAGATCGACGAAACGCTCGAAGAGGGCGTGTACGTGCAGTTCCCCGGCCCGCACTACGAGACCCCGGCCGAGATCAACATGGTCCGGGTCATGGGCGGCGACCTGGTCGGCATGTCCACCGTGCTTGAGGCCATCGCCGCGCGCGAGGCGGGCGCGGAGGTCCTCGGCATCTCGCTCGTGACCAACCTGGCCGCCGGACTGTCCGGCGAGCCGCTCAACCACGAAGAGGTCCTTCAGGCCGGCCGCGACTCGGCCACCCGGATGGGTGCGCTGCTGGCCCGGGTCCTGGACCGGATCTGACGTTCCCTGGGGCTCCGCCGGGGGCGGAGCCCCCGCGCAACAGCCCGCGCCCCACCCCCGTACCACTGAGAGGCGGACTCCGTGCAGCAGGACCTCATCGCCCGTGCCAGGACATGGCTGGCCGAGGACCCGGACCCCGAGACCCGTGACGAGCTCGGCAAGCTCATCGAATCCGGGGACCTCGACGAACTCGCCGTGCGCTTCGCGGGCACCCTGCAGTTCGGCACGGCCGGGCTGCGCGGGGAGCTGGGGGCCGGGCCCATGCGGATGAACCGGTCCGTGGTCATCCGGGCCGCCGCCGGCCTCGCCGCGTACCTGACCGCGCAGGGCCAGGGCGGCGGGCTCGTCGTCATCGGGTACGACGCCCGGTACAAGTCCGCCGACTTCGCGCGCGACACCGCCGCCGTCATGACGGGCGCCGGACTGCGGGCGGCCGTCCTGCCCCGCCCGCTCCCCACCCCGGTCCTGGCGTACGCCATAAGGCATCTGGGCGCCGTCGCGGGCGTCGAGGTGACCGCGAGCCACAACCCCCCGCGCGACAACGGCTACAAGGTCTACCTCGGCGACGGCTCGCAGATCGTGCCCCCGGCCGACGGCGAGATCGCCGCCGCGATCGCGGCGGTCGGCCCGCTCGACGCGGTGGCACGCCCCGACGGTGGCTGGGAGATCCTCGGCGACGAGGTCCTGGACGCCTATCTGGCCCGTACGGACGCGGTGCTCGGCGCCGGCTCCCCGCGTACCGCCCGCGTCGTCTACACGGCGATGCACGGCGTCGGTACGTCCGTGCTCACCGCCGCGTTCGCGCGGGCCGGGTTCCCGGAGCCCGTGCTCGTCGCCGAGCAGGCCGAGCCGGACCCGGCGTTCCCCACCGTCGCCTTCCCCAATCCGGAAGAGCCCGGCGCCATGGATCTCGCCTTCGCGACCGCGCGCCGGACCGGTCCGGATCTCGTCATCGCCAACGACCCCGACGCCGACCGCTGCGCCGTGGCTGTGCCCGACGCGGCCGTCGCGGGCGGCTGGCGGATGCTGCGCGGCGACGAGGTCGGCGCGCTGCTCGCCGCCCATCTGGTCGACCGCGGTGTCACCGGCACCTTCGCCGAGTCGATCGTGTCGTCCTCGCTGCTCGGCCGCATCGCCGAGAAGGCGGGCCTCGGGTACGAGGAGACACTGACCGGCTTCAAGTGGATCGCCCGTGTCGACGGGCTGCGCTACGGCTACGAGGAGGCGCTGGGCTACTGCGTCGACCCCGAGGGCGTGCGCGACAAGGACGGCATCACGGCCGCCCTGCTCGTCGCCGAGCTGGCCTCCGTGCTCAAGGAGCGGGGCCGTACGCTCCTCGACCTGCTGGACGACCTCGCCGTCACGCACGGCCTTCACGCCACGGACCAGCTGTCGGTCCGCGTGGAGGACCTGACGGTCATCGCGAACGCCATGCTGCGCCTGCGGGAGCAGCCGCCGGCCGAACTGGCGGGCCTCCCCGTCACCTCGGCCGAGGACCTGTCGCTCGGCACCGAGCTGCTGCCGCCCACGGACGGGCTGCGCTACCGGCTTGAGGGCGCGCGGGTGATCGTCCGCCCGAGCGGCACCGAGCCGAAGCTCAAGTGCTATCTGGAGGTCGTGGTGCCGGTCGCTTCGGCGGACGAGCTGCCCGCGGCGCGCGCCAGGGGCGCGGAACTGCTCGCCGGGATCAAGCGCGACCTGTCGGCGGCCGCCGGAATCTGAACCGGGGCGAAGGGGCGCGGGCGCACGCATCAGTGGCCCGCGCCCCTTCGTGTCGCCGCCGGGTCCACAGGCGGCGCGAAGGCCGCGGGCGCGGACACGCGCGACCGTTCGGCGCGGCGCGCGCGTTCTCGCGTCAGGAGCCCGCCCACCCGTCTCCGGGGGGCCGCTCCCGCCCGCGTGTCGCTCAGCCGATGGAAAGCAGCACCACGAGCAGCACGGTGCCCGCGGCGGCCGGCGCGATGATTTCGTACGCCCAGCGGACCGAGGCCGTCACCGTGGTGGGCCGGTCCTTGCGGTGTGCGGCTCCCTCGGCCAGTTCTCGCAGGTCGACCACGGTCTGGTCGGCGGCGGCGATGCGTGACGCGGTGTCGCGTACGTCGGCGTGGACGGACGACCTGCCGTAAGGGTCGTCCTGCGACTGCCGCGACGCCTTCCTCGCCGCCCGCTTGCGCTCGCGCAGCGAGACGGGGACGGCCCAGAGCTGGTAGGTGACGCCCGCGTGGGTGGACAGCTCGGCCGAGTACCCGGCGCGCACGTCGGCGACGTCGGACCAGGGCAGGACGATGGTCCTGAACGGGTTGCGGATGCGGATGCGCTCCTCGTTCGCGTACACCGCGGGCCGCACGGTGAACGCCGCGATCAGCGGAATCACGGCCAGCATCCCCGCGAGTGCCGTCCACGGGGTCCGTCCCTCGCCGCGGAACAGGGCGTCGCCGCCGATCCAGGCGGTCAGCGCGATCAGCAGCACCCCGCAGACCAGACCGGCGACCGAACGGAAGGTCCGGTCGGCGTAGACCGGCTCGGGGGCAGGCGTGGGGCTCGTCATGGGCCCGATTCTGCCTGACGGCGGCCGGGGGCGGCCGGGCGGCCACGTCGCGCGCGTGCGGCGCGGGAAGGAGGAGGGGCCCTGTACAGGTCGCTACGCGCGTAGATATGCTCAGGTGGTGACCATGCCCACCACTGCACCTGCATTCGCCGACGCGACGGCGTCCGACAGTGCGCTGCGCCGCTTCCTGCACGGGCTGCCCGGCGTCGACCCTGTCGGCCTCGAAGCGCGCGCCGCCTCCCTCGGTACCCGATCGATCAAGACGACTGCCAAGGCGTACGCCATCGATCTCGCCATCTCGATGATCGACCTGACGACGCTGGAAGGCGCGGACACCCCGGGCAAGGTCCGGGCTCTCGCCGCCAAGGCCGTCAACCCCGACCCCACCGACCGCACGAGCCCGCGCACCGCCGCGGTCTGCGTCTATCCCGACATGGCGGCGACCGCCGCCGCCGCGCTGGCCGGCTCCGGAGTGAAGGTGGCGTCCGTGGCGACGGCCTTCCCCGCCGGCCGTGCCGCGCTGGCCGTCAAGCTCGCGGACGTCCGCGACGCCGTGGCCGCCGGGGCCGACGAGATCGACATGGTGATCGACCGCGGCGCCTTCCTCTCCGGCCACTACCTCAAGGTGTACGAGGAGATCGTCGCCGTGAAGGCCGAGTGCGGCTCCGCCCGCCTCAAGGTGATCTTCGAGACCGGCGAGCTGTCCACGTACGACAACATCCGGCGGGCCTCCTGGCTCGGGATGCTGGCGGGCGCCGACTTCATCAAGACGTCGACGGGGAAGGTCGCGGTCAACGCGACGCCCTCGAACACCCTGCTGATGCTGGAAGCCGTACGCGACTTCCGGGAGCAGACTGGGGTGCAGGTCGGTGTGAAGCCGGCCGGTGGCATCCGCACCAGCAAGGACGCGATCAAGTTCCTCGTGCTGGTCAACGAGACCGCGGGCGAGGACTGGCTGGACAACCACTGGTTCCGCTTCGGCGCCTCCAGCCTGCTGAACGACCTGCTGATGCAGCGCCAGAAGCTCAGCACCGGCCGTTACTCCGGCCCCGATTACGTGACGGTGGACTGATCCCCATGGCATCTGCATTCGAGTACGCACCGGCTCCGGAGTCCCGCTCCGTCGTCGACATCGCGCCTTCGTACGGCCTGTTCATCGACGGCGAGTTCACCGAGGCCGCCGACGGCAAGGTCTTCAAGTCGGTCAGCCCGTCCTCCGAGGAGGTCCTCTCCGAGGTCGCCCAGGCGGGCGCGGAGGACGTCGACAGGGCGGTCAAGGCGGCCCGCAGGGCCTTCGAGAAGTGGTCGGCGCTGCCGGGCTCCGAGCGCGCGAAGTACCTGTTCCGCATCGCCCGGATCATCCAGGAGCGCAGCCGCGAGCTCGCCGTCCTGGAGACCCTGGACAACGGCAAGCCGATCAGGGAGACCCGCGACGCGGACCTCCCCCTCGTCGCCGCGCACTTCTTCTACTACGCGGGCTGGGCCGACAAGCTGGACCACGCCGGTTACGGCGCGAACCCGCGCCCGCTGGGCGTGGCCGGCCAGGTCATCCCGTGGAACTTCCCGCTCCTGATGCTGGCGTGGAAGATCGCTCCGGCGCTCGCCACCGGCAACACGGTGGTCCTGAAGCCCGCCGAGACGACTCCGCTCTCCGCGCTGTTCTTCGCGGACATCTGCCGCCAGGCGGGCCTGCCCAAGGGCGTCGTCAACATCCTCACGGGTCACGGCGACGCGGGCGCCGCCCTCGTCGGGCACCCCGACGTGAACAAGGTCGCCTTCACCGGCTCGACCGCGGTCGGCAAGGCCATCGCCCGCCAGATCGCCGGTACGGACAAGAAGGTCACCCTGGAGCTGGGCGGCAAGGGCGCCAACATCGTCTTTGACGACGCCCCCATCGACCAGGCCGTCGAGGGCATCGTCACCGGCATCTTCTTCAACCAGGGCCAGGTCTGCTGCGCGGGCTCCCGGCTGCTCGTCCAGGAGTCGGTCCAGGACGAGGTGCTGGACGCCCTCAAGCGGCGCCTGAGCACGCTGCGCCTCGGCGACCCGCTGGACAAGAACACCGACATCGGCGCGATCAACTCCGCGGAGCAGCTCTCCCGGATCACCACGCTCGTCGAGACGGGCGAGGCGGAGGGCGCCGAGCGCTGGTCCGCGCCCTGCGCGCTCCCCTCGTCCGGCTACTGGTTCGCCCCGACGCTCTTCACGAACGTCACCCAGGCGCACACCGTCGCCCGCGACGAGATCTTCGGCCCGGTGCTGTCCGTCCTCACCTTCCGTACCCCGGACGAGGCGGTCGCCAAGGCCAACAACACCCAGTACGGCCTCTCGGCCGGCATCTGGACGGAGAAGGGCTCCCGCATCCTCGCGGTGGCCGGCAAGCTCCGCGCAGGCGTCGTCTGGGCCAACACGTTCAACAAGTTCGACCCGACGTCGCCCTTCGGTGGCTACAAGGAGTCGGGCTTCGGCCGCGAGGGCGGCCGTCACGGCCTGGAGGCATACCTCGATGTCCGATAACCGTCTGAGCGTCTTCAAGACCTACAAGCTGTACGTCGGGGGCAAGTTCCCCCGCTCCGAGAGCGGCCGGGTGTACGAGGTGACGGACTCCAAGGGCAGGTGGCTGGCGAACGCGCCGCAGTCCTCACGCAAGGACGCGCGCGACGCGGTCGTGGCCGCCCGCAAGGCGTTCAGCGGCTGGTCGGGCGCGACCGCGTACAACCGCGGCCAGATCCTCTACCGCGTGGCGGAGATGCTGGAGGGCCGCAAGGACCAGTTCGTACGCGAGGTGGCGGACGCCGAGGGCCTTTCGAAGTCGAAGGCGGCGGCCGTCGTCGACGCGGCGGTCGACCGCTGGGTCTGGTACGCGGGCTGGACCGACAAGATCGGCCAGATCGTGGGCGGCGCGAACCCGGTCGCGGGCCCGTTCTTCAACCTCTCCACGCCGGAGCCGACCGGTGTGGTCACGGTCCTGGCGCCCCAGAAGTCCTCGTTCCTGGGCCTGGTCTCGGTGATCGCCCCGGTGATCGCCACCGGCAACACGGCCGTGGTCATCGCCTCCGCGGACGCGCCGCTGCCCGCGCTCTCCCTCGGCGAGGTGCTGGCCACCTCCGACCTGCCGGGTGGCGTGGTGAACATCCTGTCCGGGAAGACGGCGGAGCTCGCGGCCCCGCTCGCCTCCCACCAGGACGTCAACGCGATCGACCTCACGGGCGCCGACGCCGCACTGGCCAAGGAGCTGGAGATCGCGGCGGCGGACAACATGAAGCGCGTTCTGCGTCCACAGCCTGTGGACACCGACGGCACCGACGGCGCCGACTGGGCGGCCGACCCCGGCACGCGCCGCCTGACGGCCTTCCTGGAGACCAAGACGGTCTGGCACCCCACGGGCGCCCTGGGAGCCGCAGGATCCTCGTACTGACCCCTGACGGGCCCTGCATGCCCGCGGGCCGCCCCCTCCGGACGACGGACGGGGCGGCCCGCGGGCGCATGCGGCGGGGTCAGCCGGTGAGCAGCCCGGTCGCCTGCCCGACCACGGGCAGGTCGCTCAGCGCGCCGCCGCTGGTCACCGGGTCGGTCACGACGGCCGTGCTCAGCGGCTTGAAGTCGGCGATCTGGGTGCCCACCGCGTTGTCCAGCGGGTCGACACCGGTCCCGGCCAGCGGGTCGAGCTGAAGATCGGTGAGGGGCGCGACGCCTCCCGCGAGCGAGTGGCCGAGCGCCCCGGTAAGCGCGGGCCCGGCCGCCCCGGTGACCGCACCGAGGGTGCTGTCGGCTCCGGTGGCCTGGGCGGCGGGCATCGGCGCGGCCTGGGCGGCCGCACCTCCCGCACCGAGCGCCGCGCCCACCGCGGTGACGGTCAGGCCGGCGCGCAGCAGGATGCGGCGCCGGGTGCGTGAAGGTGCGGACAGTGCGTGACGAGCCATGGGTTTCCCACCTGAATCGAGCCGAATCGAGCCTGTTCGGGTAATCATCTGTGCGCGCAGAGTAGTTGAGGTGTGATGCTCGATACCAACAGGACCTCCGAGGGGTCCCCTGCGCGGGTCAATGCCTCACACTTCTGTTCTGTGAATTCCCAATCGATCCCGACCCGCGTCGTGCTGCTCGCGGGCCCCTCCGGCTCAGGCAAGTCCTCCCTGGCCGCGCGCACCGGTCTGCCGGTGCTGCGCCTGGACGACTTCTACAAGGAGAGCGACGACCCGACCCTGCCGGTGGTCACGGGCAGCACGGACATCGACTGGGACTCCGTGCGGTCCTGGGACGCGGACGCGGCCGTCGCGGCCGTCGCGGAGCTGTGCCGTACGGGGCGTACGGATGTGCCGGTGTACGACATCGCCACGAGCGCCCGCGTCGGGCACGAGGTGTTCCACATCGAACGCACGCCGCTGTTCGTGGCCGAGGGCATCTTCGCGGCGGACATCGTGGAGCGCTGCCAGGAGCTGGGCCTGCTGGCGGACGCGCTGTGTCTGCGCGGGCGGCCCTCGACGACGTTCCGGCGGCGGCTGCTGCGGGACGTGCGGGAGGGGCGCAAGTCGGTGCCGTTCCTGCTGCGGCGTGGCTGGCGCCTGATGCGGGCCGAGCGGCGGATCGTGGCGCGGCAGGCGGCGCTGGGTGCGCATCCGTGCGGCAAGGAGGAGGCGCTGGGCCGGCTGGCCGCCGCGGCGGCGGGACGGTGCAGGCGGGCGCCTGCGGGACACGGGGCCTGACCGGGGGGCTCCACCCACCTCGCCTCCGCGGTCCTGTACGGCCGCGCACGCGAAACGGGGCCGTACAGGACCCCCCGGCCTGTCCGACCCCGCTGCGTTTCCCCCGTGCCCCCGTACCGCCGCCTCCCCCGAAGCAGCGGTCCGTTTCCCCCCGTCGCCTCAGGCCACCAGCTCGCCGAAGGACTCCTCCTCGTCACGGCCGAAGCTGAGGACCTCGTCCTCGCGCAGCCGGCGGAGCGACCGCCAGATGCTCGACTTCACCGTGCCGACACTGATGTCGAGGATGGACGCGATCTCCGGGTCGGTGCGGCCCTCGTAGTACCGCAGGACCAGCATCGTGCGCTGGAGCTCGGGCAGCCGCGCGAGCGCCTGCCAGAGCACCGCCCGCAGTTCCGTGCCGCGCATCGCGTCCGTGTCGCCCACCGTCTCCGGCAGCTCCTCGGTCGGATATTCGTTGAGCTTGCGCCTGCGCCAGGCGCTGATGTGCAGATTGGTCATGGTGCGGCGGAGGTATCCGCCGACCGCCGCCTTGTCACTGATCCTGTCCCACGCCCGGTACGTCGAGAAGAGGGCGCTCTGCAGCAGGTCCTCGGCCTCGAACCGGTCACCGGTCAGGTGATAGGCGGTTGCGTACAGGGAGGCGCGGCGCTCCTGGACGTAGGCCGTGAACACCGCTTCGGCGTCCTCGGCCTTCGCCGCGGGCTTCCGCTCCCCCGTGACCTCCCCGTACGCGCTTCCCCCGTTACCCCCGAGAGGTGTGTCAACGACCGTCATGTACGACGGATGCTGACGCCCGGCGCCGCGAACGCACCCCCGCGCCCCACCGCCGGACTTCTCCGGACCCCGGCCGACGTCGTGGAGACGCGTGACAACTGCGCTCGTCGAGCCGGTGCTGTGCGTTGCGTTCATCTCGCGCCCCCCGTCGGTGGAGTCGGTTCGTTCCGTGTGTCAACGAGCTTGCCCGGGCAGTTTCATGGCGCTGTCCCCCGACTGTCACAGCCCTGTCACAGGCCCCCCTCCCGGGCGTGGCGGAACCGTTGGAGGCGTCCAACTGTCGAACTGAGGCACCACCATGGGCCAGAATGACCCCCGTGCCTTTCCTGTTGCTGATCGAGGACGACGACGCCATCCGCACGGCTCTCGAACTCTCGTTGTCACGCCAGGGCCACCGAGTGGCCACTGCGGCGACGGGAGAGGACGGCCTGAACCTGCTGCGAGAGCAGCGGCCGGACCTGGTCGTGCTGGATGTGATGCTGCCCGGGATCGACGGTTTCGAGGTGTGCCGGCGCATCCGCCGCACCGACCAGCTGCCGATCATTCTGCTGACCGCGCGCAGCGACGACATCGACGTCGTGGTGGGACTGGAGTCCGGCGCGGACGACTATGTGGTGAAACCCGTACAGGGCCGGGTGCTCGACGCCCGTATCCGTGCGGTGCTGCGCCGGGGCGAACGCGAGTCCACGGACTCCGCGACGTTCGGGAACGTGATCATCGACCGCTCCGCCATGACCGTCACCAAGAGCGGTGAGGACCTTCAGCTCACCCCGACCGAGCTGCGGCTGCTGCTCGAGCTGAGCCGCAGGCCCGGTCAGGCCCTCTCCAGGCAGCAGCTGCTGCGCCTGGTGTGGGAGCACGACTATCTCGGTGACTCGCGGCTGGTGGACGCCTGTGTCCAGCGGCTGCGGGCGAAGGTGGAGGACGTGCCGTCCTCGCCTACCCTGATCCGTACCGTGCGCGGAGTGGGCTACCGGCTGGACTCGCCTCAGTGAGTGGACCCGCGAAGCGGACCGTGCTCACCGGTCTGCGCTGGACCAGTCTGCGACTGCGGCTCGTCGTCGTGTTCGGACTGGTGGCGCTGACGGCGGCGGTGTCCGCGTCGGGTATCGCGTACTGGCTCAACCGCGAGGCCGTGCTGACGCGTACGCAGGATTCCGCGCTCGGCGACTTCCGCCGCCAGATGCAGAACCGGGCGGCCGCCCTGCCCACGCCTCCCACCAGGGACGACCTGCAGAACGCCGCGACGCAGATGGCGAGCAGCAGCCCCGGCTACCACGTGCTGCTGGTCGACGAGCACGAGGGCAAGCCGATCGTCGGCTACTCCGACCTGGACTCCTTCACCCGGCAGGACGTGCCCGCCTCGCTGCAGAAGCAGGTGGGCAAGAAGCAGCCGATGACGTCGGGCAACACCTTTGAGTACCACCTGTTCTGGCAGCGCACGAGCATCGGCGGCAGGCCGTACCTGGTGGCCGGGACGAAGATCATCGGCGGCGGTCCGACCGGCTACATGCTGAAGTCGCTCGACCAGGAGCGCCAGGACCTCAACTCCCTGGCCTGGTCACTGGGCATCGCGACCGCCCTGGCGCTGGTCGGCTCGGCGCTGCTCGCCCAGGGTGCGGCGACGACCGTACTGCGCCCCGTCCAGCGGCTGGGCGACGCGGCCCGCAAGCTCGGCGAGGGCAAACTCGACACCCGGCTCATGGTGTCGGGCACCGATGAACTGGCCGATCTCTCCCGTACGTTCAACAGGACGGCGAGTGCGCTGGAGAAGAAGGTCGCGGACATGAGCGCGCGGGAGGAGTCCAGCCGCCGGTTCGTCGCCGACATGTCGCACGAGCTGCGGACCCCGCTGACCGCGATCACCGCCGTCGCGGAGGTGCTGGAGGACGAGGCCGACAGCCTCGACCCGATGATCGCTCCCGCGGTGCACCTGGTGGTCAGCGAGACCCGCAGGCTGAACGACCTGGTGGAGAACCTGATGGAGGTGACCCGCTTCGACGCGGGCACCGCCCGTCTCGTCCTCGACACGGTCGATGTCGCCGACCAGGTCACCGCCTGCATCGACGTGCGGGCGTGGCTGGACGCGGTGGACCTGGATGCCGAGCGCGGCATGATGGTGCGGCTCGATCCGCGCCGGCTCGACGTGATCCTGGCGAATCTGATCGGCAACGCGCTCAAGCACGGCGGCTCGCCGGTACGCGTGGCGGTACGGATCGTCGGCGAGGAACTGGTCATCAAGGTACGGGACCACGGACCGGGCATCCCCGAGGACGTCCTGCCGCATGTCTTCGACCGCTTCTACAAGGCGAGTGCCTCGCGGCCCAGGTCCGAGGGCAGCGGCCTCGGACTGTCGATCGCCATGGAGAACGCGCACATCCACGGCGGCGACATCACGGCCGCGAACTCGCCGGACGGCGACGGTGCGGTGTTCGTACTGCGTCTGCCCCGCGATGCGGAGGGGCTGACCTCCGAGGCCGGGGAGCACGGCACGGAGGACCGGAACGAGGAGGGCGGGGCGACGTGAGGCGCAGCGACCGTGCGTACGGCGCACCCCGCACCGGGCGGGCGCGGCGCACCGGCCGGGTGCTGGCCGCCGTCCTGGCGGGGGTGGCGCTGGCCGCAGGATGCGGGATCAGGTCGACCTCGGTGCCGGTGGACGCGGGAGCCGCGCCGTCCCGGGTGCCGTGCCGCACTCCGGCCCATGACGTCACCGCGCAGGCACTGGAGGAGATCGAGGTCCAGGTGTACCTGGTCTGCGCCTCGCAGCTGGTGATCGTGAACCGTTCGGTGCGGCTGGACGCGGCGGAGCCCGACCGCATCCGTGTCGCGCGGGTGCTCCTGGACGAGTTGCAGAAGGAGCCGGAGGCCGACGAGCGGCAGGCCGGGTTCTCCACCGACGTGCCGGCGGGGCTGCGGGTCTCCGCGGGCCGCGGGGGCGATCCGGCGGGCACGCTGCGTCTGAACGAGCAGCCCGAGGACCTGCCTGCCGAGACGCTGGCGCAGCTCGTGTGCTCGTACGCGGACAGCGAGACGCTGGTGACCGGGGGCACCGTCGTGCTCGGGGGCCCTGGGAACTACCCGCCACGGGGCTATCTGTGCACGTCGGAGACGAAGACCCGCCCCGGCGACGTGCCCACGCTCGGCGCGCTCGAACTGCCCTGAGACCGGTTGTGCGCGTCTCAGGGCACCGCTCGCGGTGTTCCTGAGCACTTCACGGCGGAGCGCGGAACCGATCCTGCCGGTCGTGGCGTCTTGGGGGGCGTGCGTCAAGGTTCGGACGGCCAAGCCGTCATCCGCTACCGCGGGGCAGGGGTACTCCTCCTCCTCGGCCATCTGGTGATCGTCGGGTGGCTGACCCTGCGCCCCCTGGATGTGGCGTGGGTGACCGCCTCGAATTTCCAGCCCTTCGCCGGTATCAAGGCAGACCTGGCTCTCGGCCCGGTCGAGGCCGCGCACCGGTTCGGTTCCGGGCTTCTGCTGCTGGCGCCGCTCGGGGTACTGCTGCCGATGGCCGGGGGCCGGCTGTTCGTGTCCCCGTGGGCCTCGCTGGCCCGGACCGTCGCGGCCGGGGCGCTGATCTCGCTGGCCATCGAGCTGGCGCAGACCGGGGTGCCGGGTCAGGTCGTCGACGTCGACTCGCTGCTGCTGAACACCGTGGGTGTCGCACTCGCGCATCTGCTGGTCGTGCCGGTCTGCCGGGCGCGGCTGCGGCGCGGGCAGCGGGCGGGGGCGGGAGGAGGCGCGACCCGACTTCGGGACGAGGCGTCTCAGGGCTCGACCCCGACGATTTCCAGGGTCGGTATCGCCCCGTAGAGCGACGCTTTGCACCCCTTCGCGGGGCCACCATGGATACATCGGGAGCACAACAGGAGTCGCTCCCCGCCGGTTCGAGAAGGAGCCCACCATGGCCGCACTTGCCCGCCCCCGTGACGGACGCATGATCGGCGGAGTGTGCGCAGCGCTGGCACGGCGCTTCGGCACCTCCGCGGGGACGATGCGCGTGATCTTCGTCGTCTCGTGTCTGCTCCCCGGCCCCCAGTTCCTCCTCTACCTGGCCCTGTGGCTGCTGCTGCCGTCGGAGAAGACCTCCGCCGCGACGGCCTGGTGACCGGCAGGACCACGGGGAGAACACACGTGGGGCGCGCACCCGGACCGGGGGGGGGGGCCCCGAGAGTGTTGGGGGGGTGATTAGGGGCCGCGCGGCGGTGCCGTGTCCGGCACCCCGCCG
>NZ_JBHXQO010000046.1:36707-47813 GCF_042717135.1 Streptomyces sp. NPDC058620
GGCGCGGCGGTGGCCCCGCCCCGCCCCGGGGCCACCACCGGGGGGGGCCCCCCCCCCGGCCCGGCCCCCCCCCCCACGTGCGTGTGCGGGTGCTGTTCAGCCGCCGAGCGGCAGACCGTTCGCCGACACGCCCTTGGTGGGCAGGCCGCCCAGCAGACCGGAGACGGGGGCGGTGGCGTCGCCGCCGACGCTCTGCTGGCCCCTGAGGAGCTGTCCTGCCGCGTCCTGCACGGTGGGCAGGGCCTGGCTGACGGCGTCCAGCGCGGTACCGGCGGGCACCGCGGCGGTCGCGGCGTCGACGGGCAGCGCGGGGGCGGCCGAGGCCGAACCGGCTGCGGCAGCGGCGAAAGCGGCACCGAGGGCGGCGACGCCGAGAGTCCTGACAGCAGACTGCTTCATGTGAATGTCATCCTTGGGAAAGGGGATGTGAGCGGCTCTGCAACGTAGTCATCCCATTACCCGTCCCGCAAACATGCGGAGACACGGAAAACGGCCGGGGTATTGGCCGCCCCGGCCGTTTCCGCACTGCTCGATCAGCCGGTCTTCGAGGAAGAACCGCTGGTCGTGGCGGTCTGGCGGAAAAGCCACTCGGACTTCAGCTCCGCGTATCCGGGCTTGACGACGTCGTTGATCATCGCCAGACGTTCATCGAAAGGAATGAATGCTGATTTCATCGCATTGACGGTGAACCACTGCATGTCATCGAGCGTGTATCCGAAGGTCTCGGTCAGCCGCTCGAATTCCTGGCTCATGCTCGTACCGCTCATCAGCCGGTTGTCCGTATTCACGGTGGCGCGGAAATGGAGCTTCCGGAGCAGGCCGATGGGGTGCTCGGCGTAGGACGAGGCCGCACCGGTCTGGAGGTTGGACGTGGGGCAGAGCTCCAGCGGGATGCGCTTGTCGCGCACGTAGGAGGCCAGCCGGCCGAGCGTCACGCTGCCGTCGTCGGCGATCTCGATGTCGTCGATGATGCGGACCCCGTGGCCGAGCCGGTCGGCACCGCACCACTGGAGGGCCTGCCAGATCGACGGCAGACCGAAAGCCTCGCCCGCGTGGATCGTGAAGTGGTTGTTCTCGCGCTTGAGGTACTCGAACGCGTCGAGGTGCCGGGTGGGAGGGAAGCCCGCCTCGGCGCCCGCGATGTCGAAGCCGACGACGCCGAGGTCCCGGTAGCGGTTGGCGAGCTCGGCGATCTCCAGGGCGCGGGCGGCGTGCCGCATCGCGGTGAGGAGGGCGCCGACGCGGATGCGGTGGCCGTTGGCACGGGCCCGGCTCTCGCCCTCGCGGAAGCCCTCGTTGACGGCCTCGACGACCTCTTCGAGGGTCAGGCCGCCTTCCAGGTGCTGCTCGGGTGCGTACCGCACCTCGGCGTAGACCACGCCGTCCTCGGCGAGGTCCTCGGCGCACTCGGCGGCGACCCGGACCAGGGCCTCGCGGGTCTGCATGACGGCGCAGGTGTGGGCGAACGTCTCCAGGTAGCGCTCCAGCGAACCGGAGTCGGCCGCTTCGCGGAACCAGATGCCCAGCTTGTCGGGCTCCGCCTCCGGCAGGGCGTCGTAGCCCTGCGCGAGGGCCAGATCGACGATCGTGCCAGGGCGCAGGCCGCCGTCGAGATGGTCGTGGAGCAGCACCTTGGGCGCACGCCTGATCTGCTCGGGATTGGGAACATTGAGGGTCTGGCTCGTCATCTGGGCACTCTAGCGCCTACGCGCGTAGAGCGCTGGTCGTCGATACGTAACAGAGACCGCGAAGTCAGGTGGAGTACACCTGCCCTTCTGACACTGTTCTGTCATGGCACAGCGCGCACTTCCCCTGCCTGCCGCCAGGCTGGGACGGGCCGTTCTCACGGCCGGGGCACCACCCGAGGTCAGCGGCGTCGCCCTGCTGCTCCCGGACGGAGAAGCGGATTCGCACCGCAGGCCGTCCGCCCTCTCGTACGCGGTCCAGCTGCCTTTCGCCCGGCATCTGGCCCGCGCGGGCCGGCCGGACGGGCTCGCGGTGCATGTCGTGCGGTACCGCTGGCGCGGCTGGAACGCCACGGACGCGGATCTGGCGGCCGACGCGGAGTGGGCGGCGGACGAGGTCGTACGGCGCTACGGCGATGTCCCCGTCTGCCTGGTCGGACACGGCATGGGCGGCCGGGCGGCGCTGCGGGCCGCCGGGCACACCGCGGTCACCTCCGTCCTGGCGATGGCCCCCTGGCTGCCGGAGGGAACCGCGGACGAGGCGGAGCCGGTACGGCAGTTGGCGGGGCGGCGGGTGCTGATCGTGCACGGCACCAATGACGAACGCATCGATCCGGAGCTGTCGTTCCGGCTGGCCGAGCGGGCGAAGAAGTCCAACCGGGACATCTGCCGGTTCGAGGTCCACTCGGACGGGCACGCGCTGCGGCAGCACCGGGCCGAAGTGGTGGCCCTGGCAGCGGACTTCGTACGCGGGTCGCTGTTCGCCCGCTCGTACGCCCGGCCGGTCGCGGACGCGCTGGCGGCTCCGCCGCCGCTGGGTCTGCGGATGCCGTTGGCCGCGGGGTTCGGGCGGTCGTTGCGGCATTAGCCGGGGGCGGCGCCCCGGGGGGCGGCGTCAGTCCGGGAGCAGGTGACCCCTGCGGGAGAGCAGGAAGCGCTTGAAGGCCGCGACCGGCGGGGTGTCGGGGTGGCCGTCCAGCCAGGCGACCCCGATCTCGCGGGCCGCGCGCGGCGCCGTGACCGTGAGCTCGACGACTCCCGGGCGCGCCACCGCCGGCGGCGGCAGCAGGGCGACGCCCAGGCCCGCGGCGACCAGGCCGCGCAGCGTCTCGGCCTCCTCGCCCTCGAAGGCGATCCGCGGGGTGAAGCCCGCCTCCGCGCAGAGGTCGTCGGTGATCCGCCGCAGACCGTAACCCGGTTCGAGGGTGACGAAGGTTTCGTCGGCGGCCTCCGCCAGCCGCACCCGGCGGCGGGAGGCGAGCCGGTGGTCGTCGGGGACGACCAGGCGCAGCCGCTGTTCGTCGAGGCGGCGGGCGACCAGGTCGGGGGCGTCCGGGACCGGCGAGGTGAGGCAGAGGTCGAGGCCGCCCGAGCGGAGGCGTTCGATCATCGCCTCGCCGTAGTTCTGGACCAGCTGGAAGCGGACCCGGGGATGGTCGACGCGGAAGGCGCGAATGAGGGCGGGCACCGTCTCGGAGCCCATGGTGTGCAGGAAGCCGAAGGCGACCTTGCCCGCGGCCGGGTCGGCGTCCGCCCGTACCGAGTCGGCCGCCTTCTCCACCTCGGTGAGCGCCCGGTCGGCGGAGGCCAGGAACGTACGGCCGGCCGGGGTGAGGGAGACCGTACGGCCCTTGCGGGCGAACAGCGCTACGCCCAGGTCCTGTTCCAGCCTGACCATGGCCCGCGAGAGCGTGGACTGCGGGACGCCGAGCTCGTGCGCGGCGCGGGTGACGTGCTCGTGGCGGGCGACCGCCTCGAAGTACGCGAGGCGTGGCGCGAGCACGGCACGGATGTCTTCTTCGTAACTACTCGGTGACAGCCGGGACTGTGGCCTGCGTTCATGCACCATGGGAACGATTATGACGACTTCGTGCATTGGACGCATGAAACCGGGCGGCCTACTTTCGACGTATGCCTCCTGCCAGTACCAAGGCGTCCATCCGCACGGTGGACGCCCCCGCACCCCCTTCCTCCCCCGTCTCCGCCCAGCGCCTGGAGCCCGGCCGCCCCGGTTACCGCCGGATGAGCTTCGCGCTCTTCGCCGCCGGAGTCGCGACGTTCGCCCTCCTCTACTCCACGCAGGCGCTGCTGCCCGCCGTCTCAGCGGCGTTCGGCGCCACAGCGGGGCAGGCGAGCTGGACGGTCTCGGCCGCGACCGGCGCGCTCGCGCTGTGCGTACTGCCGCTGAGTGCCCTCTCCGAGCGCTTCGGGCGGCGGCAGATGATGACCGCCTCGCTGACGGTGGCCGTGCTGGTGGGACTGCTCATCCCCTTCGCCCCGTCCCTCGGCTGGCTGATCGCGCTGCGCGCCGTCCAGGGCGCGGCGCTCGCCGGACTGCCGGCGTCCGCGATGGCGTACCTGGCGGAGGAGGTGCGGCCGAAGGCACTGGTCGCCGCGATCGGCCTGTTCGTCGCGGGCAACAGCATCGGCGGCATGAGCGGCCGCATCGTCACCGGCTGGGTGGCCCAGCTGTGGGGATGGCGGGTGGCGCTCGGCGCGGTCGGGCTGCTCGCGGTCCTCTGCGCGCTCGTCTTCCACTTCATGATCCCGAAGGCCCGGCACTTCACGCCCGGCTCGCTCAACCCGAAGGCCCTGGCCAGGACCGTCGGCACGCACCTCGCCGATCCGCTGCTGCGCCGCCTGTACGCGATCGGCGCCCTGTTCATGACGGTGTTCGGCGCGGTCTACACGGTGATCGGCTACCGGCTGGTCGAGGCGCCCTTCAACCTTCCACAGGGCGTCGTCGGTTCGGTCTTCCTGGTCTACCTGGTCGGTACGGCCTCCTCCGCGGCGGCCGGCAAGCTCGTCGGCCGGCTCGGACGCCGGGGCGCGCTCTACCTGGCCGTCTCCACGACGGCCGCCGGACTGCTGCTCTCCCTGGCCGGCCAGCTGGCGGCCGTGCTCCTCGGGCTCGTCCTGATCACGGCGGGCTTCTTCGCGGGGCACGCCGTCGCCTCCTCCTCGGTGAGCCGTACGGCGACGACCGGCCGCGCGCAGGCTTCCGCGCTCTACCAGTCCGCGTACTACCTGGGCTCCAGCGTGGGCGGCACCCTCGGGGCGGTCGCCTTCCACGCCGGGGGCTGGGCCGGAACCGTGGCCCTGGGACTCTTCGCGGTCCTCGGCGTCGTATCGATCACCCTGTACGGGACACGGGTGGCGCGCGCCGAACGGCTCCGGGCCGTACCGGCGGTCGCGCTACCCAACTGAGACCTCCGGGGGTACAACCGGCGCCCCCCTTCGCGCGTCTAAGCAGGCGGTATCAACGCACTGCGCGCGAAGAGGAGTTGGCGCACATGGGAGTCGTAGGGGACATTCGGAACGTACGGATACGGCGGGGCGTGGCCCTGTCCGTCGCCGGTCTGATGGCGGCACCGGCCCTGGTTCTGAGCACGGGAACGTCCGCGCAGGCGGCGTCCTGCACCGCATCCACCGGGCCGTACCAGAAGCAGGTCGAGAAGTTCCTGGGCCGCCCGGCCGACGGCCGGCAGTCGGTGACCGACTGCAAGGCGATCCGGGCCTTCCAGGCGAAGCACGGCATCACTCCGACCATCGGGTACGCCGGGCCGATCACCTGGCGCACGATGAACACCATGCTCGCCCAGAAGGCGGCCGGGAAGAATCCCAACAAGGCCAAGAAGTGCCCCACCAACAAGGGGCGCATCGCGTGCGTGGACCTGACCAGGCAGCTCAGCTGGATCCAGGACGGTTCCAAGCTGAAGTACGGTCCGGTGCCTGTCCGGACTGGGCGCAACGGCTCGGAGACGCGTACCGGCGCGAGCAAGGTCTACTGGCGCACCATCAAGCACTGGTCGACGATCTACCACGTGTGGATGCCGTACTCCCAGTTCTTCGACGGCGGCCAGGCGTTCCACTCCGTCACCAAGAGCATGTACAACCCGCCCGGCTCGGGCGGCTGCGTCAACATGCGGAGCAAGGACGCGAAGGCATACTGGAATCTGCTGCGCAAGGGCGACGACGTCCACGTGTACGGGCGCAAGCCCGGGACGTGAGCGGCTTCCGCGCTTCCCGCCCGTTGTCAGTGGCCTGCGGTAGCTTCCACAGTGCTGAGTGAGTGGTGTCACAGCGCAACAGGGGTGGAGCGATGAGTGATCTGACCGTGACGGCCGATGTCGACAGCCGTCTGGAGGGACACCGGGTCGAGCTGACCGGCTACTGCTACCGGATGCTCGGCTCGGCCTTCGAGGCCGAGGACGCGGTCCAGGACACCCTCGTACGTGCCTGGCGCAACTTCGACAAGTTCGAGGGACGTTCCTCACTGCGTTCCTGGCTGTACCGCATCGCCACCAACGTCTGCCTGGACATGCTGAACGCGGGCAACAAGCGGGCCAGGCCGGTGGACCTGACCGGCCCGGCACCGCTGGCACAGGCCGCGCTCAACCCGCTGCCGGAGAACACCTGGCTGGAACCGATGCCGGACGGCCGCATCCTGCCGTCGGTGGCCGATCCGGCGGAGGCCGCCGTGGCCCGTGAGTCGGTGCGGCTGGCCTTCGTCGCCGCGCTCCAGCATCTGCCGCCCAAGCAGCGGGCCGTGCTCATCCTGCGTGAGGTGCTGGCCTGGAAGGCGAGCGAGGTCGCCGAGCTGCTCGACACCTCGGTCGCCTCGGTCAACAGCGCCCTCCAGCGCGCGCGGGCGACGCTCACCGAGACGGAGGGGCGGGCCCCGGACACGGCGAACCCGCTGGACGAGGAGCAGCGCAAGCTCCTCGAGCGGTACGTGGCGGCCTTCGAGGGGTACGACATGGCGGCGCTGACCGCGCTGCTCCACGAGGACGCCGTAATGACCATGCCGCCGTTCGACCTCTGGCTCCAGGGGCACGACGACATCACCGGCTTCATGCTCTCCATGGGTGCGAGCTGCGCGGGTTCACGACTGGTGGCGACCGAGGCCAACGGAACCCCGGCGTTCGCGCACTACAAGCCGAATCCGGACGGTCCCGGGTTCGTGCCCTGGGCGGTGCAGGTCATCGACATCGAGGACGGGGCGATCACCGGGATGCACTGCTTCCTGGACACGCCCCGCTGGTTCCCGCTGTTCGGGCTGCCGGACCACCTGGACGCCGATCCGGCATGAGAATCCGCCGGCCGGCCGTCGCCGTCCGGGCGCTGCTGGTGGGGGCGGCTGGGGCCTGACGCTCTGGCTCGACGAGCCCACGGCCACCGCGGGGCCAGGACCGGTCCGGGGCCCGGGCTCCGTCGCCAACCCCGATCCGGGACCGCAGCCCGAGAGCGGCGCGTGCGACGCGGCTTTCCGGGCCGCCCGGCCACCGTCTCCCGTCTGTACGTCTGCGCGGTGGCCCGCTGAGGCGGACCGCCCGGCGCGGGGCCGGCCCTCCTCGGCCAGGTCCCGCGTCCGCGTCAGGCCGGGTCCCGCGCCGGGTCCCGGTCCCCCAGGCCGATGGCGCCGGCCAGTCCGACCAGGTCCAGCAGGGACCGGAGTTCGGGCGGGACGTTGCGCAGCCGTAGCTCCCGGCCGCCCGCCCTGCGCGCGATCAGCCCCAGCCGGGCCACCGCCTCGACCAGCACCAGGTCGGGACGTATGACTCCGCCCACGTCGCAGTCCACCGCGGCGACGGGCCCGCAGGTGTCCCCCGCGGGGCCGTGCAGGAGCTTCTCCAGCTCGGCGCAGAGTCGCGGTACGTCGGCCCTGGTGACGCGACCGGACACGGCGAGCTCTATCGGTGTCATGGCATCCACATGAGAGAGACCGGCGCGGCGGCCGGAACTCATCGGAGCCCGGTGCCGGGAGCTCTGAAGGCGACCACCCCACCTGTCGTCGGTGGGCACGAAGCGCTCTCTTTCCGCCAACTCCGGACTCATGAGCCACTTTTGTGAACCGAGCGGCGCCTTTCTCCCTCTTGAATCGTGAACCGGTGGCACTGGCAGTCACACAGCCGCCCCGGACCTGCGGTTCCCAGGAACCACTTCATTCTCCAGGGGGAGAGTTGCGCAGACACGTCAAGAGCGCGTGCGTATCGACCATCGCCGCGGCGGCCGCCGTGGCGCTCGCGGCCGGAATGACCACCCCGGCCGCGGCACAGACGGACCGCGTCCCCGCGAGGGGCGAGCGGGCCGCCGCCACGCACCACCTCACTCTCATCACCGGCGACCGCGTCCAGGTGGACGCCAAGGGCCGGGTCGTGGGATTCGAGCCCGCGAAGGGCCGCGAGCACATACCCGTGCAGAGGCAGGTACGCGACGGGCACACGCTCGTCGTGCCCGCCGACGCGCGCCGGCTGATCTCGTCAGGCAAGCTCGACCAGCGGCTGTTCGACGTCACGGAGCTGAACCGGCCGGAGAACCGGCGGGCCCAGCACAAGGACCTCCGCCTGATCGTCGGCTACCGGGGCGCCCAGGCGGCCGCGGCGAAGGCCGAAGTTGGCGACGCCGGTGGCACGACCGTCGGCCGCACCCTGAAGTCGCTCAACGCCCAGTCCCTGACCACGCCCAAGGCCGACGCCCCCGACATCTGGCAGGCGCTCACCGACAAGTCCGCGGGCGGCGGCCAGCGCACCGCGGCGGCCGGCGTCGACCGGGTCTGGCTGGACGGTGTCCGCCGGGCGAGCCTCGACAAGAGCGTGGCGCAGATCGGTGCGCCGACGGCCTGGGAGGCCGGTTACACCGGCAAGGGCGTCAAGATCGCTGTCCTGGACACCGGCGTGGACGCCACCCACGCCGACCTCAAGGACCAGGTCCTCGCGCAGAAGAACTTCTCCGACGCCGCCGACGCCGTGGACCGCTTCGGCCACGGTACGCACGTGGCGTCGATCGCCGCCGGTACGGGCGCCGCGTCGGGCGGCACGCTCAAGGGCGTGGCTCCCGACGCCAAGCTGCTGAACGGCAAGGTGCTCGACGACGACGGCTTCGGCAACGACTCCGGCATCCTGGCAGGCATGGAGTGGGCGGCCGCGGAGGGCGCCGACATCGTCAACCTGAGCCTCGGTGGCGGGGACACTCCCGAGATCGATCCCCTTGAGGCGGCGGTCAACAAGCTGTCGGCCGAGAAGGGCATCCTGTTCGCCATCGCGGCGGGCAACGAGGGCGAGGGCGGGGCCTCCACCGTCGGCTCCCCGGGCAGCGCGGACGCCGCGCTGACCGTCGGCGCGGTCGACGACAAGGACGTGCTGGCGCCGTTCTCCAGCCGTGGCCCGCGCATCGGCGACGGCGCGATCAAGCCCGATGTGACGGCCCCCGGAGTCGACATCACGGCCGCCGCGGCGCCCGGCTCCGTCATCGACCGGGAGGTCGGCCAGAAGCCCCCGGGCTACCTGACCATCTCCGGTACGTCGATGGCGACACCGCACGTCGCGGGCGCCGCGGCCCTGCTGAAGCAGAAGCACCCCGCGTGGAAGTACACGGAGCTGAAGGGTGCGCTGACGACCTCTTCAAAGCCTGGCGCGTACACCCCGTTCGAGCAGGGTTCCGGCCGGATCGCCGTAGACAAGGCGCTCGGTCAGACGATCGTCGCGGACCCGGTGTCGGTCAGCTTCGGGATGCAGCAGTGGCCGCACACCGATGACACCCCGGTCACCAAGAAGGTGACGTACCGCAACCTCGGTACGACGGACGTCACCCTCGATCTGGCGGTTACGGGGACCGGCCCGAAGGGCAAGCCCGCTCCGGCCGGATTCTTCACCCTGGGCGCGTCGCAGGTCACCGTCCCCGCGGGCGGCACCGCCGATGTGGCGCTGACGGCCGACACCCGGCTGGGCTCCACGGTGAACGGCACGTACTCCGCGTACCTCGTGGGCACCGGCGGCGGGCAGACGGTCCGGACGGCGGCGGCGGTCGAGCGCGAGATCGAGTCGTACGACGTGAAGGTCACCTACATCGGCCGCGACGGCAAGCCGGCCCAGTACGCAGACAGCGACCTCTTCGGCATCGCGGGCGCCACCGAGGGCGTGTGGGCCTCCCCGCAGAACACCAAGGGCACCGCCTCGGTCCGGGTCCCGAAGGGGACGTACGCGCTGAACGCCAACCTGTACGTGGACCCGGACGACTCCCGCAAGGGCATCGACTGGCTCGTGCAGCCGAAGCTCGACGTTAACAAGAAGACGGCCGTCACCCTCGACGCGCGCACGGCGAAGGCCGTGAACATCACGCTGCCCGAGAAGTCGGTGACCCCCCTGCTGATGGCGCCGGACTACACCATCAAGTCCCCGTCCGGCTCCTTCACGTTCGGCTGGTACCTGGACACGTACAAGAACTTCCGGACCGCGCACGTCGGTCCGAAGGTCACCGACGGTTCGCTCGCCCAGCACTGGCTGGGCAGCTGGTCCAAGGGTGCGTCCGCCGAGTACGACATCGCGCTCGGCGGCCCGGCCAAGCAGTTCGCCACCGGCTACGCACGCAAGCTCACGGCCGGCCAGTTCGCCAAGGTGAAGATCGCCATGGGCGCCCCGGCGCCCAAGAAGACCGGAGAGATCACGGCCTGGGGCACCCTCCCCAGCATGAACGGCGGCACGGCCGCATCGACGGCGCAGAAGCTCCCCGGCACCCGCTCGGTCTTCGTCTCGACCGTCGACAAGGCCCGGTGGAACTTCGACTTCTCGCAGCTCGGCGGAGCCGACGAGGACGGCTGGCCGATGTACGAGTCGGAGTACTCGCTCGGTGCCCCGCGGGCGTACGCAGGCGGCAAGACGTACACGAAGACCGTCAACAGGGCGGTGTTCGGGCCGCTGTTGGACAACACCTACGGCATCTACCGCACGGACGACGAGATCACCGGTCTGGTGCCGCTCTTCGCCGACGGCAACGGGAACGCCGGATCGTCCGAACTGACCTCGGTCAAGACGGTCCTGTACCGCAACGGCAAGAAGTTCGCCCAGAACAACGACCCGCTGTACGGCGACAAGCCGTTCGCGGTGCCGTCCGGTGCCGCCGACTACACGCTGAAGACCTCGGTGCGGCGCAGCGCCAAGATCGGCGCTGCCTCCACCCGGATCGACGCGGGCTGGACGTTCCGGTCCAAGAAGACGAGCAACGCCAAGCTCCCGGCGTCCATGGTGCGCTTCACACCGGCCGTGGGCCAGGACAGCAAGGTGGCGGCGGGCAGGACCGCTTCCGTACCGGTCCAGGTGCAGGGCTCGGCTGCGGGCAAGAACCTGAAGTCGCTGAAGGTGTACGTCAGTTACAACGCCGGGAAGACCTGGAAGAAGGTCACGGTGAAGAAGGGCGCGATCTCCGTGAAGAACCCCGCGAAGGGCAAGTCGATCTCCTTCGCGGCCAAGGTCACGGACAAGAAGGGCAACCTGTCGACAGTGGCCGTCTACGACGCCTACTACGGCAAGTAGGACCGCCCACCGCATGACAGCGGCCCGCCCGGACGATATCCTCGTACGGGCGGGCCGTTAGCGTGCTGGGCCGTTAAGCGATGCGGTCGCGTACCACCGGGGTCGGAGTG
>NZ_JBHXQO010000047.1:0-46557 GCF_042717135.1 Streptomyces sp. NPDC058620
AAGTAGGACCGCCCACCGCATGACTGCGGCCCGCCCGGACGATCTCCTCGTCCGGGCGGGCCGTTCGCGTGCTGCGCCGTTACGCGATGCGCTCGCGTACCACCGGGGTCGGAGTGAACTCCGTGCCGGCGGGGGCGATGTCGTAGGAGCCGGGCAGCGCCTTCAGGGCGTACTCGAACTTCTCCGGGGTGTCCGTGTGCAGCGTCAGCAGGGGCTGGCCCGCCGTGACGCTGTCGCCGGGCTTGGCGTGCATCTCGACGCCGGCGCCCGCCTGCACCGGGTCCTCCTTGCGGGCGCGGCCCGCGCCGAGGCGCCAGGCGGCGACGCCGATGTCGTAGGCGTCGAGGCGGGTCAGTACGCCGGAGGAGCGCGCGGTCACCACGTGCTGCTCGCGGGCGACCGGCAGCTTCGCGTCCGGGTCGCCGCCCTGGGCGGAGATCATGCGGCGCCAGACGTCCATCGCGGAGCCGTCGGCGAGGGCCTTCTCCGGGTCGGCGTCCTTGAGGCCCGCGGCGTCGAGCATTTCCCGGGCGAGGGCGAGAGTCAGGTCGATGACGTCCTGGGGGCCGCCGCCCGCCAGGACCTCGACGGATTCCCGTACCTCCATGGCGTTGCCCGCGGTCAGTCCGAGCGGGGTCGCCATGTCGGTGAGCAGGGCGACGGTCCGTACGCCGCTGTCGGTGCCCAGCGCGACCATGGTGGAGGCCAGTTCGCGGGCGTCCTCGATGGTCTTCATGAAGGCGCCGGAGCCGACCTTGACGTCCAGGACCAGCGCGCCGGTGCCCTCGGCGATCTTCTTCGACATGATCGAGCTGGCGATGAGCGGGATCGCCTCGACGGTCCCGGTGACGTCGCGGAGCGCGTACAGCTTCTTGTCGGCGGGGGCGAGACCGTCACCGGCCGCGCAGATCACCGCGCCGGTGCCCTCCAGGACGCTCAGCATCTCCTCGTTGGAGAGGTGCGCGCGCCAGCCGGGGATGGACTCCAGCTTGTCGAGGGTGCCGCCGGTGTGGCCGAGCCCGCGGCCGCTGAGCTGCGGCACGGCCGCGCCGCAGGCCGCGACGAGCGGGGCCAGCGGCAGCGTGATCTTGTCGCCGACACCACCGGTGGAGTGCTTGTCGGTGGTGGGGCGGGAGAGCGCGGCGAAGTTCATCCGCTCGCCGGAGGCGATCATCGCGGCGGTCCAGCGGGCGATCTCGGTGCGGTTCATGCCGTTCAGCAGAATCGCCATGGCCAGCGCGGACATCTGCTCGTCGGCGACCTCGCCGCGGGTGTACGCGTCGATGACCCAGTCGATCTGTTCGGGTGTCAGCTCGCCGCGGTCCCGCTTGGTGCGGATGACGGAGATGGCGTCCATGGGCGGGGAGTCCTTCCGGCCGGATACGTACGCAGGAGTCCGATTGACTCTACGCGCATAGAGGTTTGATCGAACACCGGGCGGACCCGGAACGGGCCCGCCCGGTGCGCAAGAAGTCAGGCTCTAGGCCAGGTGCTGGGGGCCGAACGCCTGCGGCAGCATCTCGTCCAGCGTGCGGAGACCGTCCGGGGTCTCCAGGAGGAGCTCCGGTCCGCCGAACTCGTACAGCAGCTGCCTGCACCTGCCGCACGGGACCAGGATCGCGCCCGTCCCGTCCACGCAGGTGAAGTGGGTCAGCCGGCCGCCACCGGTGGCGTGCAGCTGGGAGACCAGTCCGCACTCGGCGCACAGCCCGATGCCGTACGAGGCGTTCTCGACGTTGCAGCCGACGACCGTACGGCCGTCGTCGACGCGGGCCGCGACGCCGACCGGGTAACCCGAGTACGGCGCGTACGCACGGGACATGGCGTCCCGGGCGGCCGCGCGCAGGGCCTCCCAGTCGACGTCCGCGGCGGCCGTCACTTGCCCTGGCCCTTGCGGTAGCGCATGCCGTCAGCCTTGGGCATGCGCAGCCGCTGCGCGGAGAGCGAGAGCACCAGGAGCGTGACGATGTACGGCGTGGCGCTCACGAACTCGGTCGGCACGGTGTCCGTGGTGAGGTACCAGAGCAGCACGACGGCGGCGATCGCGGCGCTGATCACGCCCGGCACATAGCTCTTGCGGTAGAGCTTCCAGGCCGCGAGGCCCGCCAGCATGACCACCAGGAGCAGCAGCAGTGCGTGGACGGACTCGCCGCCGTTGCGCAGCTGGAGCGCGTCGGCGAAGCCGAACAGGCCGGCACCCATGGCGAGCCCGCCGGGCCGCCAGTTACCGAAGATCATCGCGGCGAGACCGATGTAGCCGCGGCCGCCGGTCTGGCCCTCGTTGTAGATGTGCGAGGTGACCAGCGACAGGAACGCTCCGCCGAGTCCGGCGAGGCCGCCGGAGGCGATCACCGCGACGTACTTGTAGAAGTACACGTTGACGCCGAGCGATTCCGCGGCGATCGGGTTCTCGCCGCAGGAGCGCAGGCGCAGACCGAACGAGGTCTTCCACAGGACGAAGAACGTGGCGATGAACAGCACCACGGCGACCAGCGTCAGCAGCGACACGTTGGTGACCAGGCCGCCGAGGATGCCGGCCACGTCGGAGACGAAGAACCAGTGGTGCGTCTCGACCGAGTGCAGCCAGTCCGAGATGCCCGGGACCGTCACCGTCGTGATCTCCTCGGCCGGAGGCGACTGCTTGGGGCTGCCGCCCTTCGCCGCGGCCTCACCGGAGTTGAACCAGAGCTTGGCGAAGTAGGTGGTGAAACCCAGCGCCAGGATGTTGATGGCGATACCGGAGATGATGTGGTCGACGCCGAAGGTGACGGTGGCGAAGGCGTGCAGCAGCCCGCCGACCATGCCGCCGACGACACCGGCGAGCACACCGAGCCACGGGTCGGTCTGCCATCCGGCCCAGGCACCGAAGAAGGTGCCGAGGATCATCATTCCCTCAAGGCCGATGTTGACCACACCGGCCCGCTCGGACCAGAGGCCGCCGAGACCGGCGAGGCCGATCGGCACGGCCATCGCGAGGGCGGCACTGATCTGGCCCGCCGACGTGACGTCCTGGGCGCCGGTGATGGCACGCACCGCGGACAGCGCGAGCAGCGCGCCCGCGATGATCAGGAGGATGACGGGGAACGAGAAGCGCGTGCGCCCGCCCTTGCCACCGGAAACCTTGGGGGCTGCGGGCGGCGGGGTGGAAGTCGCCGTGGCGGTCACGCCGACACCTCCTGCTGGTCGGAGTTACGGGCCTGTGCGGCGAGTTCCGCGCCGACCTTGCTCTGCTGGCGCTTGAGGCCGTAGCGGCGGACGACTTCGTAGGCGATGACGACGCACAGGACGATGACGCCCTGGATGACGCCGACGATCTCCTTGTCGTACCCCTCGAACTCGAGCTTTCCGGTGCCGCGTTCGAGGAAGGCCCACAGGAGCGCACCGAGGGCGATGCCGACCGGGTTGTTACGGCCGAGCAGTGCGATGGCGATACCGGTGAAGCCGATGCCGACCGGGAAGTCGCCGCTGTACTCGAAACTGTCGTTGAGCAGTGTCGGCATGCCGATCAGGCCGGCCATCGCGCCGGAGATGAGCATCGACGTGACGACCATCTTCTTCACGTCGACACCGCTGGCCTCGGCGGCCGAGCCGGACTGGCCGACGGTACGCAGGTCGAAGCCGAACCGGGTGCGCGAGAGCGCGAACCAGTAGGCGACGCCCGCGACGACCGCGACCACGATGAAGCCCCAGACGGGGGTGGGGGTGGTCGGGAACTCGAAGAAGTGCGAGGACTCCGGGATCGGAGTGGTCGAGATCTTCGTGCCGGCCTCGTCGAGGTGACCGAGCCGGCCCTGCTGGAGCAGATAGCCGATGATCGCCGTCGCGATGGCGTTCAGCATGATCGTCGAGACGACCTCGCTGACACCCCGGGTGACCTTGAGGACACCGGCGATACCGGCCCACATCGCGCCGACGATCATCGCGGTGAGGATGATCAGCGGGATCTGGAGGGCGCCCGGCAGGGTCAGCGCGCCGCCGAGGGCGGCGGCGAAGAAGGCGGCGAGGCGGTACTGGCCGTCGACACCGATGTTGAACAGGTTCATCCGGAATCCGATGGCGACCGCGAGACCCGCGAGGTAGTAGGTCGTGCCCTTGTTCAGGATGTAGACCTGGCTGTCCGCCTTCAGTCCGTACTCGAACATGATGCCGAAGGCGTTGAACGGTTCCTTGCCCGTCGCGGCCAGGACCAGCGCGGTCACCAGGAACGCGACCACGATCGCGAGCAGCGGGGCCGCGATCCCCAGGAGCAGCCGCTCCTTGTCGAACTTCTTCATCGGTCCTCTCCCCCGTCGGGGTCGTTCACGGCGCGGGTGTCGTCCGCACCGGGTGCGGCGGGTGTGCCGTCCCCGGCCGGGGCTTCCAGGTGACCGCTCGCCGCGCCCGTCATGGCGGAGCCGAGCTCCTCGGGGGTGATCGTCGCCGGGTCGGCGTCGGCGACCAGACGGCCGCGGTACATCACGCGCAGGGTGTCGGAGAGCCCGATCAGCTCGTCGAGGTCGGCGGAGATGAGCAGCACCGCCAGGCCCTCACGGCGCGCTTCGCGGATCTGGTCCCAGATCTGCACCTGCGCGCCGACGTCCACACCACGGGTGGGGTGGGCGGCGATCAGCAGCTTGGGGCTGTGGCTCATCTCGCGGCCGACGATCAGCTTCTGCTGGTTGCCGCCGGAGAGGGAGGCCGCGGTGACCTCGATGCCGGGCGTACGGACGTCGTACTCGCGCACGATCCGCTCGGTGTCGGCGCGGGCCGCCTTCAGGTCGAGGAAGGCGCCCTTGCTGTTGGGGCGTTCGGTGACGTGGCCGAGGATGCGGTTCTCCCACAGGGGGGCCTCCAGGAGCAGACCGTGCCGGTGGCGGTCCTCGGGGATGACGGCCATGCCGTCCTCGCGGCGCTTGCGGGTGGGGACGCGGGAGATGTCCGCACCGTCCAGCGTGAGGGCGCCGGTGTCGAGGGTGCGCATGCCCATGATGGCGTCGACCAGTTCGGACTGGCCGTTGCCCTCGACGCCCGCGATGCCCAGCACCTCACCCTTGTGGATGGTGAAGGAGACGCCGTCGAGCACGGCGCGCACCACCCCGTCCGGGTCGGTGGCGGTCAGCCGCAGATCGTCGACGGTCAGCATGGGTACGTCGGTGACCGTGGACTCGCGGGTCTCCGGCGACGGCAGCTCGCTGCCGACCATCAGCTCGGCGAGCTGCTTGGTCGTGGTGTGCGCCGGGTCGGCGGTGCCCACTGTCGTACCGCGCCTGATGACCGTGATCTCGTCGGCCACGGAGAGCACCTCGCCCAGCTTGTGCGAGATGAAGATGACGGTGAGGCCCTCGGCCTTGAGCTCGCGGAGGTTGTCGAACAGGGCGTCGACCTCCTGAGGTACGAGGACGGCGGTCGGCTCGTCGAGGATCAGCGTGCGCGCGCCGCGGTAGAGGACCTTGAGGATCTCCACACGCTGGCGGTCGGCGACCCCGAGGTCCTCGACCATGGCGTCCGGGCGGACCCCGAGGCCGTACGCGTCGGAGATCTCCTTGATCTTGGCGCGGGCCCGGTCCCCGATGCCGTGCAGCTTCTCGGAGCCGAGTACGACGTTCTCGAGGACGGTCAGGTAGTCGGCGAGCATGAAGTGCTGGTGCACCATGCCGATGCCGCGGTCGATGGCGTCACCGGGGTTGCTGAACGAGACCTGCTCGCCGTCCACCGCGATGGTGCCCTCGTCCGGCTTCTGCATGCCGTACAGGATCTTCATGAGGGTCGACTTGCCGGCGCCGTTCTCGCCGACGAGGGCGTGCACGGTGCCGCGGTTCACGGTGATGTCGATGTCGTGGTTGGCCACGACACCGGGGAATCGCTTGGTGATGCCGCGGAGCTCGACGGCATGAGGACTGCTGGACGCTTTGATGGCGCACTCTCCTTGGCAGGAGCGGAGGGCGGAGGCGGTGGATGGGTACGTCGGCGGAATCAGGACGGAGCGGATGCGGGGGCGTGGCGAAAAATACCGTGCTCCCCGCACGCTACGCGCGTAGCGCCACCGAATCGTTGGACACCTGACGGCAGGTGGCGGAGGGGACGCGCGGGGCGCGCCCTCCGCATGCGAATCGGGGCCCGGAGAAACGGCCGAAGCCGCTCCACCGGGCCCCGAATCAGCGGGCAGGTCAGAGGGTGGTCTTGACCTTGATGTCGCCGTCGACGATCTTCTTCTTCGCCTCGTCGAGCTGCGCCTGGATGTCCTTGAGGTGGTCACCCGTGGTGGTCAGGCTGACGCCGTTCTTGGCGAGGGAGTACGTCTGCGTGCCGGTCAGCGGCTCGCCGTCCTTGACGGACTTCGACAGGTCGTAGACACCGGCGTCGACGTTCTTGACGACCGAGGTCATGATCGTGGACGCGTACTTCGACAGGGCCGGGTCCTTGGCCTGGTCGGAGTCGACGCCGATGGACCAGGAGCCGGGCTTGCCCGCGACGGCCTCGATGGAACCGGCGCCGGAGCCGCCCGCGGCGGCGAAGATGACGTCCGCGCCCTTGTCGAGCATGCCCTTGGCAGCGGCCTTGCCCTTGTCGGGGCTGCCGAAGCCGGACAGGTCCGAGCCCGTGGTCAGGTACTGGATCTGCACCTTGGCCTTGGGGTTCGTGTCCAGGACGCCCTGCTGGAAGCCCGCGGCGAACTTCTTGATCAGCGGGAGGTCGACGCCGCCGATGAAGCCGATCTGACCGTCCTTGGACTTGAGCGCCGCCGCGACACCGGCGAGGTAGGAACCCTGCTCCTCGGTGAAGACGATGTTGGCGACGTTCTTCGCCTCGGCGACCGAGTCGACCAGGCCGAAGGTGGTGTCCGGGTACTTGGGCGCGATCTTGTCGACCGCGTCCTTGTACGCGAAGCCCACCGCGATCACCGGGTTGAAGCCGCCCTCGGCGAGAGACTGCAGACGCGTCTCACGGTCGGCAGGGGTCTCACCGCTCTTGGCGGTGAGCTCCTTGGTCTCGGCGTCGAACTCGGCCTTGGCCTTGTCCAGGCCGCGGGCCGCGGAGTCGTTGAACGAGTTGTCGCCACGGCCGCCGACGTCGTAGGCCATGCCGATCTTCATCTGGTCCTTGTCGGAACCAGGGTCATCGGTGGACGAGTCGCCACACGCGGTGGCGGTGAAGGCGAGGGCCGCAGAGACGGTACACGCGGCAGCAAACTTGGATACCCGGCGCAAGGGAAGGCTCCTTCAAACCTGACCGAAGCGCCTCTTCCGGCGCTGGTTTCGCGGCGATCGTAACGCGCGTAGATGTCAGATAAGGACCTGTACGGAAGCCGTTATCGGATCGTCGCGAACAGGAGGTGGCCTGTCCGGTTACGTGTGGTTGCCATCGAGCAACGCGGCGGCCGTGAAAAGCTCCACTCCGACCGTGATCGCTTCCTCGTCCGCGTCGAAGTTCCCGCGGTGCAGGTCGAGGCCGCGCGTGTCGCCCGGCGTGCGCACCCCGAGCCGTGCCATCGCACCCGGAACGTGCTCCAGGTACCAGGAGAAGTCCTCGCCTCCGAGGCTCTGTTCGGTGTCCTCGATCGCATACGAACCGCGCCGTTCCGTCATCGCGGCGCCCAGCAGATCACTCACCGCCGCGTCGTTGACGACGGGCGGCACGCCGCGCACGTACTCGATCACGGTCTTGGCCCCGTACATTCCGGCCACCTCGTCGATCGCCGCGTGCACCAGGTCGGGCGCCGCGCGCCAGGCCGCCAGATCCAGACAGCGAACCGTTCCGGACATCTCGGCGTGTTGCGGGATCACGTTGCAGGCGTGACCGGTCTCCAGCCGTCCCCAGGTGACGGCGAGCCCCGAGCGCGCGTCCGCCCGGCGGGAGAGCAGGGCGGGCACCTCGGTGGCCACCTTGGCGGCGGCGGTGACCAGGTCGGTGGTCAGGTGCGGCCGGGCGGTGTGCCCGCCGGGCCCGTCGAGGGAGACCTCCAGCCGGTCGCAGGCGGAGGTGATCGCCCCGGCCCGGAGCCCGATCATGCCGACGTCGACCCGCGGATCGCAGTGCACCCCGATGATCCGCCCGACGCCTTCCAGCACACCGGCCGCGATCGCGTCGGTCGCGCCGCCGGGCAGCACCTCCTCGGCCGGCTGGAAGATCAGCCGCACGGCGTTCGGCAGCAGCCCCTGGCGGTCGAGCGCGGCCAGCACGAGGCCGGCGCCGAGGACGGTGGCGGTGTGGATGTCGTGCCCGCAGGCGTGCGCCCGGTCGGGCACGGTGGACCGGTAGGGCACGCCCGCCTTGGTGTCCGGGATGGGCAGGGCGTCGATGTCCGCGCGCAGCGCCAGCATGGGCCGTACGCCGTCCCACGTACCGACGTCGCACATCACGCCGGTCCCGGTGTCCAGGACCTGGGGCGCGAGCCCGGCCGCCTCCAGCCTGGCCTTGATGGCCGCGGTGGTACGGAACTCCTGGTTGCCGAGCTCGGGGTGCATGTGCAGATCACGCCGGAACGCGATCAGCTCCAGCCGGAGCTCGTCGGACAGAGCACCGGGCAGGGCACCGGGCTGGGCCGCTCCCCCGGGCAGCTCGGCATCGGAGTGGGACGCGCGTGACTTCAACTGGTTCACCTGTTGAAGGGTAGAGCCCCCGACCCCTCAACTGGCCACAGATCAACAAAACTTCCACCGCATAGAGGAACAAAAGTTGGTGCGGCGGCGTGTGGCGTGAGATGGGGGTGGGTAAGCTCCACCGTTCGCCCGGCGGCCCCCCGGACCGCTTTTCCGGCAGACCCGCCCGATGGTCTCAGGCTTCCCTCACCGCCGTCGACGTGAGGCGCCACGGCGACAGGCGCTGGACGTCGCGGGCCGTTTCCGTGACGCCGCTCAGGAAGCCCTGGGCGCGGGGTGAGGCCGATTCGCGGAGCCATTCCGGGGCGATGTCGCAGACCGCCACCTTCACTCCCGTACCCACCAGGGCCAGGGGCAGGGTGTGGACCACCGTGGACGGGAAGCTCAGGACCGTGTGGCCGATGGGGCCGCGGCGGGCGATGAGTTCCAGGGGGAGGTCCGGGCGGACTATCTCCAGTCCGGTGGCGGCTTCCAGGGCGTGGAGTTTGTCCGCGGATTCGCGGCGGTGCGCGAAGTAGCGGGTGGCGTTGTGGGTGCGGGCCAGGGCGAGGACCGCCTCCTGGTACGGGACCGGGTCGACCACGCCCGTCTCGACCAGGGAGGTGCCGACCAGGTCGGCACCGCGGGTGATCAGGGGCGGCCCGAAGCGCGCCCGGGTCCAGGCGAACTCGTTCGGGGTCACCACGATGCCGGGCGGAGCCTCGACCGGCATCGCGGTGAACACCTCGACCGTGTGGGTCGCCGAAGGGGTGAAGCGGCGGCGGGCGGCGGCCGTGACCGGGGCCAGCACCAGTTCGCGCGGGCCCTTGCTGCCACCCCTGCGGTGCCAGCGCACGAGGCGTTCGCCCCGGGCCAGCTGGGCCACGAACTCCATGGTGGCCGTGCCGTCGTCGACCACCGTGAGGCGCCGGGCGCGGACCATCGTGAGGAGGAGCTGTACGTAGCGGGAGAACGGGTCGCCGATGACGATGTGCTCGGCCCGGCGGACGAGGCCCGCCAGGGCACGGAGCGTCTTCAGGGGTGCGCCGGCGTCGCCGCGCGCCTCCTGCCATCGCACGGTGATGCCCTCGTCGCGGGCCAGCTCTGCCATCCGGCGCAGCTGACCGCGCGACATCGGGTCGACCGGGGGGAGGACGACGACCGTGGTGGTGGTCGCGTCGGGTCCTCCCCTTGCATAGGTCCACTCCAGGACGTTCAGGAGCTGGACCGGGCTCTCGACGAAGGCGAGGTTCACCGGTCGGCGCTCAGACCGCGACCGGCTCGGCGGTCGCGTCGCCCTCGGCGACGACGCCCGCGACGCGGCGGAGCTTCTTCATCGGGCCGAGCTCCGACTCGTACACCTTCTTGACGCCGTCACCGAGGGACGCCTCGATGGTGCGGATGTCGCGGACCAGGCGGGTCAGGCCCTGCGGCTCGACGGAGGCGGCCTGGTCGGAGCCCCACATGGCGCGGTCGAGGGTGATGTGGCGCTCGACGAACGCGGCGCCGAGCGCGACGGCGGCCAGCGTGGTCTGGAGGCCCGTCTCGTGGCCGCTGTAGCCGATCGGGACGTTGGGGTACTCCTGCTGGAGGGTGTTGATCACCCGGAGGTTGAGCTCCTCCGCCTTCGCCGGGTACGTCGAGGTGGCGTGGCAGAGCAGGATGTTGTCCGAGCCCAGGACCTCCACCGCGTGGCGGATCTGGCGCGGGGTCGACATGCCGGTGGAGAGGATGATCGTGCGGCCGGTCGCGCGGAGCGCGCGCAGCAGCTCGTCGTCGGTGAGGGAGGCGGAGGCCACCTTGTGGGCGGGGACGTCGAACTTCTCCAGGAAGGCGACGGCCTCGGTGTCCCACGGGGAGGCGAACCAGTCGATGCCGCGCTTGGCGCAGTGGTCGGAGATCGTGCGGTACTCGTCCTCGCCGAACTCGACGCGGTGGCGGTAGTCGATGTACGTCATCCGGCCCCAGGGGGTGTCCCGCTCGATGTCCCACTGGTCGCGCGGGGTGCAGATCTCCGGGGTGCGCTTCTGGAACTTGACGGCGTCACAGCCGGCTTCGGCGGCCACGTCGATCAGCGCGAGGGCGTTGTCGAGGTCACCGTTGTGGTTGATGCCGATCTCGCCGGTGACGTAGACGGGGCGGCCGGGGCCCGCGGTACGGGTGCCGAGCGTGCGCAGACGGGAGGTGTTGCTCATGGTGGTGCGTTCCTTACTTGGTGGGGGTGGAGACAGGGGTGGTGGAAGGGGTGGTGAGGGTGGGGCCCAGGAGCCAGGCCGCGATCTCGCGGATGGCGCCGTAGCCGCCGGGGGTGGTCGTGACGGCACGCGCGGCGGCGCGTACCGAGTCGTGGGCACTGGCGACGGCGACGGGCCAGCCCGCGAGGCCGAAGCAGGGCAGGTCGTTGACGTCGTTGCCGACGTAGAGGACGCGCTCGGGGGCGATGGACTGCTCCTCGCACCACTGCTTGAGCGCCTCGTCCTTGCGGTCGATGCCGTGCAGGACGGGGATCTGGAGCTTGCGGGCGCGGGCGGCGACGACCGGGTTCTGTTCCGTGGAGAGGATCAGGAGCGGCAGGCCCGCCTTGCGCATGGCCGCGATGCCCAGGCCGTCGCCCCGGTGGACGGCGACCGTTTCGCGTCCGTCGGAGTCGATGAGGACCCGGTCGTCGGTCTGCGTGCCGTCGAAGTCGAGGACGACGGCGTCGATGTCCTCGCGGGTGGGCAGCGGTGAGGGGTCCAGGAGCGGCGCGAGGGCGCGGGCGCGGGCCAGGTCGTGCGGGTCGTCGATCTCCAGCACGCGGGCCGGGTCGGTGCGCACCAGCGCGGTGTGGCCGAAGAAGCGGTGGCGGTGGGTACGGAAGCCCGGCACGGCCATGGCGTAAGCGGCGCCGGTCTCCAGCAGGTCCTGCGGGCGGTCCTGCCGACGGGGGCGTACGGCCTTGTCGTGGTTGACGCCGTAGGTGTCGTCCTCCACCGCGTGGCCGTCGCGCCAGACGAAACCGTGGAACGGAGCGACGGTGACGGCCGTGTCGGCACCCTCGCGGGCGACCGCTGCGGCGACGCCGTCGATGTCCTCGCGGGTGACGAAGGGGCTGGTGCACTGCACCAGGAGCACCACGTCAGCGGTCCGGCCGGGCAGTTCCTCGTAGCTGTCGAGCGCGTGCAGGACGGCGGCCTCGCTGGTCGCGGTGTCCCCGGCGATGGCCTCGGGACGCTGGACGCAGTGCAGCCGGGCGGCTTCGCCGAGCGCGGCGGCCGCGTCCGCGGCCGCTTCCGCGATGGCCGGGTCGTCGGTGGTGACGACGACGTCGGTGACCTCGGTGGAGCCGAGGCAGGCGCGGACGGCACGGGCGACGAGGGGGACGCCGCCGACCTGGGCGAGGTTCTTGGCGGGGACGCCCTTGGAGCCGCCGCGGGCGGGGATCACTGCGAGCACGGTCGGGGTCGTCGTCGGCGTCATGGAAGCTCCTGAAGTGGTGTTCTCGGCGCGGGAGTTCTCGGGTCGCCCGGTGTCGGCGCGGGAGTCCGCGGGTCGCCCGGTGTCGGCGCGGGAGTCCGCGGGTCGCCCGGTCACAGCTCGCCCATCCGGCGGATCACCGGGGCGACGCGCTGGACGCCCTGCCGGTAGGCCCCGCGTGCCGCGTTGCGTACGGTTTCGCGCACCACTCCCCTGACCCGGCCGGTCTCCCTGGGGGTCACGGCGCCCGGCAGCGGGTGGCCGTCGGGGCCCAGGTGGTGGCGGGCGAGGATGCCGGGGAGGTAGCCCGGGGCGGTGGCGGGTGTGTAGTAGGGGGCGAGGGGCGGGAGCTGGTCCCGCTCCAGCAGGGCGGTGACCGTGGCCCGTGCGGTGTCGTACGCCGTGGCGTACGTCCCGTCGGCGGCGACACCCTGGCCGGCCAGCCACTCCTCGTCGGGCCGGGGCCGGAAACCGCCGTCCAGCCGGTCCCAGGACGTGAGGAGTCCGGAGCCGATGAAGTGGTGGTTGCCGAGGGTCTCGCGGACGCCGAGGTCCGAGAGGACGGCGGTCGGTATCCGCCGGTGCAGGGATTCGAGCGCGGCCGTCGAGGAGACGGTGACGAGCAGGTCGGTGCGGTCCAGGACCTCGCCCATGTGCCCGTACACCAGGCGGAAGTTGGGCGGCAGACCGCCCGGGAGCTTCTCCGCGAGCCGCTGGTAGGGCAGTTCCTCGATGTGCGTGGTGTGCTCGCCCGGCTTGGAGCGCAGCTTCAGCAGCACCTCGCGGCGGGGGTGCAGCCTGGCGTGCTCGATGAGCCTGCGCAGCAGGTACGTACGGTCGGCGCGGGATGCCGGTACGGAGGGCTGGGCGGCGAACACGACGGTGTCGCGCCCCTCCTCCGGCCGGTGCGGCGCGCCGCCGAGGAACGGCAGCGCGGCCTCCGTGACGGCCGATGCATCGGCGCCCACCCCCTCGTACACCGCGCGGAAACGCCCGGCGTCGTGGCGGGAGTTGGCGAGGACGACGTCCGCGCCGTGGCGCAGGAGGAGTCCGTCCGCGAGCTTCTCGTAGACGACGCCCACGTAACCGGTGACGATCACAGGCCTGCGGGGCAGCTCCAGCGCGGCGAGTCCGTGCAGCATCGCCTGGACGGCGCCGCCGACGAGGGCGAGGACCACGATGTCGTAGCCCTCGTCCCGCACCGTGTGCAGGAACTCGACCGCCGTCACCTCACGTACGCGTCCGGCCTCGATACCCACTTCGCCGACCTCGGCGAGCTGCCGGGGCGTGGGCGTGGCCCGGCCGCGCAGCAGCAGTCCGCTGACCTCGACGGGGCGTTCGTGTGCGAGCGACGCGTCGGTGCCGGTGGTGAGGCGGCGCGCGGTGAGCGCGCCCCATTTCCACCGGGTGTCGGAGTCGGCGAGCACGGCTACGCGGAGCGCCGTGCTGCCGTCGGAGGCGGTAACGGCCTGATCAGCCGTATTGCTGGTACGTGGGGGCACGTCCTAGAAGTTAGGAAGGCATTCCGAGGAGCGGCCCAACGTGGCGGCAACAAATGGTTAACAGCCCACCGACGGTTGGCGAATCAACCCAGGAATGGGCCGTTCCGGCCCTGAAATTCCTTTGTAATCAACCTGGTTCATCATTCCGACATTCGCCGTTCACTCAGCATCCTTGCTGGGGACAGGGCAAATGCCGGGGTCGGCCCTAGCGTGATGCGGGTGGTTAAGCTCTCCGTCATCGTGCCGTTCTTCAACGTGCAGACATACGCGCCCGACACCCTGAGAAGCCTGCGGGCCAATGCCCGGGAGGACTTCGAGTTCATCCTCGTCGACGACTGTTCGACCGACGGGACGCCGGACCTCCTGCGCCGCGCGCGGGAGGAGATCCCCGGGGTGGTGCTGAGACGCCACGAGCGCAACGAGGGGCTGGCGACGGCCCGCAACACGGGCCTCGACGCGTCGAGGGGCGAGTACGTCACCTTCCTCGACGGTGACGACTGGCTGGCCCCCGGCCACTGCGCCGGCCTGGTCGCCGCGATGGACCGGCTGGACTGCGACTTCCTGCGCACCGACCATGTGCAGTGCAAGGGCAAGTCCCGTGCGGTGCGCCGGGTTCCGCACGGTCTGCGGGACGTCCCGATGAGTCCGCGCGAGGCCATCCTCCCGGCCGGCCGCACCACCTCCGTCGACTATCCGTACGCCTGGGCCGGGGTCTACCACCGCCGGCTGGTCGACCGCGGGCTGATCCACTTCACGCACGGGCTGCGCACCGCGGAGGACCGGCCGTGGATCTGGCGGCTGCACCGGGAGGCGGATTCCTTCGCGGCCGTCGGCCTGCTCGGCGTCTTCTACCGGCGGGGCGTCGCGTCCTCCCTCACCCAGGCCGGGGACATACGGCAGCTCGATTTCATTCGCGCTTTCGATCAGGTCATCGAGGAAACCGCTCAGGACAGGGAGGCGGAAACGCTTCTTCCGAAGGCGGTCCGTACCTACTGCGCCGTCATCTCCCATCATCTGGGCAACATTTCCGCTCTCGAACCCGGCGTGGCCCGCAAGCTCCGCTCGATGAGCGCCGCCGCACTGCGCCGTATGCCGCAGGACATTCTGGAAGAGACGATCGACTCCATGGGCATCGACAGGGCTTCCCGGCTGCGGCGGCTGCGCCGCCGTCCCACCACGGGCACGGGTGCGGCGGCATGACCACTCAGATCTTCTGCGCGTCCACCCTGCACGGTGCGGCGACGCTGGCCGCCGCCATCGACGCGGGCTGCTTCCGTCCCGCCCGCCGACGGGTTCTCCTCGTCAGCAACAGGGCCGCCGAGCCCGAGGTCAGCCCTTCCTTCGACGAGCTGCCGGGCTTCGACGCGCTCCGCGACCGGTTCGACGAGGTGCTCTCCTGGAACGCGGCGATCGCGCCGTTCCACCCGTCGGGCTGGTCGCCCCGGCCCAGTGACGCCCCGCTGTGGGAACGCCATCTGCGCCGGCTGTGGCAACTCGACGACGACGACCTCGAATTGACCGTCGACTCCGTCGAGGCGGGACCGGCCGTCGCCGTCACCGGAATCTTCCTCGGCACACCCGTGCATGTGTACGAGGACGGGCTGGCGGGCTACGGGCCCACCGGGAGCAAGCTCGACCCGCTGCTGGGCACGCGGGTGCGCCGGCTCCTGCACCTCGGGCTGGTCCCGGGTGTGAAGCCGTTGCTGCTCACGGAGTTCGGTGTGGAGGCCGAGGTCATTCCGGACGACGCCGTCCGCGCGGTCTTCCGGAAGGTCGGCGCGGCCTCGCCCGCGCCGGAGGTTCCCTACCGCGCTCCGGCGCTCCTCATCGGAGAACACCTCCCGGGCGTCGGCCCGGAGGAGGAAGAGGAGGTGCGGCTGCGGATGCTGCGCGGCGCCGTCGCGCTCGGGCACCGGAGCCTGGTCCTCAGCCCGCATGCCACCGCGCCGGCCCACCGGCCCGGCCCGCTGGAGTCGGAGGCCGAACGGCTGGGTGCGGAGCTGACCGTGCTCGATCCGTCCCTGCTTCCGGAGACGCTGTTCGAGCAGGTGCGGCCCGCGCTCGTCGTCGGCTGCGTCTCCGCCGCGCTCTTCACCGCACGGCAGTTGTACGGTCTCGACGTGGCGAGCACCGGGACGCGGGAGGTGCTGGAACGGCTCACCCCGTTCGAGCACGGCGACCGGGTCCCCGTGGTCCTCGCCCACACCCTGCTCCCGGAACTGGAGACGCGGCTGACGCGGGCGCCCGCCAACCCCGGGCGGCTCGTCATCGCACTCGGGTTCGTGGCACAGCCCCGCATCCATGCCGAGCTGCGGCCCGCGGCGACCGCGTATCTCGCGGACGGCATCACCCCCGCCGAGCAGGAGCTCTTTCCGCGCCGCAGGCTGACGGTGCTCGGTCTCCCCGGTGGCCTGCCCGGCAGGCTCGCCGCCCTCTCCCGCAGCCCGGCCCTGCGCAGGGCGGCGGGACGGGCGCGCCGGCTGGGACGGACCGTCCGGCGCTGAGCGTGCGGAAGCCGGGCCCGCTTCTCAGCGCGGGCCCGGCTTCCGTGCGTCCGGGTCTCAGCCCAGCAGGCGGGTCAGGCCCAGGCGGCCCCAGAGGAGGGCCGCGCCGAAGGACAGCAGCGTGGTCGCCGCGACGAGTCCGGTGAGAGCGGCCGCCGCCGCGGCCGTCCCGAGGCCGTCGGAGATGAACCACCGCGAGAGCGCGGTCAGCACCAGCAGATGGACGAGATAGGCGCCGAACGAGGCGTTGCCCAGCCGGACCAGGTGCGGGCGCAGCCGCCCGGGAATCCGCAGCCGGTGCAGCGAGAGCAGCACCCCACCCGTGAACAGGGCGACGAACAGGCTGCCGTACGGGATCGCGTAGTGGATGTCGTGCTGGTACCAGACCACTCCCCCGAACCCCGCCACCGCCGGCAGGACCCACAGGGCGCGCCACCGGCCCGCGGCCCCGGCCGGCAGTGCCACCAGCAGCGCACCTGCGGCCGCGTACACGAGCTGGTACGGGGCGAACGTCCAGCCGAGCCGGGGCATGTCCCAGCCGGTGACCCGGCCCACGTCACCGAGCAGCACCGGGGCCAGCGCGAGTCCGAGCAGGGCGGCACCGAGGCCCCACGGCCGCTTCCCCGACTTCACCATCACGACGAAGGCCAGCAGCAGGATCACGGGCACGTAGGCGTACAGGTACCAGAGGTGGAACGCGGGCCGGACGGAGCCGAACAGCGCGTCGCGCGCCAGCCCGGTGACCGGACCGTCGTTCGTGCCGCGCCATCTGCCCCAGGCGAGGTAGATGACCGTCCAGGCGCCGAGCGGCACGAGGATGCGCACGATCCGCTGCCGCAGCCGCCTGCCGTCCTTCGGCGGGGCGCCGACCAGGATCACCCAGCCGGCGATCGCGAAGAACATCGGCACGGCGAACCGGCTGGCGGAGTCGCCGACGATCCCGGCCCAGTACACGCCGGGCCCGCCCGCCTCCGTACGCCCCACGGCGTCCAGGAACGCGGAGCCGGAGTGACAGAGGATCACTCCCACGGAGGCCAGCAGCCTGATCAGGTCGACGTCGTACCGGTGTTCACGCTCGGGCCGGCCGGCCGGAGCGACGGCGTCCGGGGTCACGGTGGTGACGGGGGCGGTGGATGACATCGAAGTCCTCAGAAGCCCAGGCCGGCGCGGGTACGCCGGGCGGTCCGGCGCAGTCGGACCGCGGCGCCCTGGACGCTGCCGCCGGGCAGCGACAGCTTTCCGAGGCGGCGCCGCTTGAAGTAGTGCTGCGTGCTGCTGTCCAGCCGCTCCCGCAGCCACGCCTCGGCCTCTCCGCGCAGCCCGGGATGGAGGCGGGACTGCATGCAGTAGCCGACCGTACGGACCAGCGGGGCGAGGGTGTCCGGGGCGCTGCCGGGCAGCGGGGGCACCCCGTCGGCGGCGTGCTGCTCCAGATCGGGCACGAGGTGGTCGACGATCGTCAGCGGCACGCGGTTGCTGTTCTCGTACGGGGTGAGCCGGTCCAGCAGCGGGCCCGTGCCGACGCGGGCGACGGGGATGCCGTAGTACGCCGCGGCCGTGAGCATCGCGGTGGAGAAGCAGCCGACGACGAGCGTGGGCGCGCACCGCTCGAAGAGCGTCTCGGCCAGCAGCGGGGTGTTCATCGTGGTGAGCCGGACCCCGGCCTCGGCCGCCGCGCCGTCCAGCGCCTCGGAGTAGCGGGCGGGGGCGGTGGGGTGCGGCTTGAAGAGGATCGACGTGTGACCGGCCCGGGCCGCACCCCGCAGCATGCGGATGTGCAGGTCCTCCTCCTCCTCGGCGGTGAGGATGCCGAGCGCGGCGAGGTACTGCCCGAGGAGTACGGCGGTGGGCGCCTGGGCCACCACCTCGGTGAGCTGCCGGTCGCCGTCCGCGGACCCGGCGATCTCACCGAGGACCTTGCGCATGGCGTCGGCGGGTACGAGCTCGGGCTCCACGTCGAACTCGGAGAGCAGCATCGGCCTGAGTCCGGGGACCAGGTCGAGATGCAGGACGCGCCGGATGCGGCAGCCCAGCGCCACCGGCAGCTTGTTGCGGGTCGGCCCGTAGCTCATGAGCCCGTCCGCGTACACGTGCAGGGGGCTCTCGGAGAAGATCGCGGCGAGTGCCCGGGCCGGGTTGACCTGGATGGATTCCAGGGCCAGTTCGACGGGGCCTTCGCCCAGGTCCCAGGCCAGCCGGAAGGCACGCTGCCAGAGCACGGTCTCCTCGGCGCGCGGGCCCCAGCCGTTCGGGTGGTACGGGCGGATCGCCTCGTTCCAGCTGATGACGGTGTCGAAGCGGGCGGCGATGCGGTCGTAACCACGCATCTCGTCCAGGCCGGGACTCGCCTCAGGGACCGCCGCGTTGTTGCACACCAGCAGGATGCGGCGGCTGTCCGACGGTGGTCCGAACTGCCCCGCGTCGAGCGCGGCGGCGAGCGTGGCGGCCCCGTACAGGGTCGACACCTGGAAGATCTGGGTGCGCGTGGGCATGGGTCAGACGGCCTTCTGCTTGTCACGCAGGCGCCGGAGCACTGTGCTGCGCTTGGTGTCCATCGTGTTCAGGGTGTGGTCCAGCACCTGCTGGGGCATGCGGTGCAGAGCGCCGGTCGACGCGAGTCGCAGCCGGCGTGCGGTCGCGGCCTCGTAGTCGGTGGACCGCTCGCCGTGGAAGGCGATCAGCGCGCAGTACGTACGGACCGCCTTGGGCAGCAGGAGGTCCGCGTCCCGGTCCTGTGCGAGCTCCCTGAGCAGGGTGTCGTAGGCGGGGAAGAAGTCCAGCTGACGGGAGTCCTTGATCTGGGTCAGTGACGTGGTCACTCCGCGCCGGTAGAAGATCCCGTAGAGCCCCAGGGCGGCGTAGCTCCGCGCCCGCAGATGCAGTCGCCAGGTCCACAGGCGGTCCTCGGCGGTGCGCAGTTCGGCGTCGAAGCGCATGGCGCCGTCCTCGAAGAGCCGGCGGTGGTAGAGCCCGGCCCACACGAAGGGGTAGTCGACCATCGTCTCCATGTCGGGGTACGCGATCCCGGCCCGCGGGTCGACCGCCTCGTCCCGGACGCGTGCGGGAGCACGGCGGATGACACGGGTGGTGTCCGTCGACTGAACGTGGTCGTTACGGACGAAGTCGACGTCCAGCTCCTCGGCGGCGCGCAGCAGCTGGGACAGGTGGCCCGGGGCGTACCAGTCGTCGCCGTCGAGGAAGGTGAGGTATTCACCGCTCGCGGCCTCGATCCCGCTGTTGCGCGCGGCGGCGATGCCCACGTTCGTGTCGTGTCTGATGACGCGGGCCTGCGGGAGCCGCCCGGCCCAGCGGTCGATGACGGACGGTGTCGCGTCCGTGGAACAGTCGTCGACCAGCACGAACTCGACGTCCGCGTCCGTGTTGCGGGCCAGACTTCCCAGGGTGGTGTCGGCGTACGGGGCGACATTGTGGAGCGGTACGACAACGGACAGTTTTGGCACGCCGGCCCTCGCCTTCGATCATGTAGCCGCCCAAGCTAATGAAAGGCGTCGAGGGCCGAGTGGCCGTTGCTGCGACAGAGGATGAACTCTGGGCGACGCCGGTGTGACACCGGACGCCCGCCCCTCCGTGCGGCAGGGCCTTGACCTCAAGTCCGCTTGAGCTTCTACGGTTGCGGCCATGAACTACTCACACGATGACGCGGGACTCGCACGGCAGCCCATCGGTTACTGGAGCTGGGCCGCCCACGAAGCCACCGTGACCCACATCCGCGCCGCTCTCGCCGAGCACGGCCTCACCCAGCCGCCCTGGTGGGTTCTCAACCAGCTCGTCGACGCGGACGAGGCGGGCAGGCCGCGCGCCGAGGTGGTCGCGATGCTCCGCGGCTACCTGAACGTCGGGGACGCGCTGGAGCCCGAGATCGACACCCTCATCGACCGGGGCCTGGTCACCGAGGACGCCACCACCCGGCTGCGGCTGACCGCCGCGGGCCACGCCCTGCGCGCGGAGGCGGCCGAACGGGTCGGCCGGGCGAGCGCGGAGATCCACGCCGGGATTCCGGACGAGGAGTTCGTCGCCGCCCTCAAGGTCCTGCAGCGCATGATCCACAACGTGGGCGGCAAAGCCTGGCACCACTGACCGCCGGCAGGGTCCGGCGACGGCTCACACGCTGCTGAACGAGAGCTTGGCCGCGAAGCCGAGGAAGAGCACACCCGCCGCCGAAGTGGCCCCGGCCGACAGCCGCTTGCGGCGGCGGAAGACGGCGGCCAGGCGGGTGCCGCCGAATATCAGCATCGAGAGGTAGAGGAAGCTGGCGACCTGGAGCAGCGTGCCCAGGAGCAGGAAGGACAGGGCCGGATAGGCGTAGCCCGGGTCGACGAACTGCACGAAGAAGGAGATCAGGAACAGGATCGCCTTCGGGTTGAAGACGCTGACGACCAGGGCCCGTCGGTAGGGCCGCTCCATCGCACCGGCCGCGGCCGGTGCCCCGGTCTCCGCCGCCAGTTCCTCCAGCTGCCTGCGCCGGTCGCGCCACATGGACACGGCGGCCCGGAGCATCCCGATGGCCAGCCAGGTCAGATAGCCCGCGCCCACGTACTTGACGAGGGCGAAGAGCACCGGCGTCGTCTGGAGCAGGGAGGCGGCGCCCAGCGCGGACAGCGTCATCAGGATGGTGTCCCCTGTCCAGACTCCGGCCGCTGCCACATAGCCGGTCCGTACGCCGCGGCGGGCGGCGACTGACAGCACGTACAGCGAATTGGGCCCCGGCAGCAGAATGATCAACACCAGGCCGGCGAGATAGGTCGGAAGATCGGTGACACCCAGCATGAACGGAGTGTCGCACGCGGGTACGACACTCCGTCCTGGGGTCTCACGACAGGGGCCGCCGAGGCGGTGCGCCCGTCTCAGAACGCGTCCGTGGGGACGTACGTCCCCCAGACCTCCCGCAGCGCGTCGCAGACCTCGCCCACCGTCGCCCGCGCCTTCAGCGCGTCCTTCATCGGGTAGAGGACGTTGTCCGTACCGCCCGCCGCCTTCTTCAGCTCCGCCAGCGCGGCGTCCACCGCGCCCTGGTCGCGTTCGGCGCGCAGCTTCGCCAGCCGGGCCGCCTGCTGGGCCTCGATCGCCGGGTCGACGCGCAGCGGCTCGTACGGCTCCTCCTCGTCGAGCTGGAAGCGGTTGACGCCGACGACCACGCGTTCCGCGCTGTCCGTCTCCAGCGCGACGCGGTAGGCGCTGCGCTCGATCTCGCCCTTCTGGAAGCCGCGCTCGATCGCGTTGACGGCGCCTCCCATGTCCTCGACCCTGAGCATCAGCTCCAGGGCCGCCGCCTCCACGTCGTCGGTCATCTTCTCGACGACGTACGACCCGGCGAACGGGTCGACGGTGGCGGTGACGTCCGTCTCGTACGCCAGGACCTGCTGCGTACGCAGCGCCAGCCGGGCGGACTTGTCGGTGGGGAGCGCGATCGCCTCGTCGAACGAGTTGGTGTGCAGCGACTGCGTGCCGCCGAGGACGGCCGCCAGCCCCTGCACGGCGACGCGCACCAGGTTGACCTCGGGCTGCTGGGCGGTGAGCTGGACGCCCGCCGTCTGGGTGTGGAAGCGCAGCATCAGCGACTTCGGGTTCTCCGCGCCGAACTCCTCCTTCATCACCTTCGCCCAGATCCGGCGGGCGGCACGGAACTTGGCGACCTCTTCGAGGATCGTCGTACGGGCGACGAAGAAGAAGGAGAGCCGGGGCGCGAAGTCGTCGACGTCCATGCCGGCGGCCACGGCCGTACGGACGTACTCGATGCCGTCGGCCAGAGTGAACGCGATCTCCTGCGCGGGCGAGGCGCCGGCCTCCGCCATGTGGTAACCGGAGATGGAGATGGTGTTCCACTTCGGGATCTCGTCCCGGCAGTACTTGAAGATGTCGGCGATCAGCCGCAGGGACGGCTTCGGCGGGAAGATGTAGGTGCCCCGCGCGATGTACTCCTTCAGCACGTCGTTCTGGATCGTGCCGGTGAGCCGCTCCGCCGGGACTCCCTGCTCCTCCGCGACCAGCTGGTACAGGAGCAGCAGCAGGGAGGCGGGGGCGTTGATCGTCATCGACGTCGACACCTTGTCCAGCGGGATCCCGCCGAACAGCACCCGCATGTCGTCGATCGAGTCGATCGCGACCCCGACCTTGCCGACCTCTCCGGACGCGAGGGGCGCGTCGGAGTCGTGGCCCATCTGGGTGGGCAGGTCGAAGGCGACGGAGAGGCCCATCGTGCCGTTGGCGATCAGCTGCTTGTAGCGGGCGTTCGACTCGGTGGCGGTGCCGAAGCCCGCGTACTGCCGCATCGTCCACGGACGGCCGGTGTACATGCTGGGGTAGACACCACGAGTGAAGGGGTACGCGCCCGGCGCGCCCAGCTTCTCGGCCGGGTCCCAGCCGTCGAGGGTGTCCGGTCCGTAGACCGGCTCGATGGGCAGTCCCGACTCGGACTCACGCGTCATGTGCTGTGCCTCCCGTGCATGCCGGCCTGGGGGTGTCGAGGTTCGCGACGGACTTTAGCGGCGGCCGGCCGGGCGGCGGAGAGCCACCGGCTGGGACCTTGCTCACAGGACCTGCCCGGGTCCGGACCGACGCTCCCCATCATGCGCAGGATTCGGCAACCGGGCAGGACGGGAATCCGTCCAGGGAGATACCGGAGCAGTGGACGAGCCCAGGGGGCAGCGGATGACAGGCACCAGCGTGAGCGCGAAGGGCCGCGGACGGCGCACCACCGCGGCGGTCGCCGTCGGGATGCTCGCCGTCACCGCCCTGGCCACGGGCTGTACGCCGGAGACCGTCGGCGGGGCTCAGCGGGTGGCACCCCCGGCGACGACGGACCCCACCGCCGACGCGAAACCGGGCGGCGGGGCGAGCAGTCCGGCCGCGAACCCGGGCGGCGGGGCGAGCAGTCCGGCCGCGAGCCCGTCCGCCACGGCCCCGCCGAAGCCGTCGCCGACGAAGACCACCGAGGCACCTGTGAAACCCAGGACCCTGATATCGACGGGCTCCCAGGGCGCGCAGGTACGGGAGCTCCAGGCCCGCCTCCGCCAGATCGGCCACTTCGACCGCTCCCCCACGGGCTACTACGGGTCCGTCACCGTCAGCGCCGTGCGGTCCTTCCAGGGCAAGCGGGGCCTTCCCCGCACGGGCGGGACCGACACCGTCACCTGGCAGAAGCTCCTCGGGATGACGCGGAAGCCGACGGCCGCCGAGCTGACCCCGCCCACCGGACGCCCCGCGGCCAAGCCCGACGAGCGCTGTATGACGGGCCGCGTGCTGTGCATCAGCAAGAACAGCCGGACGCTGTCGTGGATGATCGACGGCCGGGTCCTCTCGTCGATGGACGTGCGGTTCGGCTCGCAGTACACGCCCACCCGCGAGGGCACGTTCTCCGTGTACTGGAAGTCCCGTCACCACGTCTCGACGCTCTACGACACCCCGATGCCGTACGCGATGTTCTTCAGCGGCGGCCAGGCGGTCCACTACTCGCCTGACTTCGCGGCCCGCGGCTACAGCGGGGCCTCGCACGGCTGCGTGAACGTCCGGGACGAGGGGAAGATCGCCTCGCTCTTCGCCCAGGTGAAGAACGGCGACAAGGTCGTCGTCTACTGGTGAGCCGGGTGGGCGAGGCGGTAGGTAAGGGGCGCGGGCGGGACCGGGGGAACGTGTCCCGCCCGCGCCAGGTGCGCTGAGCCGAAGGTACGGGGGGAACCCCGGCTCATTGCGCGGCCGATGACCAGTCGGCTCACTCAGTACTGCGCCTGACCGCCGAAAAATGTCACACCTGTGGTCCGGGCGGTCGCCCGAGGGAGTGAACGGGACTCAGCGGGAGGAGGCAACGGCGGAGGCGGACGCCGCAGGAGCGGAGCCGGCGCCCGTGCTCGTGCCCGTGCCCGCGCTCGCGTGGGAGGACGGGTCCGGAGACGCGTCGGGGGACGGCGGGGCCGTACGGAAGGAGATCGACGGGAGCGCGCCCGAACCGCCCTCGCCCGGTTCGCCGCCGCTGCCGCTGTCTCCGCTGCCTCGGCCGTCGGAGCCCGGGGCGCTGTCAGGTTCGCTGGAGTCGGAGCCGCTCTCTTCGGTGCCGCCGTTCCTGTTGTCCTTGTCGTCGAGGCGCGCGCAGAACCGGTCCAGGTTGTCCTCGCTCTTGGCCATCTCGACGAGGCGGCGCTTGGTGGCCCGGTCGAGCGTGCCCGCGCGGTAGTCCCGGCACGCCTTGGCGGCCTTCTCGTACACCTCGCGGGAGCCGGCATCGCCGGGTCGCTCCGGCGTGTGGTTCTCGTCGGCCTCGTCCCCGGGGCGCCGCCAGTTCCCGGACTCGTCCGGACCGCCCCCGCCGGCGCCCGGACTCTCCGCGGAGTCGTCGTCGCTGTCGCGGCCGCTTGGGCCGCTTCCCGGTGCGGAGTCCCCGGACGGTTCCGACGTACGCGGGCCGGGGGCCGTGCCGGGCGGGCTGAGGGAGGGGCCCTGGGCCGACGGCAGTTCGGAGGCCAGTGCCTCCGGGGAGGCCGCCGACGATACGGATGCGGCGGGGAGCGGCGAGCCCTGGCCGTCGAACGGTCCGGGGAGCATCCCGGCACCCGAGGCGACCGCCACCCCGCCGAGCGCGCAGCCCGCGAGCGAGAGCACGAAGCCGTAGCGGGTGGGGCGGCTCCAGCGCGGCCTGCGGCCGGCGGGCGGGCGCCCGCCTCCCATCCGTACGGACGGAAGCCTGTCCTGTGCTGCCGTGGACAGCCCCGCCTTGGGCCCCGCCTTGGCGCCCTGCGCCCTCGGGGTGGCCCGCCCCGTGGCCGCGCCGCTCTGCCTGCGGGTGTGCGCCGCCTCGCGGAACGCGGCGAGCGCCGTGGTCTCCCCGGGCAGTTCGCCACCGGCCGGCGGCAGGTTCCTGGCCGCGTCCAGTGCGGCGGCGAGGCGCAGGGCGTCGGTGCGGGCGCGGTCGTCGGCGGGTTCGACCGGCTCGCCGCGGAGCAGTTGCTCCGCCGCGTCCTTGTCGAGCCATTCGTACCGCTCGTCGGCCATCACATGTCCTTCTGCGTCCACGGACGCGAATGCGTCACACCGTGGGTGACACCGGCGGGAGCCGCCACACCGTTGCGGGCCGGGCGCTGCGAGGGTACAGCTCCGAGTTCCGCGGCCTTGCCCGTGGTGGTGCCGTCCTCGTCCGAGGCGCCCGGTCTCGCACCGGCGGGGCCGCCCTCCGGAAGACCGCCGTCCAAATGACTGCCGTCCACGCCGTTGTCCGCGCCGACCAGCTCCGCGAGCCGCTTGAGTCCGCGGTGAGCGGCGGTGCGTACGGCGCCGGGGCGCTTTCCGAGCGTCTGCGCCGCGCTCTTCGCGTCGAGGCCGACGACCACCCGCAGGACGACGGCTTCGGCCTGGTCCTGGGGAAGCTGGGCGATGAGGGACATGGTGCGGCCGGTGGCCAGCGCCTCGATCGCCTCGTCCGCCGTGTCGGATTCGGCTGGTTTGCCGGTCAGTTCGGTCTCGTCGCCGCCGATGGCAGGACGTCTGCTCCGCATCCGCAGGTGATCGAGCGAGCGATTGCGCGCGATCCGTGCCGCCCACCCCCGGAAGCGGTCGGCGTCACCGCTGAACCGGTCGAGGTCCCGGGCTATCTGCAGCCAGGACTCCGACGCCACGTCCTCGGCGTCCGCGTCCCCGACCAGTGTCCGTATGTAGCCCAACAGCCTTGGCTGCACAGCGCGGTACACAGCACGGAAGGCGTCCTCGTCCCCGTCCTGTGCCGCGAGCACCGCGGCAGTCAGCTCCGCGTCGTCCCCCAGCACTCCCTCAACCTGCCCTGCTGTCATGAATCGCAGCTGGTCACCACTGCTGCGCCACTCTGCGCGACTCAGCACGCTACGTGCTCGCCCGGTGCCACGTCCATGACTTGTACAACTCGCAACAGCTTGCCGACATGATGCGGTGTGACAGAAAACGCACCCGCGACGCTGAGATGAGTACGGGGCTGTTACGCGGCCTCGTGGAAGACGGCCGGGGCCTCTCCTGTGGGGGGTGGCGGCCCCGGTCGTCGTCCCATTTCCCCCGCTCTGACCAGGTAATACCCAGGGCGCGGGACCTCTGCATGACCGAGCGTGGCCAACGCGTGGCCAACGCGTCCGGGCGTCGTCCGATCCTCCCCCTGGCCAAAGCGCTGCGCCGTCCTTCTGCGAGCTTCCGGGCCCCGCCCACTCCCCACTCGGCGCTTACCCCACACCGGGCCATCGTGTAGCCCGGCAAGTGGCGCCACACCTCAGCGGCGACATCGGCGGGGCTCTCCGCCGCGCCCAGATCGCTGGCGGCCTCGCCGTGCTCCCGGTCGTGGAAGCGGAACAGGGTGATATCCCAGCACGGGGAGGGGCGCCCCAGCACACACCGCGCACTCAGCGATCAGTAGTGGTACCGGGCAGCGAGGATGACGATCTCCCTGTGCGTAACCAGGTAGACGAGGCGGTGCTCATCGTCGATCCGCCTCGACCAAGCCCCCGGCAAGTGGTATTTCAGCGGCTCGGGCTTGCCGATTCCCGAGAACGGGTCACGCTTGACGTCCTCGATGAGCTTGTTGATCCGGGCGAGCATTTTGCGGTCGTTCTTGAGCCAGGACGTGTAGTCCTCCCAGCCCTGATCCTCGAAGACAAGCCTCACGCGGCACCCGCACCAGCATCCGCCGAGTCCGGATCGATCAGCTCGCGCTCCGACACGTTGGTGTGGGCCAGGGCGTTCTCGTACGCCTTGAGCAGCCGACGCGCGTTCGCCGGAGAGCGCAGCAAGTACGAGCCCTCGCGCAGCGCGGCGTAATCCTCGGCGGAGACGAGCACGGCATTGCCGTGCTTGGAGACGATCTCGATGGCCTCGTGATTGTCGTTGACCTTCTTGATCAGCGGAAAGAGAGCCTTGCGGGCTTCGCTCGCGGTTATGGACACGACCTGGCCCCTCCTATCGAATGGTACCTAATAACGTACCACCCTCGGTGCCGACCAGGAGGGGGAACGACAGATGAACGGGAGCTGCCCCAACAAGGGAACAGGCCAGAAGGGTCCACTACCGAGAACGTGGGCCCTTCAGGCCTCCGTGTTCGCCCAGCGAGCGACGTGGTGCTCAAACGTTGAAGCGGAACTCCACGACGTCGGCGTCCTGCATCACGTACTCCTTGACTCCACGCAGGCTGCCCCATCGGCGAGCCATCGACCGCTGGCGCGACAGCCTTCGGGGGCGACTCGACGGTTGGAGTCCGTGGCCAACGCGTGGCCAACGCGTCCGGGCGTTCCCTCGATCCTCCCCAGGCGATGCGCTTCCTCCCAAGGGGCCGAGGTCTGCGGGACTTCTCCGCCACGTCTCCGGCCTGATCGCGCTCCCCAACTCCCTTGCCTCGCCCGCCACCCGCCACTCACAGCGGCCAGGCGGTCAGCAAATCGCCAGGGCCGTAGGCGGCATCGAGTCCCGGACAGTCGACTCCGCTGCGCGAGACCGCCACGACTGGAACAGGATCGCCAGTGAGCGCGGCTCGGTGTCGATGGAGAGCTGCCAGGTCGCGCCGATCGAAGGGCGACTGCTCCAGCCACTTGATGGAGCCCACGAAGAGCAGTTCCTTGGCGATGGGGGCACGGTCCGCCCCGACGATATCGATCTCGACGTCGTTGGTACGGGTCCAGTAGCCGCCCACTGCGGGGGCCGCGGGCAGCCTGTCATCGGGCAGTATCCGCGCCAGGGCCTCGCGGACAAGGGGCTCGACGGCCCGGCCGCGCCAGCTGGTCCAGTTCTCCCGGATGCGCGCCAAGGTCAGATCGCCCCGCCCTCGCTCGATCTCCTCCATGGACGGGCCGAGCAGGTGCAGCCAAAAACGCAGGTAGGGATCTGACACCCGGTAGCGGCGATCCTTCGACGGACGCAGCGATACGGGCAGCTCCGCGGCGACGATCCGCTTGTTCGTAAGCGGCTCCAGCGCTCGCTGCAGGGGCGTGGCCCCGATTCCGCCGGCTGCACGGGCGATGTTGGTGAAGGTCCGCTCGCCACTGCCGATGGCCGCCAGCACCGTCCGCGCCTGAGCCTGCGGAGGGAATTCGGCAGCCAGCGAGCGCTCGGCCGATACCAGCAGGGCCGAGACCGGGTCGCTCAGCGCCTCACCGAGGAAGTCCCACAGCCCTGCACCTCGCGGCCACTCTGCGCAGATCAGCGGCAGCCCGCCGGTGACCAGCGCGGCGTCGAAGGCTTCCGCCGGTTCCAACCCGAGCATCTGCCCCACTTCGGCGGGGTTCAGTGGTCCTAGCACCATCTCCCGGCCGCGTTGATGGAAGGGGCGTCCGTAGCTGTTCAGGGCCTCCATCATCGACAGATCGGAGCCGATGAGGACCAGCAGCACTGGCTTGGTCTCCAGCGCCCGGTCCCAGGCCCGTTGCAGCATCCCCTCAAAGGCGCCATCGGCATCCATCAAGTACGGCGCCTCGTCGATGATCAGCACGCTCGCCCGGTCGGCGGGCAGCGCCGCAGCCAGCACGTCGAACGCGGCGTCCCAGCTCTCCGGCCGTGCGGCGGCCACCAGCCGCGCCAGCGGCAGCGTCGATGCCTGGGCGTCCCGGGCGAGCCGTGCCAGATCATCTCCAGGGGACGCACCGGTCGCCGCGTAGAACAAGAACGGGGCCCCGGAGCGCTCCGCAAACCGCTCGACCAGTCGCGACTTGCCCACCCGGCGCCGCCCACGCAACATCACGCACCGACCGGGTCGCTCCCCGCCAACCCCTGCCGCCACCTTCTGCAGCTCTCGCTCCAATGTCGCCAGCTCCTGCCGACGACCTACAAAGTCCACCATGTCCGCCGACTTCCACGCATGATACTAACGACAACGTTACTAACATTGACATTAGTAGATAGCTTCCCCGGTTGTCGCCAGGGGTTTCCGGCTCGTGTCGACGGCCGCGACGGACCGGAAGCCGAGGCAGGTGCGCCGCTGCGACGGCCCCGGTCGCGGCTGGTTCTTCCTCGACCGGACCCGCAGCAGCAGTCGCCGCTGGTGCAGCTCCGGTGACTGCGGCAACCGCGATCGCGCTCGCGCTCGCCGCCACTACGCACGCACCAAGCACACGCTTTGACACGGGAAACGCCGCCCCGACTGCCGCCGGCCGCCGGATCGCGCTCCCCCGTCGCGGCCGCATCGCGCATCCGCCGTGGCATCACGGTCACCGAAGCACCGCTCAGGAGGCTCTCCCGCCGGTCAGCCGGCGGCCGGGCCGTCCTTGCTGCCGCTCGCGGCCCCGTTCCGGCCCCCGCCGACGGCTCCGGCGGAAGCTCCGCCGTCCGTCCCTCTCGGCGGCACCGGCCCGTCCTTCTTCGCCCCCTTGCCGTCCGGATGGTCCCGGGCGCCCTTCGAGCCCGGCGCCGGCCGGCCGAGCAGCGCCTCGCAGTAGGCGGTCACCGCCGCATCCGAGGCGTCGCCAGCGGCCGCCTCCAGCCGCCTGAAGGCGGTGGCGTCCGCCGCCTTTCCGCGGTCCCGGACCTTGGCGTACACCCGGCAGAGCGCGGCTTCGTCCCGCGCCCTGTCCGTACCGCCGGAAGGCTGCGGGGAGCCGGGCCCGGTCGGCGCCGCCTTCGCCGTCACGCTCCCGTCGGGCGTCGGCCGGCTCTCGCCGGAGCGGTGTTCACCAGTGGGCGTGGGAGTGCCGTGCGCGGGGCGTACGGGGTCCGGCGCGCTCTTCTCCCGGTCACCGAACGGCGTCGGCAGTGCGCCGGTACCGGCGGCCACCGCGACCCCGCCCAGCATCGCCGCCACCACGAACCCGCCGAGCATCACCCGGACCGAGCCCGCGCCGCGCCACCGCCCGACCGGACGCCAGTCGTCGCGGCGCCGCCACCAGGGCGACCGCACGGCGTGGGCTCCCGCGTCCCGCGCGGCCAGGAAGGCGGCGGTCGCGCGCAGCTCGTCGTCCGCGCCGGGCGCCTCCGCACGCCGGGCCGCCGCGAGCAGCGCGGCGAGTTCGGGTGTGTCCGGCGCCTGCGGCTGCCGCTGCGATTCGTTTCTCATGCTTCATCCCTCAGCGTACGGCGCGTCCTGTTTGTCACAGCGCCCGTCCCGCCCGGGGACAACTGCTCGGCCAGTCTCTTGAGTCCGCGGTACGCGGAGGTGCGGACGGCACCCGAACGCTTGCCGAGCACCCGCGCCGTCGCGGCACCGTCCAGGCCCACGACGACCCGCAGCAGGACGGCCTCGGCCTGTTCGCGCGGCAGCGTGCCGATGATCTCCAGTGCCGCTTCCGTGGAAAGCGTCTCCAGGGCCGCGGCGGCGGTGTCATGTCCGCCGGGCAGCTGGAGGACGTCCTGTTCGATCAGGGTGGTGCGGGGCCGCCGCTTCTGCTTCCTGAGGTGGTCGAGCGCCCGATTGCGGGCGATCATCGCGGTCCAGCCGCGGAACCCGGCCCCGTCACCGCGGAAGCGTCCCAGGTCACGGGCTATCTCCAGCCACGCCTCGGAGGTCACGTCCTCGGCGTCCTCGCCCACCAGCCCACGCACGTAGCCCAGGAGGCCGGGCTGCACCCGCCTGTACGCGACGGCGAATGCTTCCTCGTCCCCCTGCTGCGCCCGCTCGACCGCATCGCCGAGCTCGGCGTCGTACCTCTCGTTGCGGCGCTGTTCCCCGCCCGTGCCCAACACTTCCCTACTCAAAGCCTGTTCCGGCACCTACCGCCGTGCCCGTGCTCCCGTCGGGGCAACGCCCCCTTCCGTTCTGCGCCCGCGGGCGCGGAAACGTCACAGGATTCCTACCGGCGGAATCGAACAGGCTACCCGCAGAAGGCCTTTCGCTGAGCCGAGCGGCCGTGCAGCAGGAGATACAGCCGCTGCACCGACTCCTCCGGCCCCGACTCGAAGCGGTTGACGACCTTGCCGAGCGGATTCCACACCCGCCCGTCGGGCATGCGCACACCCACGGTCTGCCGGAACAACTCCCGTTGCGTGGCGTCGAAGTCCACCCACTCACCACCGGCCCTGCGGACGATCACTTCGCCCGTGTACGCGCCGAGGCCCAGCAGGATTCCGTCCACCTGGGCCCGCCCCGGCTGGTCACGCCGCAAACCGTCGACCACGAGATCGACGAGCCGGAGACTGGCGACGGAGTAGTTCAGGGGCAGCCGGTTGCGCTCCGTGAGCCGGGTGACGAACGCCATCGTGTAGGCGCGCATCGCCGAGGCTGGGGGCACCATCGCCCGATCGTCCCCACTCATGATTCCCCCTGCCCTTCGCCGTGCCGGCGATCGACCGACACTGACCCAGCGACGAGGAGCCCCGAAACATCACGCGGAACCGGCTGTGTTCGTTGTCACGGCCCGGGACGGCAGGAACCACTCACATTCGTACAACCTTTCCCCCGCCTCGTACGTCACCCTCACCGCACCCGAAACAGGCCCACCGGTCGCCGCCGTGATGCGCATCACTTTCGTGGGATTCGGTGTGACGTTCGAGCCCTGGGCCTCGCTGGGTACCCCGGGCCGCCCGGTGTGACGGGTGGGGCTCGATGGACTTCTGGGTACTTGAACTCTCTTGAGGGGTGGGGCATTTGAGCCCGCGCAGTTCGCATGCGTACAGACCGATGAGCTTGAAGCGCCGCGCCTGGCTGACCATTGGTGCGGTCGTGCTCGGCGGCGCGGGGGCGGTCACCGTCGCCATAGCCAACCCCGACGCTCCCGAGGATCAGGGAGCGAAGCCCCGTAAGGCGTCGGTCCACGAGCTGACGCTCAAGGGCACCGGCGACTCGAAGCGGGCCCTCCCGCGCACCGACACCGACCCCTTCTCGATGGTCGGCGTCGTCTGGGCGGACCCGGATGCGACGGTCGACGGCACGGCGGAGGTACGCACCCGCAGCCGTGAGACCGGCCGGTGGAGCAGCTGGCTGGAGGTGCACCTGGAGCAGCACCTCGGCGCGGAGCGTGACGACGACGAGGCGAAGCTGCCCGGAATGTCGGAGCCGCTGTGGGTCGGGCCCTCCGACGCCGTCGAGGCGCGCGTCGTGCGTGCCGACGGCACGGCCGCCGATGGGCTGCCCAAGGGACTCGAACTGTCCCTGGTCGACCCGGGCGTCACCGCCAAGGAGGCCGCGGCGCCGGGCGCCGACGCGCAGAACGCGTCGTTCGCCGTCGAGGAGACCCTGACGCCCACTCCGACGGACAGCGAGACCTCGGCCGAAACGCCGAGCGAAACGCCGAGCGAAACGCCCAGCGAAACGGCGTCGGAGACCGCGACCCCGACGGAGACCGCCACCGAGACGGCCACCGCCACACCGACGGACACCACCTCGCCGACCGCGACACCGACCGACACCCCGTCGCCCACGCCGACCGTCCCGACCGCGCCGCCGTCCACGGTGAACCGGCCCGCGATGACGCTGCGCGCCGGCTGGGGCCCGGACAGGTCGCTCGCGACGAACTACAGCGACCCCGAGTACATCGAGAAGGTCCAGGCCGTCTTCGTCCACCACACGGTGGGCTCGAACGACTACAGCTGCGCCGAGTCCGCCGCGCTCGTCCGCGGTATCTACGCATACCACGTCACCCCGCGCGGCAAGGACACCGCGACGACGGCCGACGACTACGACGGCTGGAAGGACATCGGTTACAACTTCCTCGTCGACAAGTGCGGTCAGATCTTCGAAGGCCGTGAGGGCGGCGCCGACCTGCCCGTCCTCGGCGCGCACACGTACGGCTTCAACTCCTACTCCACCGGCATCGCGCTGCTCGGCAACTTCGAGACGGGCAAGCCCACCACGGCCGCCCTCAACTCGGCCGCCCGGGTGGCCGCGTGGAAGCTCGGCCAGTACGGCGTGAGCCCGAACGGCTCGGTCACCCTGACGGCCGCCGCCGACACCGGTGTGTACAAGAAGGGCCAGCAGGCCACGCTCAAGACCATCTCCGGTCACCGCGACGGCTTCGCGACGGTCTGCCCCGGCCCCACCCTGTACGCCAAGCTGCCCGCGATCCGCACCTTCGCCACCGGAGCGGGCCGCAACTCGGCCATCCCGACCGCCGACTTCAACCGGGACGGCATCAGCGACCTGGTCGTCGGCCTCCCGAAGGCGTCGGGCAACGACGGCCGGGTCACCGTGCTGCCGGGCAGCCAGGTAGGCCCCGACGCGGCCACGAAGCGCACGCTCACCCAGGCCAGCCCGGGGGTACCGGGCGGCTCCGAGGCCGGTGACTACTTCGGGTACTCCGACGCCTGGGGCGACCTGAACGGCGACGGCCACGCGGACCTGGTCATCGGTGCGCCGGGCGAGGACATCTCGCAGTCCGACAACGGCACGGTCGTCGCGATGTACGGCCCCGGCCTCACGACCGGCAAGGGCCACGCGATCACCACCTCGTCCCGCGTGGGCGCGGACAAGCTCGGCTACGCGGTCGCCGCGGGCGACTTCAACGCCGACGGGATGGACGACGTCTTCTCCGTCGCTCCCGGAAAGCCCGGCCGCTGGTGGGCCTGGGACAGCAGGACCGGAACCCCCAAGGCCGGTTACCTCGGCTCCTCCGCCTACAACGGCGCCGTCGGCTACCCGACCTCCGCCACCGGCGACTTCAACAAGGACGGCTACACGGACGTCGCGGTCGGCTTCCGCGACCCGGGCGGCATCGGCCGGCTGCTGTGGCTGAAGGGCTCCGCCACCGGGCTCCAGCGGGTGGGCGTGCTCGCCGCGCCCGGCGGACGCTCGCTCGCCACGGGTGACGTCAACGGCGACGGCGCCACCGACCTCGTGGTCGGCCAGCCGTACAACAGCGAGTCCGGCCACACCGCCAAGGGCGGCGCCGTCACCGTCGTGTACGGCTCCTCGACCGGCCTCACCTCGACCGGCCGCAAGCTGTACCACCAGGACACCTACGGGGTGCCCGGCGGCGGCGAGAGCGGCGACAACATGGGCTGGTCGGTCTCTGTGGGCGACGTCGACCTCGACGGGTACGCCGACATCCTCGCCGGTCTTCCGGGTGAGGACATCACCCGCTCCGGCGCGTCCCGCACCAACGCCGGGGCCGTCCTCCTGGTCCGCGGCACGGCCTCCGGGCCCACCAGCTCCGGGTCCGTCGTGATCAGCCAGGACACCGCGGACATCCCCGGGGTCACGGAGACCGAGGACCGGCTCGGTTCGTCCGTCTCGCTGGCGGACCTCACGGGCGACACCCGGGCGGACATGGCCCTCGGCGCGGACGGCGAGGACGCCAACAACGGCTCCGTGCTCCAGCTCGACAACATCGTCGCCAAGGGCATCCTGCCCTCGACCAGCGTGTACTACGGGACGTACCAGCTGGGCGCCCCCAAGGGCATCCGGATCGGGCTGAACGTCCTGGCGCCGTAACACCCACCCGCAACACCCCGCCGGTCCGCCCCTCGTGGGCGCCCACCGACACCGGAGCCCCTCGGCCTGACCCGAGGGGCTCCGGCCTTTGTCCGGGGCTCCCCGGTCAGGCCCGGCCGCGCGCCCGGCGCGACATCACCGCGCGCAGCACGCGCCGGCCCTCGGTCGACCGGTCGAGCGCTCCGCGCAGTCCGCTCGCGCCGCCCGCCGGGTCCGCGGCCTCCGCGAGGGTCTCCAGGATCTCGGTCTGGCGCCGGAGCTCCCCCGCCACGAGGGGTCCCGCACACCGCGTGTCACCGGAGCTCCAGCGCCTCAGTCGCCCGGCGGGGTCCTCGCCCGCGTCCCCGCCCGCCTCTCCGAGCACGGGCATGTCGAACCGGCGGTGGAACTCCAGCGAGAGCAGCGAGCAGGTCCGCGCCCACTCCCGCAGCGGCTCGGCGGCCCAGTCGGACGGGGCGGCGAGGAGCATCTCCCGTACGGGCGAGGCCGTCTCGTCCACGCCCGTGCCGTCCGTGTCCGTCATCGCCGCACGGGCGGCCGTCAGCCGGGCGGCCCACTCGCGGCCGTCCTCGCAGCTCGCCCAGAGCGGGCGCAGCGGTTCGGATTCGCCGCCGCCGTCGGCGACGGGCGGCAGACAGCGTTCGAGGCAGGCGAGCGCGCTCGCGGCCAGCCCCCGCTCGTCCGCCTCGGCGATCCGTTCCAGCAGGCTCATCGACGTCTCCCTCGTTCGGGGACGTGGCATCCCCCTTGCCCCGTACTGCGCCGAGTGGCTGAAAATCGTCACTGATGCGGGCGCAGCCGCTGTGGGGCAGGGGTATACGTCAGGAGACGGACGGCGAATTCAGGTCATCGCGGGGAGGCGCCGAGCGCGGCCCGCTCCCCCTGCATGCGGGTCAGCGCGCGGACGAAGAGGATCGCCAGCACCGCGGCCACGATGTCGAGCGCGTCGGCCACGAGGACAAGCCCGGCCGCGTCCATGATCTCCTGCGGCAACTCGGCCTGTTCGTACCGCTTGGAGGCGAAGCGGGAGAAGAGCACCGAGAAGACCCACACGCCCCACCAGAGATTCATCGGCGCCTGCGAGACGGTGCGCCGGCTGCCGTCGGCCTTGGCCTGGGCGCTCGCGGTCCAGATGCCGCCCGCGATCCTGCGCGGCAGCCAGAGGTTGGCGATCGGGACGAACCAGGCGCCGATCGTCCAGCCCGGCTTCATCGGCTGCGCGCTCGCGTCGAACACCTCGGCGTTCAGGCGCACCCGGCGGAACCAGATGATGAAGACGACGGCGGTGGCCAGTATCGCCAAGCCCTGGAAGGAGCCCGCGCCGACGTAGAGCCAGTCGGCGCGGTCCGCCGCGGACTCGTCGAAACTCTCGAAGTCGTCCGCGATGGCGGCGCCGAGCAGACTGCGTACGTTCAGCCCGGCGGCGAGGGCGAGCACGTCCGTCACGATGACGAGGGCGAGCAGGATGACGACGGCCTTGGCGAGCCCTTCCGGGGAACGCAGCTGATGCCGCGCCTCGGCCATCGGTACCGGAGCCGCCGCCATGAGGCCGTGCGGCGGGGCGACGGAGGTACCGGCGCAGAGTGTGCAGCGCCCGTCGGCGGTGACGGCCGGTCTGGTGCCGCATGTGGTGCAGAGCATGGTGTGGAAGCCCCCCAGGGCGTGGTGCCGGCGTATGGGCCGGCACCCCTCCCCGGAGCGCACGGCAAGCGGAACCTAGCCCTCGGCACCGGGACCTGTCCATGGGGTTGCGGTGCGCGGGCCCGCCGTTCAGCCCGCCCGGTCGATCTCCTGGGCCAGGTCCTGGAACTGCGCCCAGCTCAGCTCAGGCGTCCGCGGGTCCCACAGCTTCTGGCTGACCGCCCGCAGCGGCATCCGGATGCCCTGCGCCACCTGCTCCGCGGTCTGCGCGTTCGGCAGGTCGCCCCAGACCGCGAACCGGCCACCCAGGATCTGCCCGGAGTAGCGGGAGTTCACCGGCTGCGTGCCGCGCAGGACGAGCGGCGTCCACTGCTCGTAGATCCGCTTCCCCGTCGGATAGACGAACTGGTTGGGCTCGCCGAGCACGTAGTAGAGATACTCGTCGTTGAGGTTGACCAGGCGCCGGCCCTCGCTCAGATACTCCTGCGGCTCCCGGGCACCGATCTCCTTGCCCGTCCAGTACTCGACCTCGATGCCCTTGTCCGCTTCGACGACTCCGTCGCGGAAGAACCCGTCGTTCCATGCCTTCGGCGTCCTGTCGTCACCCCGGACCACCGCCGCGCGGTCGTTGAGCCAGCCTTCGGCGAGGTCCTCGATACCGGCCTGCGCGCCGTACTTCTGCTGGGCGGCGCGCAGCAGCTGCGGGTACGAGGCCGAGGGGTTCTGCACCGTCAGCGCACGGTACTCGTCGGCGCCGAGATGAAAGTACGAGCCGCCGAACAGCTCGGTGTACTCGTCGATCAGTTCGTCGATGATCTTCGCCGCTCCGGGCTTCGAGATGTCGAGGGAGCCGGTGGACGCCACGCCCTGCACGTTGCGCAGCTGGAGATCGGGGTGGGCGCGGAGCACGGCGCCGAGGTGTCCCGGTGAGTCGATCTCGGGGACGATCTGTATGTGCAGGGACGTGGCGAGGGCCACGATCCGCCGCACCTCGGCCCGGGTCAGGTGCTCCGCCGAGACGACCTCGGGGTGCGACTGGGACTCGACGCGGAACGCCTGGTCGTCGGAGAAGTGCAGTCCGAGCTGGTTGAGCTTCAGGTCGGCCATGTCGCGCAGCCGGTCCTCGATCCAGCCCGCGGTGTAGTACTTGCGCGCGATGTCGAGGTTGAGTCCGCGCTGCGGCCGGTCGGGCCTGTCGCGTATCTCCCCCTCGGGCACCACCCCTCCGGTGCGCAGGGCCTGCTTCAGCGTGCGGGTCCCGTAGAAGACCCCCGCCTGGCCGGGGCCGCTGATCGTCACGCGCCGGTCGCGGGTTCTGAGGGTGTACGACTCGGGGTCGCCCTTGCCCGCGGTGCCGAGCGCCAGCTCGACATCGCCCGCACGGGCGGCGACCTCGCCCCGGTAGCGGATCTTCAGCTCCTTGGCGAGCAGCTTGCCCTCGTCCGCGAGCGCGTCACTGCCGTCGGCTATGACGACCGTGCTGCTCCGGCCGGGCTGCCAGCCCGGCCCGCGGGCGGCCTCGTGCTCGCGGACGGCGGGGATGGTCCGGGGCGCGGAGGAGAGCGGGTAGCTGCGCGTGGGAGAGGGGGTAGGGGTGGCGCGGGCCGGTGAGGCCGCCGCGCCGCCCCTGCGCGCGTCGTCGGAGTCCTCCGGCCAGACGACGACGGTGAGGGCGACGGCGGCGGCAGCCGTGACAGCCGCACCGGTCAGGAGAGCACCACGTGAGGGCGACATCGGTCAGAACCTCCGAAATAGGGGACAACAGGTCATATGTGAGGGTAAAGCGGTCCTTCTGTTTCCCGATTGATCCATCAGGTGTCCAGAAGCCGCACATCAGTGGTCCCGAAACTCTGCCGTCCGGGTGATATTCCCGCGTACTTCGCTCGGCCGTTGCCCCCGCTCGCTAGCGTTACGGCACACTCGCCTCTCCCTTCACCTTCTTCACTCTCTCCACCCGTGCAACCTCGTTGCCCTCCGTGCCCTCTTCAGGGGCACAGATGCCGTCCGTTCGAGGAGTCCACGCTGTCCAGGTCCAGCGAGTCCCACGCCGGCCTGCCGAAGCGACCGCGGCAGCGGGCCGGGCGGGCTGCCGTACCGGTCCAGAGCCGCCGCCCCGCACCGGTGCCCGCACCCGCGGGCGACCACTCGGCGGGCCTCGCCCGCTTCAACACCGCGCCGCGCCCCGAGGCCGAGGCCGCCCTCCTGGAGTGCTGCGGCAGCCACCGCTGGGCCCTGCGGATGGCGGCCCACCGCCCGTACCCGGATCTCGACGCCCTGCTCGCCGCCTCCGACGAAGCGGGCTACGACCTGTCTCCCACGGATATCGCCGAGGCGCTCGCCGGAGAGACCGCCCCCTGCCTCCACCACGCCGCGCCGCGCGCCGCGCACCTCGCGCTCCGGGCCGCCCACGCCGCGTACGAGAGCCGGTTCGGACACGTCTTCGTGATCAGCCTGGCCGCCCACCGGCCCTCCCAGCACGTCGATCAGGTGCTCGCCGGGATCAGGGCCAGACTGGCGCACGACCCGGACGAGGAACGGGCTGTCACCGCGGACGAGATGCGGCGGCTGGCCCGCGAGCGCATCATCGAGCTGGTGACGGACGAGGATCCGACGAGGGGCCCGCTTCCGGGTGTGCCATTTGGGATGCTCTAGCCCGTCCGTGCCTGTTTGATTGCCACTTTGATCACACCAGAGGCCCCGGGGCGAACGAACCGACAAAGCGTCGCTACGATGGCCGGGGCCGGTGGACCGTACCCGGCCGGGTCAGACCGACAGTCAAGCCGGCCGACCCTAATCCCCGCTCCCGGAGGGTTCTTCCGTGCCGGCTGGAACGCTGTACCGCGGCCGGGAAGGCATGTGGTCGTGGGTGGCTCATCGAGTCACCGGTGTCCTCATTTTCTTCTTCCTGTTCGTACACGTCCTGGACACCGCTCTTGTCCGCGTCTCGCCCGAGGCATACGACGAAGTCGTGGCCACGTACAAGACGCCGCTTGTCGCGCTCCTCGAATACGGCCTCGTGGCCGCCATTCTCTTCCACGCGCTGAACGGTCTCCGCATCGTTGCCGTGGACTTCTGGGCCAAGGGCCCGCGCTTCCAGAAGCAGATGCTCTGGACCGTGATGGGCATCTGGCTCGTGCTGATGGTCGGGGCGCTGTATCCCGTCCTCGGTCACGCCGTACGCGAAGTCTTCGGGAGCTGATGCCAATGTCCACCGAGAGCACTTCCGCGATCGGCGACGTCGAGGGCGTGAGCCTCTATGACGTCGACCACCCGGCCCCTGTCATCGAGCCCCCGCGCAAGCGGACCGGCAAGACGCCCAAGGGCTCGCGCACCAACTTCGAGATGTACGCCTGGCTCTTCATGCGCCTGTCGGGCATCGTGCTGGTCGTTCTGGTCCTCGGCCACCTGCTGATCCAGCTCGTGCTGGACGGCGGCGTGTCCAAGATCGGCTTCGCCTTCGTGGCGGGCCGCTGGGCCTCGCCGTTCTGGCAGGTCTGGGACCTCACCATGCTGTGGCTCGCCATGCTGCACGGTGCCAACGGCCTCCGTACGGTCATCAACGATTACGCCGAACGGGACAACACCCGCTTCTGGCTGAAGATGCTCCTGTACACCGCCACGGTGTTCACCGTCCTGCTGGGCACGCTGGTGATCTTCACCTTCGACCCGAACATCCGCTAGGCGCCGGGACAGAGGGACCAGAGGAAACCATGCAGATCCACAAGTACGACACCGTCATCGTCGGCGCCGGCGGCGCCGGCATGCGCGCGGCCATCGAGTCGACCAAGCGCAGCCGCACCGCCGTGCTGACGAAGCTCTACCCCACCCGCTCCCACACGGGCGCTGCGCAGGGCGGCATGGCCGCCGCGCTCGCCAACGTGGAAGAGGACAACTGGGAGTGGCACACCTTCGACACGATCAAGGGCGGCGACTACCTGGTCGACCAGGACGCCGCCGAGATCCTGGCGAAGGAGGCCATCGACTCCGTCCTCGACCTGGAGAAGATGGGCCTGCCGTTCAACCGCACGCCCGAGGGCAAGATCGACCAGCGCCGCTTCGGCGGTCACAGCCGTAACCACGGCGAGGCTCCGGTCCGCCGGTCCTGCTACGCCTCGGACCGCACCGGCCACATGATCCTCCAGACGCTGTACCAGAACTGCGTCAAGGAGGGTGTGGAGTTCTTCAACGAGTTCTACGTCCTGGACCTCCTGCTCCAGGAGGTCGACGGCGTCAAGAAGTCCGCGGGCGTCGTGGCGTACGAGCTGGCCACCGGCGAGATCCACGTCTTCCAGGCGAAGTCGATCATCTTCGCCTCCGGCGGCACCGGCAAGTTCTTCAAGGTGACGTCGAACGCGCACACCCTGACCGGTGACGGCCAGGCCGCCGCGTACCGCCGCGGTCTGCCGCTGGAGGACATGGAGTTCTTCCAGTTCCACCCGACGGGCATCTGGCGCATGGGCATCCTGCTGACGGAGGGCGCCCGCGGTGAGGGCGGCATCCTCCGCAACAAGGACGGCGAGCGCTTCATGGAGAAGTACGCGCCCGTCATGAAGGACCTCGCGTCCCGTGACGTCGTGTCCCGCTCCATCTACACGGAGATCCGTGAGGGCCGCGGCTGCGGGCCCGAGGGCGACCACGTCTACCTCGACCTCACGCACCTCCCGCCGGAGCAGCTGGACGCGAAGCTCCCGGACATCACGGAGTTCGCGCGCACGTACCTCGGCATCGAGCCCTACACGGACCCGATCCCGATCCAGCCGACCGCGCACTACGCCATGGGCGGCATCCCGACCAACGTCGAGGGTGAGGTCCTGGCGGACAACACCACCGTCGTCCCGGGCCTGTACGCCGCGGGCGAGGTCGCCTGCGTCTCGGTGCACGGCGCCAACCGCCTGGGCACCAACTCGCTGCTCGACATCAACGTCTTCGGACGCCGGTCGGGCATCGCCGCCGCCGAGTACTCCGCGAAGAACGACTTCGTCGAGCTTCCCGAGAACCCGGCGCAGCTCGTCATCGACCAGGTCGAGCGCCTGCGGAACTCGACGGGCACCGAGCGGGTCGCGACGCTCCGCCTGGAGCTGCAGGAGTGCATGGACGCCAACGTGATGGTGTTCCGCACCGAGCAGACCATCAAGACGGCCGTCGACAAGATCGCCGAGCTGCGGAAGCGCTACCTGAACGTGTCCGTCCAGGACAAGGGCAAGCGGTTCAACACCGACCTCCTGGAGGCCATCGAGCTGGGCAACCTGCTCGACCTGGCCGAGGTCATGGCGACGTCCGCGCTGGCTCGCAAGGAATCCCGCGGCGGTCACTACCGCGAGGACTACCCGAACCGCGACGACGTCAACTTCATGCGCCACACCATGGCGTACCGCGAGGTCGCCGACGACGGCACCGAGTCGATCCGGCTCGACTACAAGCCGGTCGTCCAGACCCGCTACCAGCCGATGGAGCGTAAGTACTGATGGCTACCCCCACCCTGGAGAAGTCCGACAAGGCTCCCGAGCCCGAGGCCGGCTTCGCCGACTCCCCGTACATCACGGCCACCTTCCGGATCCGCCGCTTCAACCCGGAGGTCTCGGAAGAGGCCCAGTGGCAGGACTTCCAGATCTCGATCGACCCGAAGGAGCGTGTCCTCGACGCCCTTCACAAGATCAAGTGGGAGCTGGACGGCACGCTGACCTTCCGCCGCTCGTGCGCGCACGGGATCTGCGGTTCCGACGCGATGCGGATCAACGGCAAGAACAGGCTCGCCTGCAAGACGCTGATCAAGGACCTGAGCCCGGAGAAGCCGATCACGGTCGAGGCCATAAAGGGCCTCACGGTCCTCAAGGACCTCGTGGTCGACATGGACCCGTTCTTCCAGGCGTACCGCGATGTCATGCCCTTCCTCATCACCAAGGGGAACGAGCCGACCCGCGAGCGTCTGCAGTCCTCCGAGGACCGCGAGCGCTTCGACGACACCACCAAGTGCATCCTGTGCGCCGCGTGCACGTCCTCGTGCCCGGTGTTCTGGAACGACGGGCAGTACTTCGGCCCGGCGGCGATCGTCAACGCGCACCGCTTCATCTTCGACTCGCGCGACGAGGGCGGCGAGCAGCGCCTGGAGATCCTCAACGACCGTGACGGTGTGTGGCGTTGCCGCACGACGTTCAACTGCACGGACGCCTGCCCCCGTGGCATCGAGGTCACCAAGGCGATCCAGGAAGTGAAGCGCGCGCTGATCACGCGTCGCTTCTGATCCCCTCCTGGTTCACGCAGTACTCAGAGGCCCCGTTCTCCGCCGCATCCCGGTGGAGAACGGGGCCTCCTGCTGCGCCCGCCGCACCTGGGCGGTACGGTCGTGCGGAGCTTGTGACGAAAAGAGAACGGGGAATGCTGTGAGCGATCCGAATCCGTACGCGGACGACTCATACACGTGGGGGCCGCCGCAGCAGCAGCCCGGCAATCCGCCCACGATGCCCGACGGGCAGGGGTACGGATATCCGGCGGGTGCCACTGCGGGCTATGGCTACCCGCAGCCCCTGCCGGACGACGCGGCCCAGCCCGGGCCCGGTTACGGCTATCCGACGATGCCCGGCCATCACCTTCCGCAGCCGATGGGGATGCAGGGCGGGGTGCCGATGCTGGCGTTCGGCGACATCACCGTCATGAACGACTCGATCGTGACACCGTCCGGGACCATGCCCCTCAAGGGTGCGGTGTGGACGGCCACCGACATGTCGCGCACGGAGGAGAAGATCCCGACCGTCGCGATCGTGCTCGCGATCGTCTTCGCGCTGCTGTGCCTGATCGGCCTGCTCTTCCTCCTGATGAAGGAGAAGAAGACCACCGGCTTCATCCAGGTCACGGTCACCAGCGGCGGCAGGCACCACGCGACGCTGATCCCGGCGATGGGCCCGGAGACCTTCCCGATGGTCATGGCCCAGCTCAACTCGGCCCGCTCGATGAGCGCCTGAGCGGACCGCGTTTCAGTCCCGGCCCTCGGCGGCCACCATGACGCGCCGCAGCATGTCGTTGAGCAGGACCCGTTCGTCCGGGCCGAGCACACCGAGCAGCCGGGACTCCTCGTTCCCGAGGAAGCCCATGGCGCCCAGCCACGTGGAGTGCCCCTCCTCGGTGAGCTCCACGACGACCCGCCGCCGGTCCGTCGTGGACGGTGTCCGCCGCACCAGGCCCCGGCGCTCCAGCACGTCCAGGCGCCCGGTGACCGAGGCCGGCGCGAGGTCCAGGTCGGCGGCGAGTTCGGAGGGGGCGGCCGCGCCGCCCCGCCCGGCGAGCTTGTGCAGGGTGTCGAACTCCTGACGGTCGAGCTCGAAGTCGGCCAGAGCCTGCTCCCGCACGCGGCGCAGATGAACGGAGAGCTTGTTCATCCGGGTGACCGCGCCCTCGATATCGGGATCGAGGCCGGGCAGCACGGGCTGCCAGCGCTCCACGTGTCCGTCGGTCCAGTCGCGTCGCTCCATACCGAAAGCGTACGCCTGCCGGCCAAGATGCTTCGGAACCAAATATTTCGTTGACGAATAGTTCGCCACCGAAATATGTTGCGCGCCATGCCCCATCCCCTGCGCACGCGCGCCTTCCGCCTGCTCTTCGCCGGGCGAACCCTCTCCCTGCTCGGCGACGCCGCCATCCCCACGGCCCTCACCCTGGCCGTCTACGAGGCCACGGGTTCGACCGGAGCCCTCGCCCTGGTCCTGGCCTGCGCGATGATCCCCAAGCTCCTCCTGCTGCCCCTGGGCGGCGTCGTCGGCGACCGCTTCAACGCCCGCACGGTCGCCCTCACCACCGATCTCGTCCGGTGCGTCACCCAGGTGTTCGTCGGCGCCGAACTCCTCGGCGGCGCACCGCAGCTGTGGCAGCTCGCGGTCGCCGAGGCGCTGGGCGGCGCCGCCGGCGCCTTCGCCATGCCGACCGCGGCGCCGCTGATCCGGGGCACCGTGTCACCCCCGGGGCTCCTGCGCGCCAACTCCCTGATGGCCGTGGCCGGCAGCGCGACCCGTCTCGGCGGCCCCGCCGTCGCCGGGACGCTGATCCTCACCGTGGGCCCCGGCTGGGCCTTCGTGCTGGACGGCGCGAGCTTCGCCGTCAGCGCCGCGCTGCTCGCCGCCATCAAGGTCCGGCACGCGCCGATCCCCCGGCGCTCCCTGGTCGCCGACCTCAAGGAGGGCTGGGGCGAGGTGCGCTCCCGCGACTGGTACTGGTCCAGCCTCGTCGCCCATGCCGCCTGGAACGGGGCGGCCGCCGTACTGATGACGCTCGGCCCGGCCCTCGCCCTCCGCGAACCAGGCGGCCGGGAAATCTGGATCACCCTGCTCCAGGCCGGGGCCGTGGGCCTGCTGCTGGGCTCGCTGCTCGCGGGCCGGGCCCGGCCGCGCCGCCCCGTCCTGGCCGCCAACCTCGGCCTCGCCACGTACGCCCTCCCCCTCGCCCTGCTCGCCGCCTCCGCGCCCGTCTGGCTGACGATCACCGCGTACGGGGTCGCGCTGGCCGGGCTGGGCTTCCTCGGCCCGGTCTGGGACACCTCGGTCCAGTCGGCGGTGCCCGCCCACGCGCTGGCCCGGGTGACCTCGTACGACTGGCTGCTCTCGCTCGGCGCGATGCCCCTCGGTTACGCGCTCGCGCCGCTCGCCGCGGCCGCCTGGGGCGCCGAAGTCCCGCTCACCGTCGCGGCGGTGACGGTCGCGGTGGCCTGCCTGGGCACGGCCGCCGTGCCGGGCGTACGGAGGTTCGAGCCGGCGGGGACGACGGCGAAGCCGGAGCACTCCCCGGCAGGCGCACCCTGAACCCCTGTCTTGAACATGTTCAAAGATGGGTCTACAGTCCATGACAACAGCTTTTGAACACGTTCAAGGGAGCTCGGGGCATGGATCTCACAGTTGTCGCCTACGTCATCTACCTGCTGATCAGCGTCGCCCTCACGATCTGGGTCGCCCGCACGCTCAGCCGCAACGGCAAGGTGTTCCTGGCCGACGTCCTGCACGGGAACGAGAAGCTGGCCGACGCCGTGAACCACTTGCTGGTGGTCGGCTTCTACCTGGTGAACCTGGGCTTCGTGACGCTCTACCTGAAGAACGCCGACAGCGTGACCGACGCCAGGCAGCTCTTCGACGCGCTGTCGACGAAGGTCGGCGTCGTACTGCTGGTCCTCGGCGGGATGCACCTCGGCAACGTCTACGTACTCAACAAGATCCGCCGTCGCGGCCTGATGGAGCGCGAGCAGACCCCGCCCGTACCGCCGCAGGGCTGGACCGGCCCCGCGAACCAGGGCCCGTGGGCCGCACCGGCCGCCGGGAAGTGACCGGTGACCACCACCGGACCGCGCACCCCCGTCGCCCGCCTCACCGTGCTGTACGACGCCCAGTGCTCGCTCTGCGTCCATGTGCGCCACTGGCTGCTGAAGCAGCGTCAGCTCGTCCCGCTGGACCTCGTGCCGGCCGCCTCCGAGGAGGCGCGCCGGCGCTTCCCCGGGCTCGACCACGCGAGCACGCTCACCGAGATCACGGTGATCGGCGACCGGGGCCAGATCTACCGCGGGACCTCCGCGTGGATCGTCTGCCTCTGGGCCCTGGCCGAGCACCGGCACCGCGCCCACTGGCTGACCACCCCGGCGGGCCGCCCCTTCGCCCGCGCGACCGTACTGGCCGCCGCGAAGTACCGCTCGGTGACGGCCGCCCCGTGCGGCGGCGAGGGATCGGCCTGCGAGGTCCCGGTCCAGGGCGGCGGGGCGGGCGGATAGCCTTGGGGCCGTGGCGAGCGACGAACGAGATGAGACGGACGAGCCGGGCGTGACGGACGAGCAGGGCGGGAAGGAAGCCAAGCCGGTCAAGGCCCAGAAGAGCGAGCAGACCCGCACCCTCATCCTCGAAACGGCGCTCCGGCTCTTCCAGGAGCGCGGCTTCGACAAGACGACGATGCGGGCCATCGCCAAGGAGGCCGGGGTCTCCGTCGGCAACGCCTACTACTACTTCGCCAGCAAGGAACACCTCGTCCAGGGCTTCTACGACCGGATCGGCGCCGAACACGGGGCGGCGGTCCGTGAGGTCCTGGACAAGGAGACGGACCTGGAGACCCGGCTCGCCGGGGTGCTGACGGCCTGGCTGGACATCGCGGCGCCGTACCACGAGTTCGCGGCCCAGTTCTTCAAGAACGCCGCCGACCCGGAGAGCCCGCTCAGCCCCTTCTCCGCCGAATCGGAGCCCGCCCGCGAGGCGTCCATCGCGATCCACCGCGAGGTACTGACCGGATCCAGGGCGAAGATCCCCGCGGAACTGGCGGACATCCTCCCCGAGCTGATGTGGCTCTCCCAGATGGGACTCGTCCTGTACTGGGTGTTCGACCGCTCACCGGAGCGCGAGCGCAGCCGACGCCTGGCGGCCCGCGGCGCCCGCCTCACGACCCGCGGCGTCGCACTCGCCCGGTTCCGGGTACTGCGGCCGCTGGTCCACGAAGTGCACGAGCTGTTCACGGACTTCCTGCCCGGCATGGCCGAGACGGCCACAGCCCGCAAGAGGTCCTAGAAGGCGCCCCGGGAACGCTCCCGTTCGCACAGCGGCCCCGTACCTTCCCTCAAAGGGAAGGTACGGGGC
>NZ_JBHXQO010000048.1:0-44321 GCF_042717135.1 Streptomyces sp. NPDC058620
GGCTGAGGCGGTTCACCCGATGTGGGTGAACCGCCTCAGCCGTGTCGTGCCGGGTGTCTGCGGGGAGGGTCAGCGCAGCTGGATGTCCGTCTGCCGGGCGATGGCCCTGAGGAACTCGCCGCGGGACAGTGCGGCGGCCACCAGCTCGATGTCGTCGGCCATGTAGCGGTCAACGCCCAGGGTCGGAACCAGGGCGCGTACCGCCTCGTACGTGGCCTTCGAGGCCGGGCTCAGACCGTCGTACCGGCCGGAGACGTCGACCGCCTGGGCGGCGGCCAGGAACTCCACCGCGAGGATCTTGTTGTTGTTCGACAGGACCCGGCGGGCGTTGCGGGCCGCGATCAGGCCCATGCTCACCACGTCCTGGTTGTCGCCGTTGGACGGGACGCTCTGGGTGCTGGCCGGGCCGATCGTGCGGTTCTCGGCGACCAGGGCGGTGGCCGGGTACTGGGCACCGGCGAACCCGCTGTGCAGGCCCGGGTCCCCGGAGACGAGGAACTCAGGCAGGCCGTAGCTGAGGTGGCGGTTGAGGATCCGGTTGAGCTGCCGCTCCGCCAGTACGCCGAGTTGGGTCAGCGCGATCGTCACGAAGTCCATGGCGAACGCGATCGGCTGGCCGTGGAAGTTCGCGCCGTGGAAGATCTCCTTCCCTTCGAAGAAGAGCGGGTTGTCGTTCGCCGAGTTGAGCTCGATGTGCAGCTTGTGGCGTGCGTGGTAGAGGGTGTCGCGCACCGCGCCGACCACCTGCGGAATGGCCCGCAGGGAGTAGGCCTTCTGCAGGTAGATCTCCGAGCGCTGGACGTCCTTGCCGGCTTCCTTGTCCTTCTGCAGTTCGCGGCGCAGGTCGGCGTGCTCGACCGTCAGCTGACTGCCCCGCATCAGGGTCCGCATGTTGGCTGCCGTGTCGATCTGCCCCTCGTGCGGACGGGCGATGTCGTGCCCCTCGGGGAGGAAGGGGCTGGTGGAACCGCGTACGGTCTCGATGAGCAGCGCGGTGACGATCTCGGCCTGCTGGGCCTGTTCCAGCGCGCGCCCGACTACCAGGGAGCCCAGGCCGGTCATCCCGGAGGTGCCGTTGATCAGCGCGAGGCCCTCCTTGAAGCGGAGTTCGAGCGGCTCGATGCCTCGTTCGGCCAGCACCCGGGCGGTCGGGACCGGCTTTCCGTCGCGAAGGACGTAGCCCTCGCCGATGAGGGTGCTCGCTACGTGGGAGAGCGGGGCCAGGTCACCGCTCGCGCCCAGCGACCCGATCTCGGGTATCGCCGGGGTGATGCCCTCGTTCAGATACTGCGCGAGGCGCTCCAGGATCACGGGGCGTACCGCGGAGTATCCCTTGGCCAGGGTGTTCAGACGGGCGGCGACGATGGCCCGTGCCTCGTCCTCCGCGAAGAGCGGGCCGACGCCGGCACTGTGGCTGCGTACCAGGTTGGTCTGGAGCTCGACTTCCTTCGACTTGTCGACCTGCATGTAGATCATCTCGCCGTAACCGGTGGTCACGCCGTAGATGGGGATGTTCTGTTCGGCGATCCCCTCGAAGATCTCCCGGCTCTTGCGAGCCTTCGCGACGGATTCGGCCGGTACGTCGACCGTCGCGCCTTCTTCCGCGACGCGGCGTACGGCGTCGATGGTCAGGGTCTCGCCGTCGAAGGAAACCGGGACGGTCTCGGTCTCGACTTGGGTCAATGCCATCACTCCATTGGTAGCGGCCGAGGCCGGTGTACGACAGGGCGGAAGGGCAGGGCTCGCGGGTGCGGCTCATCGGGTGAGCTGGGAACGGTCCACCTTTCCCGCGGCGTTGCGGGGCAGGCGGGAGGTCAGGCGGGTGAAGACGGCGGGGAGCGCGAGAGGTCCGAACTGGCGGCGCAGATGGGCCCGCCAGGCCCGGACCTCCTCGCGCGCGTCCCCCTCGCCCCGCGGCACCACGTACACGCCGAGGCGGGTCACCAGGCCCTGTTCGTTGAGGTGGGGGAGGACCGCGCATTCCAGGACCGAGGGGTCACGGTTCAGCGCGGCCTCTATCTCGGTGAGCTCCACCCGGTTCCCGAACAACTTGACCTGGAAGTCGCTGCGGCCCCGGAACTCCAGGGCGCCGTCGAAGCGCAGCCGCGCCAGGTCCCCGGTCCGGTACCACCGGTCGCCGTCGGGGGCGAATCCCGCTACGGGCCTGAACAGCGCGCTGTGGTCCGGGCCGCCGGGGACGGCGAGGTAGCCCGGCGTCACATACGGGGAGCGCACCACCAGTTCGCCGGTGACTCCGGCGGGACACAACCGGTCGTGCTCGTCCACGACGAGGACCTGGCGGCCGGGGAGAGGGTGCCCGATCGGGACCGGTCCCGCGCTCGGCCCGGTGATCTCGTGCCAGGTCGCGGCGATGGTCTCTGTGGGTCCGTAGAGGTTGATCAGCCGGGTCCGGGGCAGGGCCGTGCGGAGCTCGTCCACCAGTTCGCCGGTCAGCGCCTCGCCCATCAGGAGCAGGTGGCTCAGTGCGTCGGGCCGGTGTTCCGCACCGGAGTCGGTGATCACTCCCAGGAGGTCCCGGGCGAAGCTGGGCACGGTCTGCAGATGGGTGATCCCCTCTTGGACGAGCCACGGCACCAGCTTGTCCGGATTGACCCTGACACGCTCCGGCACCGGGAACAGCGTCCCGCCGGCCACGAGGGTCGCGAAGACCTCGGCCAGCGCCGGATCGTGCTCCGGGGAGACCCACTGCGCCACCCGCGCACCCGGTCCCATCGAGAATCTCTCGCCCATCCAGCCCACGAACTGCGCCAGTGCGGCGTGCGACTGCGCGATCCCCTTGGGGCGACCCGTCGAACCGGAAGTGAACGCAACGTAGGCGGGGTCGGAGGGATCCGGTGGCGCACCGGACGCTGCGGCACCGCCGCCGGGAGCGCTGGAACGGGAGCCGAGCACGCGGGAGGCGTCCAGGAGGCACCCGCCCGGTTCGTCGGCGTACCACCGGGCCAGCTCGTCGTCCTGCGGACCGCCGTCGAGCACCATGCAGGCGGGGCGCAGATCACGCAGCATCGCCTTGTGCCTCTCGCCCCCACCGCCCGGGGCGAACCAGGCCAGGTGGCCACCCGCCTCCAGGACTCCCAGCAGCACGGCGATCCGGTGCGCGCCCGGCTCCATCCGCACCGCCACCGGCGAGCCGGGCCGGACCCCGGCCCCGGTGAGAGCCGCGGCGACCCGGGCGGCGTGCGCGGTCAGTTCGCCGTACCCGGTGCGCGCGCCGCCGAACGAAACGGCGGCACCGTCCTGTTCGGCGTGGCGGCGTACCGAGGTGTGGACCGCTCCCTTCCCGTACCCCGCCGCTGTCCGGCCGTCCGACGCGCGCAGCGCGAGCTCCCGGCGCCGCTCGCCGTCCATCGGCAGTTCGCCGACGGGCGTGCCGGGAGCGGCGGTCGCGGCGGCCAGGAGGGTGTCCAGTTGTTCCAGGATCCGTTGGGCCGAGGTGGATTCGAACAGGGTGGTGCGGTACTCCAGGGAGCCGGTGACGGAGGGGGCGGTGCTCTGGAGGACCAGGGTCAGGTCGGCGGCGGCCGTCCCGTTGTGCACGGGCATCGGGCGCACCTCGGTGCCCGGCAGCCGCAGTGCCGTGTGCGACTGGCCCCGGTGGACGAACAAGGCGTCGGGCCCTTCGACCTCGCAGGGCGTCGACGCGGGCTCCGGCGTGTCGTGCAGCAGCTCCCGGAAGGTGGCGGACAGCGTGCCGTCGTCGCGCCCGGCGTAGCGGCGGACGAGAGCCCGGAATCCGGCCAGCAGCACTGCGGCCGGAGTGGTCTGCTCCGCTTCGGCGAGCTGTGCCGTACGGCGGCCGAGATCGGGGCCCCAGTCGAAGGCGACGGTGCTCCCCGCGTGCGGGGGCAGGTGCGGGTGCTTCCGGTCGGCCGGCAGGACCAGCGGCCCGGAAGCGGTCACAGCAGGGGCCGGGGACTCCTCGCCCCGGTGCGTGCCGTGCGCCCCTCGGCGTGAGGGAGCGGGAGCCCGGTCGCCCGCCACGATGGTGCGGTACGCGTCGGACAGGGCGGCCGGCAGTGCTCCGGATGGCCGCTCCCAGGCCCCGGCGCGGGGGGCCACCAGCAGCAGCAGATGCTCGCGCGGGCTCCTGCGGGCGATGTGGAGCCGGGCGGGCGCGTCGCCTCCGGCGAAGGGCAGGGCCGCCCACCGGGAGCACAGCTCCTCGTCCCCGAGCTCCGCGTCGGCGGCGGGCGGGCCCGGTGTCATCTGCTCCACCGGTGCGTCGTTTCCGGCAGTCGCCCGCCAGGCGGTCCGCAGGGCGTCCAGGTCGAGACCGCCGGTCACGCGGTAGGCCGCGTACCGGTGCAACGCCGCAGATCCGGGGGCTTGTCGAAGGCCCCGGTCCGGATCGGTCACAGTCATGTCATTCGCCACATCGACAATCTTGGGGCGGTGGCCTACAGGGCGCTTCTCCTTGCGTGCGGTACTTGCCGAGCCCCGCCGGGCGGCTCGCAAACCTCCGCGAACCAACTCCGCAATCTGGAAGTTGACTTCGCACAGGGGGAGTTGGGGATCATGGAGGCCCCCGTCGGCCGCGTCGGAATGGTCGCGCAGAGCGGCCCCCGGCACTCCGGCCATCGCGGAAACTGCGACGTGCCCGAAGGAGCCCCCTTGCAAGCCTGGTTCAAGCGCACCAGTGATGTGCCCGGTGACAGACGCGGAAAATGGCTGGTCCTGGCGGCCTGGTTCATCATTGCGATGGCGCTCGGCCCGCTGGCAGGGAAACTGGCCGACGTCCAGGACTCCAGTGCCAACGCCTTCCTCCCGCGGAGTTCGGAGTCGGCGAAGCTGAACAAGGAGCTGGAGAAGTTCCGCGCCGACGAGCTGATGCCGGCCGTGGTGATCTACAGCGCCGACGGTTCGCTGTCCGCCGAGGGGCGGGCCAAGGCGGAGAAGGACGTCGCCGCCTTCCAGGCGCTGGCCGCCGAAGGGGAGCGCGTCGACGCGCCCCTGGAGTCGAAGGACGGCCGGGCGCTCATGGTCGTCGTTCCGTTGATCAGCGACGCCGACATCGTCGCCACGACGAAGAAGGTCCGTGACGTCGCGGACGCCAACGCCCCTCCGGGCGTAGCCGTCGAGGTCGGTGGACCGGCGGGTTCGACGACCGATGCCGCGGGCGCCTTCGAGTCGCTCGATTCCATGCTGATGATGGTGACCGGTCTGGTGGTCGCGATCCTGCTGCTGATCACCTACCGCTCCCCCATCCTGTGGCTCCTGCCGCTGCTGGCCGTCGGCTTCGCCTCCGTGCTGACCCAGGTCGGCACCTACGTGCTCGCCAAGTACGCCGGCCTCCCGGTCGACCCGCAGAGCTCCGGCGTCCTGATGGTCCTCGTCTTCGGCGTCGGCACCGACTACGCCCTGCTGCTCATCGCCCGCTACCGCGAGGAACTGCGCCGTGAGGAGGACCGGCACGTCGCCATGAAGACCGCTCTGCGGCGGTCGGGCCCCGCGATCATGGCCTCCGCCGGCACCATCGCCATCGGCCTCGTGTGCCTGGTCCTCGCGGACGTCAACTCCTCGCGCTCCATGGGTCTGGTCGGCGCGATCGGCGTGGTCTGCGCCTTCCTCGCCATGGTCACGATCCTGCCCGCGCTGCTGGTCATCACGGGCCGCTGGGTCTTCTGGCCCTTCGTGCCCCGTTGGACGCCTGAGGCCGCCGCCGAGACCGAGGCACCGGCGTCCCGCAGCCGCTGGGAGCGCATCGGTTCCGCGACGGCCGCCCGGCCGCGCCGCGCCTGGGTGCTGTCTCTCGCCGCGACGGGTCTCCTCGCCCTCAGTTCTCTCGGCCTGGACATGGGACTCACCCAGAGCGAACTGCTGCAGACGAAGCCCGAGTCCGTCGTCGCCCAGGAGCGGATCTCCGCGCACTATCCGTCCGGATCCTCCGACCCCGCCACCGTCGTGGCGCCCACCGCGGACGTGGCCGAGGTGCGACGGGCCGCCGATGGGACCGAGGGCGTGGTGTCCGTCCAGGACGGCCCCGCCACCCCCGATGGCGAGCTGACCCTTCTGTCCGTGGTGCTGGAGGACGTCCCCGACAGCGCCGGGGCCAAGGACACCGTGGACGCCCTGCGTGAGAACACGGACGCTCTCGTGGGCGGGACGACTGCCCAGAGCCTGGATACCCAGCGCGCTTCCGTCCGCGATCTGTGGATCATCGTCCCCGCGGTCCTGCTTGTCGTCCTGCTCGTCCTGGTCTGGCTGCTGCGCTCGGTCGTCGGCCCGTTGATCATGCTCGGCACCGTGGTCGTGTCGTTCTTCGCGGCGCTGGGTGCTTCCAACCTGCTCTTCGAGAACGTGATGGGGCACGCCGGCGTCGACTGGTCGGTGCCACTCCTCGGGTTCGTGTACCTGGTCGCCCTCGGCATCGACTACAACATCTTCCTCATGCACCGCGTGAAGGAGGAAGTGACCCTGCACGGCCACGCCAAGGGCGTACTCACCGGTCTGACCACCACCGGCGGTGTCATCACCAGCGCCGGTGTGGTCCTCGCCGCGACGTTCGCCGTCATCGCCTCGCTGCCCCTGGTCCCGATGGCGCAGATGGGCGTCGTGGTCGGTCTCGGCATCCTGCTGGACACCTTCCTCGTACGCACGATCCTCCTCCCGGCCCTGGCGCTCGACCTGGGGACCAGGTTCTGGTGGCCGGGCGCCCTGTCGAAAGCGCCCGGGGCCCGGGGCCCGGCCCCCGCCCACGAGGGCCGCGCGTCGGAGCCCGTGGGCTGAGACCCGTACGGCGGGCGGCCGGTTCCCCCGGGCCGCCCGCCGTGCGACTGCGCAATCCGGAAGATGGGAAGCCGACGACTTGGAGTCACGATGGTGATCAGCCAGCCGCAGGTCGACCCTGGAAGGAAATGCCGTGTTGGGCGATGAGGACGGCAAGGCCGCCGAACTGTGGTCGATGGCGAACCTGGGCACTCCGATGGCCGTGCGCGTCGCCGCGACGCTGCGCATCGCCGACCACATCGTGGCCGGAACGCACACGGCCCGGGAGCTCGCCGAAGCGGTCGACGCCCATGAGGACGCGCTCGACCGGCTGCTGCGCTACCTCACGGTCCGGGGCCTGCTGGAGCGTGACGGGTCCGGCCGCTACACCCTGACCCCGCTGGGCCGACCGCTGTGTGAGGACCACCCCGCGGGTGTGCGGGCTTGGTTCGACATGGAGGGGGCGGGCCGGGGCGAGCTGTCCTTCGTCGATCTGCTGCACAGCGTACGGACCGGGAAGGCCGCCTTCCCGCTCCGCTACGGCCGCTCCTTCTGGGAGGACCTGGCGGCCGAACCCGACCGCGCCGAGTCCTTCAACCGGCTCCTCGGCGAGGACGTCGCCACCCGTGCGCCGGCCGTCGTCGCCGGCTTCGACTGGGCGTCGGCCGGAAGTGTGGTCGACGTCGGAGGCGGCGACGGTTCCCTGCTGACCGCGCTGCTGACCGCGTACCCCACACTGCGCGGTACGGTCCTGGACCTGCCCGACGCGGTGCAGCGCGCGAAGGAGTCGTTCGCGGCGTCCGGTCTGGACGGCCGGGCGAACGCGGTCCCCGGCAGCTTCTTCGAACCGCTTCCGCCCGGCGCCGGCGCCTACGTACTCTCCCTGGTCCTGCACGACTGGGACGACCAGTCGTGCGTCGCGATCCTGCGGCGCTGCGCCCAGGCGGCGGGAACGACGGGCTCGGTGTTCGTGATCGAGTCGATCGGCTCGGCGGGCGACACCCCGCGCACCGGCATGGATCTGCGGATGCTGTGCGTCTACGGAGCCAAGGAGCGGGGCGTCGACGCGTTCTCCGCGCTCGCCGCTGAGGCCGGGCTCCGGGTCGTGGCCGTACACCCCGCAGGCCCTTCCGCGATCATCCGGATGTCCGCGGTCTGAGGCACTTCTCCCCACCCGCGCGCGACGCCGAGCACGGCAGACAAGGAGACAGCATATGACCGGCACGGTCATGTCGCCGGTCGAGGCGCTCGACGCGCTGGGCACGGTGCAAGGGCGGCAGGACCCCTACCCCCTGTACGAGGCGATCCGCGCGCACGGGCAGGTGGTGCCCACCAAGCCCGGCCGCTTCGTCGTGGTCGGCCACGACGCGTGCGACCGCGCGCTGCGGGAGCCGGCGCTGCGCGTCCAGGACGGCAGGAGCTACGACGTCGTCTTCCCGTCCTGGCGCTCACACTCCTCGGTCCGGGGATTCACGAGCTCCATGCTCTACAGCAACCCGCCCGATCACGCCCGGCTGCGCCAGGTGGCGAGTTTCGCGTTCACCCCGCCCAACGTGCGCCGCATGCACGGGGTGATCGAGGAGATGACCGACCGGCTGCTCGAACGGATGGCCGGGCTCGGCTCGGCAGGCTCCCCGGTGGACCTCATCTCCGAGTTCGCGGCCCGGCTGCCCGTCGCGGTGATCAGCGAGATGCTCGGCTTCCCGGAGAAGGACCAGGTGTGGTTCCGCGACATGGCCTCCCGGGTCGCCGTGGCCACGGACGGCTTCACCGATCCGAACGCGCTCGCGGGGGCCGACGCGGCGATGGACGAGATGAACGCCTATTTCGCCGCTCTCCTGGACCGCCGCCGTCGCGCCCCGGCCGACGACCTGGTCACACAGCTCGCCCACGTCCACGACAGCACCCCGGAGCGCCTGAGTCACGACGAGTTGACGGGCACCATGATGGTGCTGCTGACGGCGGGGTTCGAGACCACGAGTTTCCTGATCGGCCACGGGGCGATGCTCGCCCTGGAGCACTCGGCGTACGCCGCCCGGCTGCGCGCCGAGCCGGACTTCGCCGACGGCTACGTCGAGGAGATCCTGCGATTCGAGCCGCCGGTCCACGTCACCAGCCGCTGGGCGGCGCAGGACTTCGACCTGCTGGGCGTACCCGTTCCGGCGGGCTCCAAGCTCATCCTGATCCTGGCCGCCGCGAACCGGGACCCCGGCCGCTACCCCGATCCCGGCCGCTTCGACCCCGGGCGCTTCGACCCCGGGCGGGACGGCTCGCAGGTCAGGCCACTGAGTTTCGGCGCGGGCGCCCACTTCTGTCTCGGCGCCCCGCTGGCCCGCCTGGAAGCGCGGATCGCGCTGCCGCGGCTGCTGCGCCGGTTCCCGCGGCTGACCGTGTCCGAGCCACCCGTCTACCGCGATCGCTGGGTCGTCCGCGGTTTCGAGACCTTTCCCGTCACCGTCGAGCCCTGACCCCGCTGCAAGACGTGGACGCGCGCACGGCACCCGCGCCGAGGCCGGCGCCGTCAACACCTCCCGCCCCGGCTCCACGCACCTCCTACGACCGCCGGCGCGCCCGCGGCAGGACCCCCGCCCCGGCACTCCTCCGCCTCCGCCCGCCCCCTCACGCCGCCGGCCCGGGACAGCGGCACTGCCGGGCCGGCGGCGTGACGGCTCAGACGTACAGGGTGTTGGGACCCTGGCCGCACAGGACCCGGCCGTACAGCTCCAGGTTCGTACCCGGATTCATGAGCGCGTGCAGCGTGATGCTCTGCGCATCGCGCTGCACGCGCTGGATCGGGACGTCGTTGTAGATCGAGGAGCCGCCGCTCGCCGACGCGAGGATGTCCACCGACTCCTTGCCCAGCCGGCAGGCCCGGCCCAGCAGGCCGCGGCACAGTGCACGCTCCTCCAGCGTCCACGCCTCCCCCGAGGCTCCCTTGGAGTCGACCAGGCCGGCCAGCCGGTGGGCCTGGAACCGTGCCTCGTCGGCCAGCAGGGTCGCCTCGCCGAGCTGGAGGTGGGTGATCGGAGCCGCGCTCTGTTCCTCGTAGTCGGTGTAGGTGATCTTCCGGCCGGCCAGCCGGCTGCGGAAGGCGTCCTGGGCGGCCGCGGCCAGACCGGTCATGGTGCCTACCGACGAGGCGGAGGCCACGGCCAGCATCGGCGCCCGGAACATCGGGGAGCCGGCGTTGAGTTCGGAGGCGTACTGCTGCTGGAGCACCGCACCCAGCGGAAGGACCCGCTCCTGGGGGACGAAGACGTCCGAGGCGATGGTGGTGACGCTCCCGGAGCCGCGCAGGCCCGAGGTGTACCAGTCGTCGACGATCTGCAGCTGGTCCGTCGGCACCAGGGCCATCACGGGCTGCATGCCGCCGTCGGGCGTGGGCGAGACCGCGATCAGCACCTGCCAGTGGCTGTGCCAGGCGCCACTGATGAAGCCCCACTTGCCGTTCACCACGACGCCGCCGTCGGCCGGAGCCGCCATGCCCCCGGGGCTGAGGGTGCCGGACACCCTGACGTCCGGCCGGGAGAACACCTCGTCCTGGACGTGGTCCGGGAAGAGGCCCGCCATCCAGGTGGGTATCCACCACACCGACGCCGTCCACGCGGCCGATCCGTCGCCGCGGGCCAGTTCGGCGGCCACGTCCACCAGAGTTCGGGCGTCGGACTCGTAGCCGCCGTAGCGGGCCGGTACGCGCATACGGAAGATGCCGGCCTCGGCCATCGCCTCGACCGACTCCTCGTGCAGCCGCCGGTTCTCCTCGGTCCATGCCGCGTGCGACTGGAGCAGCGGCCTCAGCTTCGAGGCTCGTTCCACCAGTTCGGTGCGGGCGGGCGTAGACGTGAGGTCCACTCGATCCTCCAGGAATCAGGAGACGCCCTGTCCGCGGCATGCGGAAGCGAGGGGGTCTGCGCGCATCGGTCAGGACGGCGTTGCCCTGCTCCCGCATCGTTCACCGAGTCGCGGGAGCGCCGCATCTCCTCGATTGCCAGCGGTCCCGCCCTTTCCCGCGAGCCCGTGCGAGAGGGCATCCCACGAGAAGCCCGGACCCGGCCGACGGGTCGAGAATGTGCTTCTCGGCCTGAGTCGCGGCCGGCGCCGGCGTCCGTCGTCGGTCACGCCGGACGCCGGCCCTGTCAGGGAGGTAGCCCATGAGCGACAGCGACCGCCCGTCCCGGGCGACGACCGGAGCGGCACGCACCACCACCACCACCACGACGACGCCGTCGGCCGGCACGGTCCTCGGCACGGCGGCGGCCTCGTCCGCCGAGTACAGCGCGGCCACCGCTCAGGGAGCGGCGACCGCGCTGGTGCGCCTGCTGATGGAACAGATGGTGTTCGGTCCTGGCTACGTCGCGCCGAGGGACCGCGTCGAAGCTCCGGGAACGGGGGCGCGGAGCGCCGACGACGGGCAGGACCTCGTGTCGCGGGCCGCGGAGGACATACCGCAGGAGCCAGCTCCTGAGAGGGGATCCCGTGTGAATCACGAGAAGGAGAGGCTGCGGTGAGGCCGCTCGTGCGGGCTGTGCTGCGGGGTTCCCTGCGGCAGGTGCGGTACGTACATGTGATCGCCCCGCGCCGTGCCCGGGGCCTGGTCGCGCAGGTGTACCGGGAGACGGAGGGAGAGTTCGGGGTGCTCGCACCGCCCTTGGCTCTCCACTCACCGGCCGCCGCGTCGCTGGCCGCGACGTGGCTGATGCTCCGGGAGACCCTGCTGGTCGACGGGCGGGTGAGCCGTTCGGTGAAGGAGACGGTCGCCACCGAGGTGTCGCGGGCCAACGATTGCCCGTACTGCGTTCATGTGCACCAGGCGGTCCTCGGAACGCTGCCGCCGCAGGGGATCGACTCCGGGCTCATCGAGTGGGCCCGGACGACCGGACGGCGTGCCCAGGGCGACGCCCCCGGCAGGGAGGGCTCGTTCCTGCTCACGGCCGGACAAGCGCCCGAGCTCTGCGGCATCGTGGTGACGTTTCACTACATCAACCGCATGGTGTCGCTCTTCCTGGCCGACTCCCCCATGCCCGCCCGGACGCCGACACCCCTGCGCGGACCCATCATGCGCACCACCGCACTGGCCATGCGCCCCGTCGCGCCGGGGCCGCTGACACCGGGCGAGTCGCTCGGCCTGCTGCCGCCGGCCCCGCTGCCCCCGGGGCTGGAGTGGGCCGAGGCCAGTCCTTTCGTGGCCGACGCCCTGGGGCGTGCCTTCGCCGCTGTGGAGCAGGGGGCACGCTGGGTGCCCGAACCAATCGTGGAGCGGCTGCGCTCGCGCCTCGACCTGTGGGACGGAACGGCCCCCGGGCCCGGCCGGAGCTGGCTGGAGGAGGCCGTGTCGGGGCTGCCGTCCGAGGACGTGCCCGCCGCCCGCCTCGCGTTGCTGACCGCCTTCGCGCCGTACATGACGCTCCCAACGGATGTCGAGGCGTTCAGGAGCCGGTTCCCCACCGACCGTGAACTCATCGAGCTCACGTCCTGGGCCGCCCTGACCACCGCTGTGCGTATCGGCGGCCGGATCACCGTGCCCCGTGCCGCCGGGCCGGTGTGAACGGCCCGCCGGCAGGGGATCGTGGGGTCACAAGGGGTGGCGGACGCCGGTAAGGCGTTCGGACTTCTCCCACAGGCGACGACCGGCTTCCGGGTCGCGGGCTGCCCGACCTGGACGCACGACCCCGGGCGCGCCCCGTGTCTCGGTCACGCCGAGCGGTCCGTAGTACTCGCCGCCCCGCGCGCCGGGGTCGGTCGCGGCCCGCAAGCCGGGCAGCATCCCCATGGCGGCGCTCTGCAGGAACAGCGGAGCGAATACGGAGCCCAACCTGCGCACGGGAGCCGGGAGGTGGCGGCCCAGGCCCGTCGCGGCCAGTCCTGGGTGGGCGGCGAGCGAGATCATGTCCGCACCCGACTCCACCAGTCTGCGGTGGAGTTCGAGCGCGAACATGAGGTTGGCCAGCTTGGACTGGTTGTAGGCCCGGTACCGGTTGTAGCGGCGTCCGCCGTCCAGCTCGCGGAAGTCGGCGCGCCCCAGCCTGTGAAGGTAACTGCTGATCGTCACCACGCGCGCGCCGGGTGCGGCCCGCAAGGAGTCCAGGAGCAGACCGGTGAGGGCGAAGTGACCCAGGTGGTTCGTGGCGAACTGGAGTTCGTGTCCGTCCGGGGTGTGGGCCCGGTCGGCCCACATCACTCCCGCGTTGTTGACCAGCAGATCGATACGGGAGAACTGCCGGCGCAGTTGCTCGGCTCCGGCCCGCACCGAGGCGAGACTGGCGAGGTCCAGTTGCTGGACCGTCAGGGCCGCTGCGGGCACGCGGGCCCGGATGCCGGCCGCGGCAGCGTCCCCGCGGTCCGGATCGCGCACGGCCAGCACCACGTGGGCGCCTCGCCGGGCGAGTTCCTCCGCCGTTTGCAGTCCGATGCCGGAGTTCGCGCCGGTGACCACCGCAGTGGTGCCGTTCCGGTCCGGGATATCGGCCGTGCTCCACGTTCGCCGGGTGCTCATCGGTCGCCCCTTTCCGGGTGCGTCGCGTCAGTCGGTCTGGGCCGACGCGCCGCGGTAGCCGTCGGCGACGATCCGCCGGGCGGCGTGCTCGTAGTACTCACCGTCCTTGGGCAGCTCGGTGGCGAGGCCGCTGACGTAGCGGTTGTACATGCAGAACGCCGCGGCGATCAGAACGGTGTCGTGCAGGGCGGTGTCGTCCGCGCCCTCGGCGCGGGCCGCGGCGACCGCCTCGTCGGAGACCGGGCGCGCGGCGTTCTGGACCTCGGCGGCGACGGCCAGCAGCGCGCGCAGCCGGCCGTCGACCGGCGCGGTGGCGGGGTCGGCCAGGACGGCCTCGACCAGGCCCTGCCCCCCGGGCAGCTGCGCGGCGGCGAAGGCCCCGTGGGAGGCGGAGCAGAACTCGGTGGAGTTGAGCTGGGAGACGTACGCTGCGATGAGCTCGCGCTCCCCCGGGCTGAGCGAGGAGGGTGCCCGCAGCAGAGCGTTCGCGAGGTCGCCCAGCGGTGCGGCGGTATCGGGACGGTGAGCCATCAGGCCGCTGATACCGGGGAGATCGTTGTCGAGTGCGATGTGAGGCACGGCTCTTCCTTCCGGGAAGGCGAGAACGGGACGGCGGGTCAGGGCCATTCGACGTCGTTGACGGCGCAGATGCGGGTGAAGGGCCATTCCACGTCCTCTCCCTCCGTCGCGGCATGGGCGGAGGCCGTGGGGAAGAGGGTGACGAGTCCGAACGTGCAGATGAGGAGGGACGGTCGGGCAACGTGAAGTGCGGTACCCATGCGAGCTCCTAGCGAGGGCGGCGTGGCCGCGGGACGATGAGACCTCGTGATGCTGGGAAGCTAGTGAATCGCACTCGCAGTGGCAACGATATGCCAGACTTTGGCAACTTGCCTGGGTATCAGCCGGACTGTCGGCGGAGTGTGGAGACGGAGCGGTCGGCTCCCGCGATCAAGCCGCTGAGCAGCAACGTCTGTTCCGCGAGGGTCGGGGCGGCCAGCATGTCGCGCACGGGAAGCGCGACGCCGAACTCCCTGTCGATCCTGCGCACCAGCCGGGTGATCAGCAGGGAGTCCCCGCCGTGCTCGAAGAAGTCGGCGCCCTCCGAAGGGTCCGGGAAGCCGAGCAGGTCGCCCCATTCCCGTACCAGCACCTTGCGGATGTCACCAGCGGTGACGGCGGGCCGAGGGGCGGCACGCCGGGCCGAGCGCAGCCGCGAGGCGTGCACCAGCGCCACCTGGTCGCCAAGGTTGCGCCGCGACAGCTCGCGCAGTGACACCGCGACACCGAACCTCTCGGCGATCTTGCGCACCAGCCGGGTGATCAGCAGAGCATCCCCGCCGCGCGCGAAGAAGTCCGAATGCTCGGTCAGGTCCGAGCGGCCGAGGAGCTCGCTCCACACCCCGATCATGAACTCCCGTACGTCGCCGGGCCGGCCCTCGTCGCCCTCGCCGCTCCCCGCCGCGCCGGGCCCCGCATGCCGGTTCCCGCCGGTGACGGCAGAGCGGTCACTGGCCATGGTCGCCACCTCCGTGAGTGAGTTTCGGCTGCATCGGACGCTTGTCACGGTACGGGAGCACATGCCGCGTGGCAATAATTTTCCAACGCTCAGGCAAGGCGACTTGCCAGCAACTCCAGAGCGAGGGGCGAGATGCGCAGGTCCCCGAGGTCGACGGGTTTGCCAAGCTGCGCGCGCCCGGCATACTCTCTGGCACAACTGGAACGAATAGCGTGGCAGGCCACGGGGGCAGGATCAGTCCCGGAATCTTCGTCATCCATCCATTCGTTGGGGCGTGCACGTGTTGGAGCAGCCATCTTTCGGCCGTCGTCTGAGGCAGCTGAGGACCGAGCGGGGCTTGTCCCAGGCCGTGCTCGCGGGGGACGGCATGTCCACCGGTTACCTCTCGCGCCTGGAGTCGGGCGCGCGGCAGCCCACGAAACGCGCCGTGGCCCATCTGGCCGGACAACTGGGGATCAGCCCCTCCGAGTTCGAGGTGTCCCGGGCCACGTCGCTCGCCCAGATCCTCTCCCTCGCCACGTCCCTGGAGTCCGACGAGACCAGTGAGCTGCTCGCAGACGCGGTACGGTCCGCGCACGGCCAGGACCCGATGCTCCGTTGGCAGGCTTTGTGGCTCCTCGGGCAGTGGAAACGCCGGCACGGCGATTCGGCCGGCGAGCGCGACTACCTCGAGCAGCTGGTGACGCTGAGCGAGGAGATCGGCCTGGCCGAGCTGAGAGCGCGAGCCCTGACGCAGTTCGCCCGGTCCCTGCGCGTACTGGGCGAGATCGTCCCGGCGGTGGAGGCAGCCGGTACCGCCCACCGGCTGACGGTGGACCAGTCGCTGTCCAGCCAGGACAGGGCCGCGACCCTGCTGGTCCTGGTGTCGGTGGAGGCCGAGGCGGGCCGGATGCCCGATGCCCGGCGCCACGCCGACGAACTGACGGTCCTGGTCAAAGGCAGGTCCGACACCCTGTGGGCCGAAGCGCTGTGGACCGCAGGCGCGCTGAAGGTGCGCCTGGGCGAGTTCGCCGCGGCGCAGGTCCTCTTCCAGGAGGCACTGGACGGCTTCGACAGCCGTGAGAACCTCACGATCTGGCTGCGGCTGCGCATCGCGATGGCCGAACTCCACCTGCAGAAGCTGCCACCCGAGCCCGACGCCGCGCAGCGCTGCATCGAGGCGGCCGAAGCGGCCCTCCCGTTCGCCAGCACACCCGCTCTGGAGCAGTCCCTCACCGCGCTGCGGGCTCGCCTCGCCTTCCACGAAGGCCGCTTGACCGACGCTCGCGCGTTGCTGGAGAGGCTCGGCCGGACCGAGCTCCGGCTGCCCTACCAGAGCCGGATCCGCCTGGAGGTCCTCGGCCATCAGCTGAGCATCCTGGGCGGCGAGGAGGACGAGGGCCTGGCGGGGCTCCAGCGCCTGGCCGAGCAGGCGCAGGAGAACTCCAACATCAACCTCGCCGCGGAGATCTGGCGGCTCGCGGCGGAGTGCCTCATGCGGGCGCGCGGGAAAGCGCGGGACGACGCCAAGGACTGACGCTGTTTCCGGTTCCGGCACCGTCCCCTTCGCGCGGTGCTGACGTGCGTGCCTCCTCGGCACCGTCATGGTTGCCTGCCTACGGTCCTGCGACTGCTTGTACACGCGTACCTCTCACGCTAGGCACTTAATTGCCTAACTTGTCGAATGACGTGGCAATGACTTGCCTGCCTGTAGGAAACATGCTGATATGCAAGCTGGACACCCCTCCTCCGACTTCAGGCGGCCATCATGGGGATCATTGGGCTGATCGGCGAGAACGTCTGTCGATGCTCGCGCGATGCCGGGATGATGAGCCGACATCCTTATGGCAATAAATTGCCAACAGATCCCGTGGTGCGGGAAGTGCCTCTTGTCCGCTCCCGGGGTGAAACCGAACGGAGGCGTGAGCAGACCACGAACCGCCTCGCCACGAACGCCTCCCGGCGCCTGCGGGGCGGTCAGCGGATGCGAGGGCGCTCGCACCCGCTGACCGGCACGCCGGCCCCGGCCTCAGCAGGTCCCGTCGAGAAGAAAGCCGAGGCTCTGCCGTGAACCACGAGATGTCCCAGCGAGCCCTGGTGGAGGCAGCCGCCGAGGGACTGCGCCGGCTTGCCGACGACGCGCGGTGCCAGACCGCCTTCGCCGCCCCCTCCTCGGTACTGCGGGACATGCTCTCCCCTGCCGCCCGGCGCTACGTGCTTGCCTCCGACAGGGCCGGATTCTTCGAACAGTCCGCACGGCTGCGTGCCAAGGGCTACCGGGTGAGCGCAGAGTTCGCCGGCCCCGACCAGGGAGTCGCCGACGCCGCCCGTGCCGAAGGCGTTGTCGAGGAGTACCTGGGGCTGCTCGCCCACGAACCGGCCCCCGACCGGATCGGACTGGATCTTTCCCGGATCGGCCTCGCCCACTCGGCGGAAGCCGCCCTGCGCAACACCGGCCGGATCGCGGCAGCCGGAGCGCTCCGGGGAAGCGAGGTCGTACTGGACACGGACGGCCCCGGCGACGTCGATACCGTCCTGGCCGTCCTCGACGCGCTGGGCGGCCGGTACGACAACCTGGGCATCACCCTTCAGGCGCACCTGCACCGCACCGAGGACGACGCCTTGGCGGTGGCGGGGCCGGGCCGCACCGTACGCCTGGTGAAGGGCACGTCCTACGAATCGTCCGGCATCGCTCTGGCGCGGGGCCCGGCACTCGACGACCGCTACCTCGACCTCGCGGAGCTCCTCCTGGACAGAGGAGTCCAGTTGAGCCTGGCCACTCAGGACGCGGAGGTCCTCGCCGCGGCGCAGGAGCGCGGGCTGCTGGAACACGTCCAGGACATCGAGATGCTGTACGGCGTCCAGCCCGAAACGCTGCGCCGCCACCGCGCGGCGGGCCGTCCCTGCCGTATCCACGCGACCTACGGCATGAACTGGTGGCTCCCCTTGATGCGGCGGCTGGCCGACAACCCGCCGATGGTGCTCAGTGCCCTGGCCGACATCGGCCGGGACCGCGGGCCGGCCGGGGCCCCCGCCCACCAGCTGTACTGAGCGGACGAGGGGCCGCGACCCCGGTCCTGGGTACCGGCCCCGGTCCGCGGCTCAGTTCCCGGTGGCCGCGAACTGGCCGGGCGTACGGCCCTGGCCCGCCGGTCCGCGGTAAGCCTGTGCGATGTCCAGCCAGCGGTCCGCCTCCTGCCCCGACGCGGCGAGGGCGAGATCGTCACGGTGGCGGCGCCGGGTCACCAGCAGGCAGAAGTCGTGCGCGGGACCGCTGATCGTCTCGGTGGCGTCCTCGGGGCCGACCGTCCACAGCTCGCCGGAGGGTGCGGTGAGCTCGAAGCGGAACGGCTCGGGCGGCGGGGTCAGACCGTGGGACTCGTAGCCGAAGTCCCGGGTCAGCCAGGCGAAGTCGACGATGTTGCGCAGCCGCTCGGTGGGCCCCCGGCGAACCCCCAGGGCATCGGCGATGTCCTGGCCGTGGGCGAACACCTCCATGATCCCCGCGCAGCTCAGGACAACGGGCGGCAGCGGGTTGACGAGCCACGGGACGACCTGGCCGGCGGGCACCGCGGCCAGCGCCTCGACAGATGCCTCGCCCAGGGCCCGGAAGCGGGCGAGCAGCTGCTGGGGCGGGAAGCTGTTGAACTGCTTGAGGGCCGCGTTCACAGCCCCGTCGAAGTTCCCGGCCGCGGCCTCGGTGACGGCCTTGAACTCCTCCGGTGCGGCGGCGGCGGTCCTGGCCAGATGGAAGACGAAGGTGAGGTGTGCGATCTGGTCGGCGATGGTCCAGCCGGGCGCGGGGGTCGCGGTGCTCCAGGCGTCGTCATCGATCTTCTCGACCAACTGCGCGAGCTCATCGATGTCGGTGGCCAGGTGCTTGAGAACGTCTTCGAGCGTGTTCATTTCTCTCTCCTTCGAGGTGTTCCGGAGTCGGGTAAGAACTGTCGTGATACGACCCGCCGGCCGACGGGCTGCCGTGCGCGGGGTTCGCTACGCGGCGCGGGCCACGTGGGAGCCGCCCCGGGCCGCGTACGGCGCGAGCGCCTCGGCCAGGGCCTCGGGGATCAGGGTCGGAACGGTCGCGGTGTTGGGGCCGCGCATGCAGGCGATCCGCTGCCGCCCGCGCGCCACCAGTGTCTCGCCGCCGTCTTCGGTCACCTGTATGTAGTCGAAGGTGAACTCCAGCTGGGTCTGGCGCAGTTCCGAGAGCCTCATCCGGATCGACAGCTCGTCGAAGGCGGTGATCTCGGCGAAGAACTCGCAGTCCACCTTGAGGGTGAAGAGCTTGAGGTCGTCCTGCACCTCGGCGAGGACGGAGGGCGCCTTCTCCTTGAGGAAGAGCTCCCGGCAACGCCCCTGCCACCGCAGGTAGTTCACGTAGTAGACGTTGCCGACGAGGTTGGTCTCCTCGAAGCCGACGGTGTGGCTGTACTCGAAGTAGTCAGAGGTCGTCGCGGTCATCGGTCTGTGCCCTCCATTGTCGTCCGTAGGTTGTCGGGGCCGGTCTGCGCACTGGGTTGCGTGAAACAACCCACTGGTCGCGGGCGCCTCCGGGGCGGCCGCTCGGCTCGGGAGGGAAGCGCGGACGCGGGCGCGCCGGACTGGGCGCGCGTGATCAGCCGCGGGCCGACGGCAGCAGCGGCAGGACGTTCTTGCGGCCGCTCGCCGAGCCGTCAGGGGCCGGCGCGCCGTAGGTGACGGAGATCCCCCGGCGCTGCGCGGCCTGCACGATCCCCGGCACCGCGCGCTCGGCGAGCGCGGCGATGGTCATCGCTGGGTTGACCGTCAGCGCGCCAGGGACGGCGGATCCGTCCGTGACGAAGATTCCCGGATGGTCGCGGAGCTCGTTGCGGTCGTCCAGAGCCGAGGTGTGCGGGTCGTCGCCCATCCGGCAGGAGGAGAGCGGGTGGACGGTGTAGGCGCCGACCAGGTCGTTGGTCCACGGCATGACCTTGGCCAGGCCGTCCTTCTCCAGGATCTCCTTGACCTCGGCGTCCGAGGCGGCCCAGGCACCCAGGGTGTTCTTTGTCGGCTCGTACCGGAGGTTGCCCCGACCGAGCATCTGCTGGGAGATGCGGTGGGCGTTGCCCGTCGCCGGCGGCGGGCCGAAGACCCCTTCGTTGTCGTCCTCGATCATCGTGAAGATCGTGAGCCAGGACGCCCACTGCTTCAGAATCTCCTTCTTCTCCTTGCCGAACCAGGACGGTCCGGTGGTACCGGGCACCTGTGCCAGGATCGTGCCGAGGCCCGGCGGGAAGTAGAGCTGCTCCAGGGAGTAGCGGGAGTATTCGGGCAGCGAGCCGTCCAGCTTGTCCCAGCTGGCCACGGTGGGACCCTTGCCGATCTGGTTGGCGGCGTAGGCCAGTCCTTCGCCGCGCTCCAGGCCGAACAGCTCGGCCGCCTTCGCCTCGTCGATGACGGCGGTGTTGAGCCGCTCGCCGTTGCCGGAGAAGTAGCGGCCGACCGCCCGGGGCATCGTGCCCAGGTGCGCCTCGCTGCGCTGAAGGATGACCGGTGTCGCACCCGCGCCGGCCGCCATGACCACGATCTTCGCCTCGATGACGCCGCTGCCGGCCTGGAGGCGGTAATCGTCGTCGTGCACGACGTTGTAGTGCACCCGGTAGGAGCCGTCGGGCGTGCGCGAGAGGTGCTGCACCTCGTGCAGGGGCCTGATGCGGGCACCGTGGGCGATGGCGGCAGGCAGATAGTTGACCAGCAGGGACTGCTTGGCCTCGAAGCGGCAGCCGGCCATCATCCAGTTGCAGTTCACGCACTTGGTGTTGTCTATGGCGACGGCGAGCGGGTTGGCGGTGCGACCGGAGTGGTTGCAGGCCGCGGCCCACAGGCCACCGGCGTAACTGACGTCGTTCCAGCTCTGCGGGGTGATGGAGAGAGACTCCTCGACACGGTCGTACCAGGGGTCCAGTGTGTCGCGGCTCACCGCTCCCGGCCACATCCGGCGCCCGATGGACCCCTGCCGGTCGAAGACGAAGCGGGGTGCGCGGGGCATCGCGGCGAAGTAGACGACACTGCCGCCGCCCACGCAGTTCCCGCCGAGGATGCTCATGCCGTCCCCGACCGTGAAGTCGAACACCCGGGTGTAGGAGGAGCCGAGCTTGTAGTCGTGCTCGAACTCCTTGCTCTCCAGCCACGGCCCGCGCTCCAGGACGGTGACGTCGGCGCCTCCTGCCGCCAGGTGATACGCGGCGATGGCGCCGCCGAAGCCGCTGCCGATGACCAGAACGTCCGTGCGCTCGGCAGTGGTGCTCATGCGGGACTCCCGGTGGACGTGGTGTCGGGGTGGAGGCGGGCGAACTCGCGGCCGTAGCTGTAGTCCTCGAACCGCCACAGGCCGTCGGCGTCCGGCTGCGTCAGGCCCATGGCCTTCAGCCCCGGATGTCCGTCGGCCATCGCCTGTGCCGTGTTGAGGTGCGCTGCCGAGTCGAAGGCCATGTTGCAGAAGAGGGAGAGCAGCACCCAGAACTCCTTCTCCGGGTGGCCGGGTTTCGTCAGCAGCTGGATCAGGGCGGCCCGGTCCGGGTACTCCAGTGCCACGAAGGGCGGCACGGCCGGGTCCAGGGTGAGGCCCCGCTCCGCGGCGTAGGCCTGTGCGTGCTCGTTGACCAGGCGCACCAGGTCGTCCAGGCCGTCATGGATTCCTGTCGCGTCCCATTGCAGAAGCTCCAGGGCCCCCGCCTGGACGGCGCCGCCGCCGGTGGACACACCAGCGATGGCGCGGTCGTCTGCGGAGCGCTTCTCTCCCGGGACGATCGTGTCGGCGTAGGCCTCCAGCGTCATGGTCCGGATGTCGCTGTCCGGCGCCCCTCGCTCATTGTCGTCGCGCAACTCGCTCTCCTTTCTCACGGTCCGGAGTGGGATGCCTTGCGGCGTGAAGAAAACTAGGGTCGTTCGGCTGGTTCAAGCAACTAGCCAAAGTAGAGGCGACCTTGAAACAGACTCCACGGAGTTGGCGCGAAGCGGCTACTGGATTACGCGCGCGAGCGAGCTGCTCACTAGTCTCATCGAACGGATGTCTTCATTCATCACCTGCACGTGGAAATGCTTCTGCACGAGGACCGCATGCGGAAGTGAGCCCTGGCCTCATGTCTTGGGGGAAACGTGAAAAGTGACTCTGCCCAACGCGCCGTGGAACGCTCACCGCGTGTCGTACGGATCGATGAACTCATTCCTGCCGATTCACCGCGTCTGAACGGAATCGACCGGGCCCATGTACAGCGCCTCGCGACCGTCTACGCGTCCCTGCCCCCGGTGCTCGTCCACCGGCCGACCATGCGGGTCGTCGACGGCATGCACCGCATCAGCGCCGCCCTGCTGAAGGGGCTGGAGACCGTCGAGGTCACGTTCTTCGACGGCGCCGAGGACCAGGTGTTCCTGCGGTCCGTCGCCGCGAACATCACCAACGGGCTGCCCTTGTCCGTGGCCGACCGCAAGACCGCCGCGGCACGCATCCTGGCCTCGCACCCGACCCTCTCCGACCGCGCCGTCGCCGCGCACGTGGGGCTCGACGCCAAGACCGTGGCGGGTGTGCGGACGTGTTCAGCCGCGGGTTCTCCGCTGCTGAACGTACGCACCGGAGCCGACGGCCGTATCCACCCTCTCGACCGTACCGCCGAACGCCTGCACGCCGCAGCGCTGCTGACCCAGGACCCGGCTCTCTCGCTGCGTTCCGTCGTCGAGCAGACCGGGCTGTCGCTGGGCACGGCGCACGACGTCCGCCGCCGGCTGCTGCGCGGTGAGGACCCGGTTCCGCAGAGCCGGCAGAGCGCGAGCGCGATGCTGGACGCCGGGCCTGCCATGCAGAAGACACGGGCGGCCGGAGCACCGGTCGCGCCCGGTATCCGCCCGGGCCGGCCGGCGCCGTCCGCCGTGGCCGGCAAGCCGCCGGTATCCCCCCGGTCCCGGGCTCCGATGGAGGCGCTGCGCAAGCTCTCCCACGACCCCTCCCTGCGCCACTCGGACCAGGGACGCGAGCTCATGCGCTGGCTCCACAACCGGTTCCTCGTCGACGAGGCATGGCGCCGGCGCGCGGACGCGGTCCCCGCCCACTGCGTCGACTCGATGGCGGAGCTGGCGCAGCACTGCTCCGACGCCTGGCGCCGGTTCGCCGAGGAGATGGTCCGGCGTCGGCACACCTCCGCGGCGGATGTCGCGGAGATCCGTGCGACTCAGCCAACTCGCCGTTGACAGCTTACTTCGACAGGGAGATACGGTGACCACGAACACCATCGAGAATGCGGTTCGCCGGGTGGTCGAATACATGCATGTCAACCTCGGTCAGAACCTCACGATCGACGACATGGCACGTACGGCGATGTTCAGCAAGTTCCATTTCACCCGCATTTTCCGCGAGGTCACCGGAACATCGCCCGGACGCTTCCTCTCCGCCTTACGGATGCAGGAAGCGAAACGACTTCTGGTGCACACTACACATAGTGTGGCCGATATCAGCAGTCAGGTCGGCTACAGCAGTGTCGGCACTTTCAGTTCGCGGTTCAAGGCCTGTGTGGGCCTTTCGCCGAGTGCCTACCGGGACTTCGGCGGCGTGCAGCCCGGGTTCCCCTCCACCGCGAGTCGCAATACTCCCATCGCCCAGAACCTCTCGCTGCGCGGACGTGTTCATTCCGCTCCCGACGAGAAACCGGAAAAGGTCTTCGTAGGCCTGTTTCCCGGCCGTTTACGCCAGGGCAGGCCGGTGCGCTGGGTCACTCTGGAGGGTCCCGGAACCTTCGAGCTCCGGGACGTGCCTGTGGGCACTTGGCACATCTTGGCCCACTCCGTCCCCGACACCCATGAGCCGCACTCCGTCGGTTCCGAACAACTCCTCCTCGGACAGAGCGGACCGCAGGTCGTGCACCCCGGCGCGCTGTTGCGACCGGTGGACATCCTCCTGCGCCTGGTGAACGCGCTCGATCCGCCCGTCCTGCTGGCCCGCTTCGCCTCCGATGAGCAGTCGGGGCCGCACGCGCCCCGCTGACACACCGTCGCCCTGACCGCGGGGGCGCCGCGCCGATGCCGCACGGTCAGCTCACCGGGTGGACCGTCATCGGCAGCCCCCCGCGCATCCGCAGCGAGAGCATGGGCTCGGCCACCGCCCGGTGGCCGGCGACGGTGCGCAGGTCGAGGTCGCGGGTGATCAGGGCCGTGACGAACACCGCCTCCATCATCCCGAGGTTGCTGCCGACGCAGAAGCGCGGTCCCGCACCGAACGGGATGTACGCGTACCGAGGCCGGTCGGCGACCTGCCGGGGTCCGAACCGCTCCGGATCGAAGCGCTCGGGGGCGTCCCACAGGCCCGGATGGCGATGCATGATGTACGGGCAGATCAGCACGTCCGACTTGGCGGCCACCGTGTAGCCGCCGACCACGTCGCGCTGCTGGGCGACCCTGGGCAGGATCCACACCGGCGGGAACAGCCGCATCGCCTCCTGCACCACCATGGTCGTGTACGTCAGCCGATGAAGGTCCTGCAGTCCGGGGACGCCGTCGCCGAGGGCGGCACGGGCCTCCTCACGGACCCGGGCACGTACCTCGGGGTGCCTCTCGATCAGGTGCAGGGTCCAGCCGAGGGTGCTGGCCGTGGTCTCGTGGCCCGCGAGCAGCAGGGTGACCAGCTCCTCGCGCAGCCGCTTGCGGGCCTGCTCGGGTCCCTCGTGCCGCCGGCCGGCCGCGCTGATGATCCGGGACAGCGCGTCGTCGCCCGGCTCGCCGCCTGCCATTGCGGCGCGGCGGTCGGCCACCAGCAGATCGGCCACCCGGTACAGCTCCCGGCGGGCGCGCCGGAAACGCGCCTGCGGTGGCAGCGGGAGCCAGCTGGGCACCATGCCCTGACTGACCATCTCCAGCATGGCCTGGTCCTGGACCTCCTCGAAGGAGTGCGCGAGCGACTCGTGCGCGGTGAGGTCCGATTCGAGCAGGGTCCGGCCCAGTACGCCAAGGGTGAGGCCGGTGATCTCCTGGAGGACGTCCACGGGCCCGCCCCCCTCGTAGCCGCGGAGCAGGGCGACCAGCTTGGCGGCCTCCTCGGCCACGGCGGACGCCTGCTGGTTGATGCGGCCCGGTTTGAACGCGGGCTGCACCACCTGGCGCTGTTCGCGCCACGTCTCGCCGTCACTGGTGAGCAGCCCGTCACCCAGCACCCGTCGCGACTGCACCAGGCCGATGCCCTTGTGGTAGTTGTCGCTGTTGTCGGCCAGGACGTGCTTGGCGTAGTCGGGACGGTTGAAGATGTACAGCTTCTTGGGCCCCATGGAGACGCGGACGGCATCCCCCAGGCCGGCCGCGTCCTTCATCATGCCGAGGCGGTCCACCGCCAGTTTCCTCAGCAGTCCCGGCAGCGCCCGCAGCGGCGGGCCGGGCGGATCGATCCTCATGCCGCCCTGCCTTCGCTCCGGTCCTGCGCGAAATGGCGGAAGCGGCCACCCGAGAACAGCATTCCCTCGTGCAGCGGCCGGCGCGTGGCCGTGAGCACTTCGCCGAGGAAGATCGTGTGGTCACCGCCCTGGTAGACCTGCCGCTTCTCGCACTCCAGATGCGCCACCGCACCGGCGATCAGGCGTGCGCCGGACTTCTCGCCGAGCAGCCAGTCCACGGAGTCGAACTGGTCGGCGCCCGGGGGACGCGAGCTGTCCGCGAAGTGCCGGGCCGCTTTCTCCTGCCCGGCCTCCAGCACCGACACGGCGAATGTGGGCATGGCGGTCAGACGCTGGTGCATGACGGCGTCCTTGCCGACGCAGATGAGCACCAGGGGCGGCGAGAGTGAGACGGACGTGAACGAGTTGGCCGTCATGCCCCGGGGCTCGCTCCCGCCGACGGTCACCACGGTGACCCCGGTGGGAAACGTCCCGAACACGCCCCGCAGCTGCGCTCGGTCGTTCAGATCGACGGGCTCCGCGGGCGGAACGGTGATCGGACTCATTTCTGCCTCCCTGCCGGCGGCCGGGTCCCGGCTCGGTGCTGTGCCGACGTGTCGGGGATCGGTGGGGAATCGAGGACCGAGGCGGTCGCCGCACGGTTCGTCACGGCGGCCGGCCGGTCGTCCGGACCGTCGGCCCGGTGGGTGGTGCCTGGGGTGGAGGTGACCGGGTGCGGGGAGCGCAACGCTCCCCGCACCCGCTCTGCGGCGCCGGTCATGTCCGGGACCCTCCCGGGTCCGGGGCGTCCACGCCGTCGGTGAGGAAGGCGAAGACCACCGGTTCCCCGACGTGGCGCAGTGTGGTGACGAACGTGGCGATGCGCAGCCCGCCCGCCGTCAGGACGACCCATCCGGGCCTGGTCTGCGGGGCCAGGGTGAGGGGCGCCCCGGCCAGCAGACCGGCCTTCCTCAGGCACTCGACGGCGGTCCACACGCGGGTCGCCGAGGTGTCCGGGCTCTCACCCGTTTCCTTGGCCACCAGGGCGGACAGGTCCCCGTGCTCACCGAGCAGCCCCTCCCACACCGCCGGGTCACGGGCGGTGACCGGCTCGATGTCGCATGCCACGGTCGTCGAGGCGACGACGCCGAGGGTCATCCCCGGGCCGTGGGCCGCCGACAGACGCCGCGTGCCGTCGAGTTCGGGCCGGCCGTCGGGCCGGTAGCGCACCTTCACGCTCTCACCCAGTGCCCGCTGGACGGCCCGGGCGGTGGCCGCTCGGCGACCGGTCCTGGAGTCCTCGGCGTCGGCCGGGTCCGGTTCGACGGCGACGTCGAGACGGGTGCCGAGCACTTCCTCCAGAGTCCGCTCCAAGTAGGGGCCGAGCAGCGGCGCGACCCACGGTCCTGAGCCGTCCGACTTGCGTACGGCGTGCAGGGTGAGTCCCTCCCACCGCTCGACGACGGTGCCGTCCGGAGTGCGTACGGCGATGTCGTACACATAGGTGTCGCCGTCCCGGTGGCGCTCGGTCGCGCAGTAGCGGACCAGCTCCGGCAGGTCCTCGCCGGCGGCCATCGGATACAGCCGCTCGATGCCGGAGGGCAGCAGGGTCGCGTCGGGGACGCACACCTGGTTGCCGTGCATCAGGGCGTCGCGCATCCCCGGGTCCGCGAGCAGGAGCGTGCCCGGCAGGAAGCCGGCGAACCAGCCGGACGGCGCGTCGATCGCCACATCGGCGTCGACGTGCCGTGCGGCGGCCCGGTGGAAGCGGCGCAGCCTCTGGAAGCGCTCGCCCTGGAAGAGCACGCCGCCGTACAGGTCGGTCGCGGGGTCCAGCGGGACGTCCGGAACGTTCGGGTCCGCCTGGCCGGGGGGACCGTCGGGGATCGCCCCACCGTTGTAGACCAGCCGGGCCCGGAAGTGTTCGGCCACGAAACCGGTGTCCTGCGCGTGGACGGCCACGTCAACGGTGTCGGAGCCGGTGACGGTGGCCGCGATCCGGATGCGGGTCGTTCCGGTGGGCGGTACGACGATCGGGCGGAGGAACCGCGCGTCCTCCAGGACCGGCACACCTTCTCGCCCGGTGACCGCGAAGGCGACCTGGACCATGGCCTCCATACCGATCACCGCGGGCAGCAGCAGGTTGCCGTCCAGAAGGTGGTCGGCGAGATAGAGGTCCGTCCCGGCGTTGAGCTCGGCTTCGGTGACGAGCTCAACGCCGTGGTAGCGCACCAGTGGCTCGCCGGTGAAGCGCAGCAGCGGAAGTGGCGGCTGCTCGCGCCGCACGGTCCCGATGCCCTCCGTGCGGCCGCTGATCACCGTCACCACGGGGGCGTCAGGGTCGGCGATCAGACGGAGCAGGATCTCGATGCCCTGGTCGGGCGAGACGGGCACGATGCCCTCGCGGGAGAGCGACTCCACGACGGACAGCTTCTCGCCCATGCCGACGCCGGACCACACGGACCACTCCATGCACAGTGCGCGGCAGCCCGCGTTGCGGCGGGCGATGTCCTCGGTGAGACCGGCCAGCCACTCGTTGGCGGTGGCGTAGTGCGCCTCTCCCCGCAGTCCTGCCCGGCCGATGATGCTGCCGAAGGTGACGAGGAGTTTCAGGTTCTCCTCACCGACCACGGCCAGCACATTGCGCAGCCCGTCGACCTTGGGAGCGAGCGTGCTGTGGACGGCGGCCATGTCCAGCCCGGTGAGCGCGGCCGGCTCGTTGCGGCCCGCTCCGTGCAGAACGGCGGTCACGGAGCCGAGAGCCCCGGTCAGCTCGGCGACCGCCTCGGCGACGCGCACCGGGTCGGTGACGTCGGCGGCCGCGTAGCCGACCCGTACGCCGCTGTCCCTCATCCGCTGCAGATTCGCGGCGAGGTCCTGGTCCTGGTCGGGTTCGGAGCGGCCCATCAGGGCCAGAGCCGCTCCAGTTCGCTCGGCGATGGCCAGGGCGCATTCGGCGGTGATGCCCTTGCCGCCGCCGGTCACGAGCAGGACGTCGTCGGAGCCCAGCACGTGGTCGGTGCGCTCCGGTGCGAAGGGCAGAGCACGGAGAACGGGCACCCGGCGGCTGCCGTCCTCGGCGAGGTGTACCTCGCTGAAGCGGGTCGTCGCGGCGACCTCCTCGGCGACCCTGTCAGCGGCCCCGTCGACCACCGGTGTGTGGACGACGGTGGTACGCAGGTGGGGCGCCTCCAGGTGCAGGGTCTTGGCCAGCGCGGCCGTCCCCCGGTCGTGCTGCACCAGGACGAAACGGCGTTCCGGCTCGCCCGTGAGAGCGGACTTCGCCCCGTCCAGAGCGAGTTCGAGCTGCTCCGGGGAGCAGGCGGGCGGCAGGCAGACCAGTACCCCGGAGCCCACCGCGGCGTTCTTCAGGGCGCGGTGCACGTCGTGGGCGAAGGGGTGGCCGTCAGTGGTGAACAGCTCCCAGGTTCCGCCCTTCGTGTCCGCCACGGCGGCGGGGAGGGGCAGTTCGTCGAGGTCGACGGAGAAGGGCCGGGCCCAGGGTGCGGCGCCCGTGACGAGGGGTGCCGCAGCAGCGGTGTCCCCGCCGGTTTCGACCAGGGTGGTGAGAGCCGCGGCCAGTTCGGCCACGGTCGCCGTGGCGAAGTTGGTCGGGATGTGAGAGGCGGCGAGACCGAGCTGGAGGGCGGCCTGGTTGACGATCTGGCCGACCGTGATCGAACTCATGTGCAGGTCGTCGAGGAGACTTTTGGTCTCGTCGATCAGCTCGAGCGGGAGCTCCGCGCGTTCGGCGACCAGGGCGCGCAGTACGTCGAACGCCGACTCCCCCGCCGAGCTGCCGGCGTCGGCGGTGTCGCCGTCGGACTCCTGGACGAGCGGGCCCCGGGCGGCGGCGGGAAGCGTCAGCTCGGGTGCCTGCTCGCAGGGGCTGGCCAGGAAATGGAACTCGGCCCCCACCTCCAGCGGCCGCGTCAGCCGGTCGTTGAAGAGCCGCTCGTGGACGATCGGGGCACCCATCACGTAGGCGGCTCCTACGACCTGGAGCAGACCACGCAGGGACTCGTCGTCGGTGTTCAGCGCGACGGCGGGTTTCTCGGTGGCGCCCGCCGCCAGGGTGCTGAGGACACGGCCGGGACCGACCTCGACGAACAGGTCGACCTCGGCCGCCGCCGCTCGGACCGCCTGGGTGAACAGCACCGGGTCGGTGATCTGCTGTCGCAGGAGCTTGGCGAGGTCGGTGTCGCTCTCCAGTTCCGCGCCGGTGACGGTGGAGACGACGCGGCGCTCCATCTCGCCCAGTCGCGCTCCCGCGAGCCAGTCGCCGAAGGAGTCGGCGGCCGGAGCGACGAGGGGCGAGTGGAAGGCGTGGGACACGGCGAGGCGGGTGCAGGCGATGCCCGCGGCCGCTGCCCGCTCGGTCACGCTCTCGACGGCCTCGACGGTTCCGGCGATCACCGTCTGCCGGGGGCCGTTGTACCCGGAGATCACCACGGGGAGCCCTTCGACGAGGGCCCCGGCCTCCTCGGGGGTGGCGGTCAGCGAGGCCATCGTGCCCGAGGCACTGTGCTCGGCCATGGCTGCCCCGCGGGTGCGTGCGGCCTCCAGCAGGGTGCTGGAGTCCATCGCGCCCGCCCAGTGGAGGGCGGAGAGCTCGCCGAGGCTGTGGCCGAGCGCGATGTCGGCCTCGACGCCCAGCGCGTCCAGCACGCGCAGACCCGCCGTCGAACCGGTGACGATGCGCGGCTGGGCCACGTCGGTGGCGACCATGTCCCCGGCGGTGGGCAGGCCGGCGCGCGCGTACACGTCGGCGGCCTCGGTGAAGCGGCGGGCGAGCGCGCCTCCGGCGGTGGACGTGCCGGAACCCTGGCCCGGGAAGAGGAAGCCGATGCGGGCCGCCTCGACGGCCCTGCCGAGGAAGGTACGGCCGTCCGAGGAGAAGACCGGGCCGTCGTCGGGCGTGTGGGTCTCGGCGGTACGGGCGACACTGCGCAGCCTGAGCTCCGCGTCCTCGGGCGAGGTGACGACGACGGCGGCCCGGTAGGGCAGCTCGCGCAGTTCCCGTTGGAGGGTCACGGCCAGGTCGGCGAGCTGTGCGTAGGAGACCTGTGCGGCGAAGTCGGCCACCTGGGTCAGCCGCTGGGCCAGCGCCCCGGGCGATTCCCCGTCGAGGAGCAGCAGTTCGGAGTCCTGGAGGGAGTTGGCCAGCAGAGTGGTCCGACGGCTGACGCCCGGGCGGCGCCCGGAGGCGGCCGACCTGTCGAGAACGACATGGGTGTTGATCCCGCCGAATCCCATGGCGGTGATCCCGGCACGGAGCGGGGCGTTCTTCGGCCACCGCTCCGCCTTGCGCAGCACCCGCAGGTTGGCGGACTCGCCGGTGAGCAGTTCGTGAGGGTCCACGCAACCGATGGCGGGTGGCAGCACCGCGGAGTCCAGGGCCATCACCGCCTTGATCAGTCCGGCCACCCCCGCCGCCGCCTTGGTGTGGCCGATCATGCCCTTGACGGAGCTGATGACGGCACTGGGAGCCTGCGGGTCGGCCTGGGCGCGGGCGCCCATGATGGCCTGGAGCTCGGTGGCGTCACCGACCGCGGTGCCTGTGCCGTGGCCCTCGAAGAGCGGCACGGTCTCGATGCCGAAGCCCGCCCGCTCGTAGGCACGGGACAGCGCGAGCTGATACCCGCTCACCTCGGGTCGGGTGATGCCGCCCTGCCCGTCGGAGGAGATGCCCCAGCCTGCGATGGAGGCGTAGACGCGGTGCCCTGCGGCGATCGCGTCCTCCTCGCGCATCAGCACGACCATGCCGCAGCCCTCGCCCGGCCAGAAGCCGTTGGAGCCGCGGTCGTAGAGCCGCATCTCCTTCCGGGCGAGCGCACCGGTCTTGGCGAAGCCGATGATCTCGAAGGGGTCGATGGACAGGTCGACGCCGCCGGCGACGGCGACATCGAGGTCGCCGCCCTGCAGCGAGGTGGCCGCGGTGGTGATCGACAGCAGCGAGGAGGAGCACGCCCCGTCGACGGTGTAGCCCCCGCCGTTCAGGTCGAAGTGGTTGCAGATTCGCCCGGCGATGGTGTTGGACAGGCCACCCGCGAGGGTGTCCTCGTCGACGGCGGGAAACGGCTTCTTGTAGGCGCCCTCCACCCCCTGGAGGAAGGTGCCGATGCGGTCGTCGTCCCAGTCCTGCCCCTTGAGCGCGTCGGCGAGCACCCGGCGTACGTAGGGCCATCGCAGGCGCATCCCGTTGGCGCGCGAGAACTCGCCGGTCAGGGTGTTGCCGATGACGACTCCGGTGCGCTCCCCGGGCAGGCCCTGGCCGTCGGGGAAGCCCGCGTCCGCCAGTGCCCGGGTCGCCGTGTCCAGGGCGAGCCAGTGAGTCAGATCCGTGGAACGGTAGGTGCTGCCGGCGATCCGGTGGGCGACACGGTCGAACTCCCATCCCTCCAGGACCGCGGCGTTGCGGGCGTAGAAGGTGTCGGGCACCGTGGGGTCCGGGTTCCAGTAGTCGTCCAGTCGCATCCGGACGTCGGGCAGTCGGCGGAAGGCGCGCCGCCCGGCGACCGCGTTCTCCCACAGTTCGCGGGGCGTGGCGGCGTCGGGGTACGTGCACGCGAGCCCGACGATGGCTATTCGACTCATACGGGCACCGCCGCCTTTTTCTTCGCCGCTCGTTCGGCTGCGCACTTGCCGTGGAAGCAGGTGCCGTCCTTGCAGGGATCGCCCGAGAGCACGACCGCCGCCGGTCGCGACGCGGCGTCCGCCGGTATGGGCGCGGGGGCGGGCGACTCCGGGGCTGGAGCGAACTGTTCGACCGGAGCGTTCCGGTACTCCGGGGACGCGGCCACCGGGAGCGCCTGCCGTGCCACGGTCTGCTTGGAGAGAAAGTGCAGGCCCCACAGGTAGCCGCCGCGGATCAGGCACACCAGGGCGGTGGCGAAGAAGATGCCGTACGCGATGCCCAGAGCGGTCAGCACCCCGTACATCGCGGCGACGCCGGCGCCGAAGGCGATCTGGGAGGAACGCTTGGAGGGCGAGGTGCCGGGGTCGGTGACCATGTAGTTGGTGAAGAGGACGAAGGCCACCCCGGTCATCATGCCGAGCGCCGCGGGGATCGAGGTCCCCATGACCAGGCCCCGGACGACGGCCTGCACGACGAAGCCGGCGAGCCAGGCCATGATCAGCCACATACGGCCGGTCAGCTTCGCGTTCAGCATGGTGCCCAGGGTCAGGATGATCGCCGGGAGGACCCAGTCGGCGGGCCCGTACAGGTACTCGGTGAAGTGGTAGGGCGGTGCGATGCTGGCCCAGGGGAAGAGGAGCAGGATCACCGCGATGCCGAAGTTCGACGGGTTCATGTAGTGCCGCATGCGCCCCTTGAGCGGGGCCCGCAGGACCCACTTGGTGCCGACGGCCACGATGACGCCGAAGATCATCACCCAGACGCGGTCGTTGACGTAGGTCAACATGTTCACGGCGAGACCGGTGATGTGCGCGGGGAAGAGGAACTCGGCCATTCCCTTGAACCCACCGCCGGCGTAGCGGGGGGCCCGCTTCTCGCCGCGGGCGCTGACGGCCTCCAGCGTGATCTCCACCACGTAGGCGGTGAGGACCGCGATGAACGGCCACAGCCAGGGCTGCTCGAAGCCGAGGAAGGTGTACCCGGCGATGTTGAGGACCGAGATCGAGATCGCGAACCGGCGGAGGGCTGTGGTGACCTTCACGTCGTGCCGGGGCGCGGCCGTGAGTGTCTTGGTTTCGGGCACGGTCACTTCTCCTTCACGTCGGCGCCGAGTTCCAGCGAGTGCCGGCCGGGGGCCAGCTGGAGGTCCTTGCTGCGCACCTGCCCGGTACGGTCACGCCATGTCAGGCGGGTCCGCATGGGGCCCTCGGCCTCCTGGCCGAGGCCGATGTGCACGTCCTGGCTGCGCTTGCCGGAGTGGCCGCTGCCGCCGTCGACACGCCCCAGGCGGGTACTGCCGTCGGACAGGGTCACGGTGACCTGCGCGCCGATCACGGGCGAACCGGCCTCGTCCGTGAGACTGAGGTTGAGGTAACCGCCGGTGTCCTGGCTCATGTTGCAGTAGAAGATGGGGTCCTCCCACTGACGTGCCACGACCATGTCGAGGCGCCCGTCGCCGTCGGCGTCACCGGTGGCGATGCCCCGGCTGGGCACGGGTACGGCCAGACCGAGCTGCTTGGACAGGTCGCTGTAGGCCTCGCCGTCCTCGTCCTGGACGAAGAAGCGCAGGTGCTGGTCGCCGGCGAGGTCATCGCCCTCCTCCACGCGGGGCCAGAAGCGGGGGTGCTTGACCAGCGCGTCGTTGGCTGTGGCGAGTTCCTGGAGCTGCGCCCAGCGGTTGCGCTTGCCCTTGACGAAGCCGACTGCCTGGGTGATCTCCTGGATCCCGTCGTTGTCGAAGTCGCCCATCTTCACGTCCCAGCCCCATCCGGACCAGGCGAGGTTGAGCGGTGCGCTCTCGTCCTTGTAGGGGGCGACGCCGTCGCGGAACTCGGCCCGCAGGTCGGCCTTGTCACGGGCCGTTCCGATGAAGGCGAAGTTCGACTCCTGGATGCCGAAGGACGTCGTGATGTTGGAGACGAAGGCGTCGTACAGGCCGTCGTTGTCCAGGTCGCCGAAGTCGACGCCCATGCCCTTGAAGGAGCTGCGGCCGATCTCCTTGGACTTCGGCGTGGTCGCGGTGTGCTTTGCCTTGACCTCGCTGAACTTGAACTTGCCGGGGGTCGACCTGTTGTACAGGAGGGCCGAGGTCCCGAAGTCGTGCGCGAGGTACATCTCGGGGCGCTGGTCGCCGTCCAGGTCGGTGGCCGAGACGGCCAGCGTCCAGCCCTGGTCGATGCTCTTCGGCAGGACGTTCCTGACCTGCTCGTAGCCGGAGGGTGTCCAGCGGAAGAAGTGGCCTCCGCCGCCGTTCTGAGCGTGGGACAGCGAGTCGTTCATCGTCACGCCGCCGTGCACGGTGTCGTCCAGGACGGGGCTGTCGGGGAAGTAGTTGCCGATGTAGATGTCGTTGTGCCCGTCGCCGTCGAAGTCGGCGACGGCCGCGGCGTTGGAGTTCCACAGCGGGCCGGTGTAGGCGGCGGTGCCGTTGCCGGGGACGAGTTCGATGGGCTCGAAGCACTTCGGGTCCATGGTCGTCGTGTCCTTCCCGGGCTCCTTCTTCGCCTGGAAGATCACCGGGGTGCGGCCCCAGTAGTAGACGAGCAGGTCCATCGCCCCGTCTTCGTTGAAGTCGCCGGGGACACAGCCGATCGGGGCCATGATGTCGCTCTTGGGCAGCGGCGCCGGGTCGAGGACGAACGGGGCGTACGAGGTGCTCTCGCGTCCGGGCACCGGGGCGGGGGTGACGACGGCCTGGTCGATCTGCGGATCGGTGACGCACAGGTCGTTGGGCAGGCCGTCACCGTCGATGTCGTTCATGGCGACGCCCGCGCCGACCGAGGAGATCCACGCCTCGATGTGCTTGTAGGCCTTGTTCACCTTGCGGACGCTCTGTTTCTGGTATCCGCCCGGCATGGATATCGCCATCGGCTTCAAATTGAAACTCTCCGCCATCTCCGCTTTTTCGGACGCACTGGACTCCGCCGGTTTCACCGCGTAAAAGGTGCCGACCATGAGAACGAGCGCGATGACCCCGGGTGCCTGTTTCCGCAGCCAGGAAATTGGATGTGTCATGCGACGGCGCCCTTCTGCGCGTGCGGAACGGAACTGATGGTGGTGGCGATGTGCTGCCTCCATGCCTCGAAGGCCGGGATCTCCCCGCCGTCGCAGGTGGCGGGCCGCGCGTCGATGCACACCTGCGAGGCTTCCGCGGGGGTCCGGCCGCCGCACAGGACGCGGGCCGCCAGGTGCGTGTGGGCGATCGTCGTGCCGGCCCGTTCCCGGGCCTCGCAGGCGAACGCGGAACCCTGCACGAGGTTGGGCAGGTGGTCGCCCGCGTGCTTGGCGAAGCGCCGCAGCTCGTCCTCGTCGGCGCTTCCCGCGTAGGTGCAGGCGAGTCCGGCACCGGCGTACAGGTCGCCATGGCGGTGCTCGGGGAACGTGCCGATGAGGTCGGCCACGACGTCGGGGTCGGTGCCCCCGACGAACCACATGGCCCGCCCGATGCCCTGGTCGATGGCGCGGGCGCTGTAGGCGTCCGGGCCGCCCTTCCAGGTGAAAGGGTGCTCGGCTGCGGGGTCACGGACGTAGGATCCGGTCTTGAAGTACGCCTGGTGGAAGCCGTATCCGTCCAGGATCAGCCAGCGAAGCACAGGGTCGGTCGCGGTCACGTCGGGCCACAGGAACCTGGGCAGTCGTGCCATCGCCCAGCCGATGCCGACGTAGATCATGTAGTTGTGGCGCCGGCCCTCGCCCTCCAGGATCCCGGTCAGCCTCCTGCTGCCCCCGGTGAGGCAGTCGAGCATGACCGCGCCCATGCCGGCGCCCTCGTAGGCGAAGCCGCGAAAGGCCCGGGGAACGGTCTCCAGCCAGTCGACGGCCTGGTCCGCCGTACGCGCCTCGACCGCGTAGGCGTACCCCTGGAGGAAGCTCGTCCCGACCGTCTCCAACTGGTGTTTGGCCTCCGCATTCTTGACGTGGAATCCCCGTGTTTCCAACAGCGTTTCCCGGACGTTGGGAGTGAGAACTCGGCGCCTCAGCGCACGCAACATGGACACCTAGAAGACCGCCCCTCGATTCCTTTTTGCCTGCGATTCCTTTTCTTTGAATCCGAACCTATTCAATTAGGGTTACCGAATGTCTACTTCAGAAATGCTTAGAGGGAATTCACCTGCAGCTTTTCGCGCACCGACCGGCGCCAGATCTCATAGGTGGGGACACCGTCGGCCGCGCCTGCCGGCGGCGCGGCGTCGTCGGCGAGTGCGGCAGCCGACTCGACCGTGATTCCGGCCAGCGCGTGCAGCGCGGTCCGGGTGTGCTCGGGAACGATCCCGGAGAAGTGGCGCGCCTTCGCGGCGAAGACGGAGCCTTGGGCGACATGCCCGCTCAGTTCGCCGGACCGGGCGCGCAGCGCGCCCAGCTCGGCCGCTGTGGAACAGCCGGCGAACGTGGCGGCGAGCCCGACGCCCGCCCACAGGTCCGGCCGGCGCTCGGAGGCGAACCTGCGGACGGCGGCGCAGACGTCCTCCACCCGCGCGCCGTGGATGAACCACAGGGCGCGCCCGATGCCCTGGTCCACCGCCCGCTGGAAGTAGTCCGGGTGGCCGTCCCAGGCATACGGAGTGTCCAGGCGCTGGTCGTCGACCCAGCGTGCGGGGTCGAAGTAGGCGCGGTCGAAGCCGTAGCCGTCGACCGCGAGCCAGGTCATCGGCGGATAGAAGTCCTCGCCGTCCAGCTCGGGCATGACCTTCTTCCACAGCGGCCTGGGCAGCTTGGCCATCGCGAAACCGATGCCGATGTAGTTGAGGAAGATGTGCCGGCGCCCGGCGCCCTGGAGCAGCTGCGCGGTGCGACCGCCACGGCCCGGCATCGAGTCCCGGATCACCGAGGCCATGGTCGCGCCCTCGTAGGCGAAGCCCCGCAGTTCCAGGTCCACCAGGGAGAGCCTGCGTTCGGTCTCCCAGAGACTCTTCGACTCGATACCCCACTCGAAACCGGTCACCACCGTCTGGGGGATGGCCTCCAGCTGCCGGGTCGCGGCGGTCTCGGTGACCGGAAAGCCGCGGCCCGCGAAGCTCACGTCACGGAGGGACGGAGCCATCAGAAGTCTGCGCAGGGATCCCATCGCCGATGCCACGCGTGCCTCCTTCGACCGGCCACCAGGGGGGTGGCGAAGGGCCTCATGGTCGGCTCGCTGCAAAGATCAGGGCATCTTCGCAAATGCGCAACACCCTTGTGGCACAAGGGGTTTGATAGTAAATGAACGCGTCCGCAACTCATCGCTTGCGGTGCTCGGACCGGGTGGGGCAGGCCGGAAATCAGCGCGCCCGACGCACTGCCACCTCCTCGTCGTGGATGTCGCGTCCGCAGGAGGAACAGCCCAGGCGAACTCGCACGTCGCCGTCGCACCCGACGTGCCGCGCCTGCCTCGGCGGCCCCAGTTCGGCGGGAAGATTCCGGTCACCCCACTGCATCAGTGCGACCACGGCGACGGTGAGCTCGCGGCCCATGGGCGTGAGCGGGTATTCGTGGCGTACCGGCTTCTCCTGGTACACGACCCGCCTCATGACACCCAGCTCGACGAGACGGCCGAGCCGGTCGGCGAGCACATTGCGCGAGATCGGCATCTGACGGAGGAATTCGTCGTACCGCCCTACACCCAGCAGGGCGGAGCGGACGATCAGCAGGTTCCAGCGCTCCCCGATGACTTCCAGGGAACGGGCCAGCGAGCAGTCCTGTCCTTCGTACGTCCGTGGCAGCATGCCCGACGGTACCGCCCGGGTTGCATCACAGGACCGGGGAAGCGGCCGCAGGGGCGAAAAGAGAGCACGGCGGAAGAAGCCCGCGCGCGCGCGGGCCTGGTGAGATGGGCCACCGTTCTCCTCGTTCCCCGACCCTGGAGGTCCAAGCATGGCCATCAGTACCGGAGTGTCACCGTCCACGCTGCGAGGCGGGATCGACTCTCTCAACAGCCGTCACCATCAACTCGGCCTGCGCGTGTTCATGTTCATCGTCGTCGCGCACTGGGCGGAGCACCTGGTCCAGGCTTACCAGATCTACGTCATGGGCTGGCCGATCCCGGAGGCCCGCGGCGTGCTCGGGGTTCCGTTCCCGTGGCTGGTCACCTCGGAGTGGATGCACTACGGATATGCCTTGGTGATGATGGTCTGCCTGTTCCTCCTGCGGCCGGGCTTCACCGGCCGTTCGGCCACCTGGTGGAAGACCTCCCTCGGTATCCAGGTGTGGCACCACCTGGAGCACCTGCTGCTCCTGGTGCAGGTGCTCGCCGGCGCCCACCTGCTGGGCAAGGCCGCTCCGACGAGCCTGATCCAGCTGATCGCGCCCCGCGTGGAGCTGCACCTGTTCTACAACGCCCTGGTGACGGTGCCCATGGTGGTGGCGATATATCTGCACACCCGTGCGAACCGGCCGGACAACGCCGCTGCGCGGTGTACCTGCGCGCCGAAGGACTGAATCCCATGGCGACGAGCGGCAGAAAGCCCTCCGGGTTCGTGTCCCTGCTGCTCCTGCTGGCCGGAGTCCTGCTGTTCTGGCTGACGGTGCCGGACCTGGGCAACGCGGCCAGGGCCGCCACCGCGGACGGGCCGCGGGGCATCTTCACCGCGGCCCGTCTCGTGTGCGCCGGACACGCCGGGCACACCACGTGCGAGTGGTCGGGAACGTTCCGGTCCGTCGACGGCACTGTGGAGCTCGGGAACGTCAAGCTGTACGGCAGCGACCGGGAGACCTTTGAGGCCGGACGGACCGCGCCGGCCGTGGACGTGGGCAACGCGGGGCGGGTTTACGATCCGACCGGGTCGCGTACCTGGATCATCACGGTCGTGCTGGTGGTCGTCGCCTACGGCCTGCTCGCGGCCGTGGCCCGCCGGCACCTCATGCCTCCCCCGCCGCCTCGGCGAAACGCCCCGTCGACGGCGTGAGCGTCGTACCACTCGGACCCCTCGGATGTGCCGGCTTCCCCTTCGTGCGGCATCACAGGGGGCGTCTCGCTCAGCCCGTCGCCAGGTCGGCGGGCCGGGCGCCGGTCGGCTCCAGCCGGCTGTACGCGAAGGCGGCCGAGACCAGCGTCATGTGATGGTGCCAGCCGGGGTAGGACCGCCCCTCGAAGTCGAGCAGTCCGAAATCGTCCTCCAGCGACTGCACCGTGGCGCCCGCCCGGTGCTGGAGTCTGGCCAGCGCGATCAGCTCGTCGGTACGCCGCTGTGTCATGTTGGTGAGCCAGATCCGGGGGGAGCGGGGCCCCGCGCAGGAACGGACACCGAAGACCCGGTAGGTGGGGTGCGGTGCCTGACGGGCGAGCCGTACCTGCGGCAGCCGCACCAGTGTGGTCATCACCGCGGTGCGGTCCGCACCGCCGCCGAGCCCTTCATGGGCGTTGGGTCTGAACTGGGCGCTCTGTTTGAGGCTGAACAGGCGCTGTGCTTCCACGGCCGCGGGGAGCTTCGAGGCGTACGCACCGCGCGCGGTCGTGCCGCCGACGACGGGGACCACCGGTGTGCGGCCGGGCAGGGAGACGATGAACTCGCGGCCGCGGCGGCTGAGTCCGCGCACCAGCGAGGCCACCCCCGTGTGGTGGCTGAGATCGGCCACCACCGGCCGAGCGCTGAGCTGGGTGCTTGCGCACAGCAGGTCGACGAGGTCGAGCGCGTGCTGCTCGATGGTGCGGTGGTCGGCGTCGTCGGGGATGCGGGCCCGTGCGCGACGTGTCTGGTCGTCGGCCCAGGAACCGGGCAGCAGCAGCCCCCAGTGCATGGGAATGGCCTCCGTCCCGGTGGTGAGGAACGCGCCCACGGCCAACTGGCAGTTGACGGAGCGTCCGGTGGCGGGGACGAAGCGCCGGTGCACACCGCAGGAGTGGTCGCCCCGCTTGCGGAGCACCGCCGCCGAGAGGACCCAGGCGTGCGGGGACAGCCGCTGCTCGACCCACCGCATCAGCTCGGCCCGTGCCGGGGCCCAGTCCCAGGGACTGGCGTTGAGGAACTGGTGCATCGACTGGGAGGCAGTGGGCGAACCGGAGACGGTGGCGGCCATCCGACGTACTGATTTCTTGCCCTCGGTGGTCAGCAGCCCTGCCAGGTACGCCTGGGCCCAGGCCCGCTGATCGGCCCTCGGCAGATGCCCGAAGACCTGCTCGGCAAGCACGGAGACCGGCAAGTGCGCGTGGCTCACGTCGTGTGCCGCCATAGCTCGTTCCCTTCTACTGGGCATCCCATCGAGCGCTCCGATAGAATAGCGAACGTTATCTTTTTTTCCAACAGGACGGGGGAGCGCTCCCGTCGGTTGGGAACGAGCGCCGAACCTGGTCGAAAGCGAAGATCAAGGACGCTCCAACCCTCGCTTGACCAAGCCTTTTACCTACTTGAGCCACTCGTGGTTGCTCCTCCGTCGCGGTCCCGCCCAAGCTGGGGCGTCGCCGACCGCCCGAGGGAAACACCGCAACCCCCTATCGGCATCGAGGTGCCGCGCAGCGTGCGCCCTACGGCCGAAGATTGTCGGAGAGGACATGGTGAAACAGGAACGGGCGGCACGCACACGAAGAACCCTCCTGCGGTCCGCCGCGGCGCAGTTCGACCTCGACGGGTACGCGGGTGCCTCGCTGGCCAAGATCAGCAAGGCGGCCGGCATCTCGCTGGGTGCGGTCACCTTCCACTTCTCCTCCAAGGCTGACCTCGCCGAGGCCGTCGAGGCCGAGGGGCGGGCCACGGTCAGGGCCGCCATCGAGCGGATCGAAGACCTCTCCGACGCGCCCTTGCGGCACCTGGCCGATCTGACTCTGGAACTCGCCCGCCTCATCGAGCAGAAGGACGCGGTCCGAGCCCTGCTACGACTGGAGAGGGAGCGTCCGGGCAGCTCGGCATGGACGGAGATCTGGCTGCCCACCGCCGACGAACTGCTGCAACGGGCCTATGAGGACGGGGATCTGCTGCCTTCGGCGCACCCCGAGATCATGGCAGCGCTGATCGTGCACCTGGTGGCCGGTGCCGAGATCGTCTTCCGCCGCCATCGTGCCGCCGGCTTGCCGACCCCGGACAGTTCGGTTGAGTTGCTGAGCCGTATCTGGCAGCTGGTCATGACGGGGGCGGCAAACGAGCCGGCCCCCGGATGAGGCCCGCGCCCTCGGCCGCGGGGTCCTGCCGTGACGGTGCGCGCCACGGCGTGCACCGTCACGGCAGCGTCGGGGAAGTGGGTCAGACCGCACTGCAGCCCCCGTCCACGGGCACGGCGCCACCGGTCACGAAGGAGGAACGGTCGCTGCACAACCAGGCCGCCGCCTCGGCGATTTCAAGCGGGTCTGCCATGCGGTGCTGGATGGCGCGCGCGGCCACGGGCCGTCTCGTCCCGCTGCGGGCGCTTCCCTCCGTCAACTCGGTGCGGGTGCTGCCCACCACCAGGGCGTTGACCCTGATTCCCCTGGACCCGTACTCGGCGGCCGCGGCCTTGGTCAGCCCGAGCACCGCGTGCTTGGCGGCCACATAAGGAGCCAGCGCTCCGGTGGCGAAGAGACCTGCGGTGCTGGAGGTGTTCACGATCGTTCCGCCGGTGCGCTGGTCCAGCATGAGCGGTATCTGGTGGCGCAGGCAGTTCCACACCCCGCGTACGTTGACGTCCATGATCTGGTCGTAGGCGGAGTCCTCTGTCTCGTGCAGATCGGTTCCCCGCGAACCCCACCCCGCGTTGTTGAAGGCTGCGTCCAGTCCTCCGAAACGCTCCACCGCCACCGAGATGACCTGCTCGACGTCAGCGGGACTGGTGACGTCACCAATGACCGCGACGGCCCGCCCCGCGTCGGCGCGGATCTCCTCCACCAGGTCGTACAGGAGTTTCTCGCGCCTTGCCATCAGGATGACCGAGGCGCCTTCGGCGGCGAAGAGACGGGCCGCGGCGGCCCCGATCCCGCTGGAGGCACCCGTGATCATGATTCTCTTGTTCCGCAGTAATCCGCCCGAGCCTGTGTTCATGTACCCCTCCCCCACACGCCCCCGCCGAGGACAGGGACGTGACGCCGATCACTGTGTTCCCCTGGCACGACCTTAGCGGGCGCCGGGTGAACGCCCAGGGCCTATCGGCAGAAATCTGGGGCGCCGGGTCAGCCTGGGCCCTACGGCTTCCGCTCCTTCAGGCGGGCCGCCGGCCTGCCGCGCGTCTCGCCGAAGACCATCAGTTCGGCCGTGCCCGGGCCGGCGATCGCGGGAAGCACGCAGTGCCAGATCTCTTCGACGCGCTGGGGCAGATCGCGTCGGCCGGATTCCATCTGGGCGTGCATCTGCGCTCCGGTACAGGCGCTCACCACCATGCGTGCGAAGGCCGGGATGTCCACACCGTCGCGGAGCTGACCCATGTCCTTCGCTTCCGTCAACGCCAGCGTGGCTACCTCGGTCCACTGCTGATGCGAGTTCTCCTCGGCGGAGATGAACAGTTCCTGATCCGTCACCAGTCGGGCCCCGGCCAGCAGAAGCGGCTCGTCGAGCATCTGATAGGCCCAGGTCAGAGTGATGTCGATCAATCTCTGCAGGCCCTTGGCGGCAAGCGGCGGCGAGACGATATCCGGCTGGCTGCGAACTATCTCCCGGGCCAGCGCTTCCTTGTTCTTGAAGTGGAAATACATGGACCCGAGCGTCACGCCGGCCCGGTCCGTGATCCGGGAGACGCTTGCACCCGCGAAACCGCTTTCGGCGAACACCTCAGCGGCAGCACGGATGAGCTTGGCCCGCGTCCGCCGTGCGCGCTCCTGCACCAGTGGGCGCTTTTCGGGCAACTCGGTCATATATCCCGTCTTGGTAGACAAAAAAAGAATAACTCTTATGATACAGCGAAGGCTCCCCGACTGGACTTCGAGACGGGGCGCCGTAGCACGTTCAGGCACCCAAGCACGGTCAGCTTTCGATGATCCAGGGGGAGTGCACACGTGATGAGTTCAGCCGAAAACAAGGCCCCGACCGGCCTGCACCCGCAACGGCCCACCGTAGCCAACCGTCTGGTCCGCAAGACGAATCCCTCGGAAGTGCTCATCACCGCGTGGCGCGGTGTCTCGGAGAACCAGCACGTCGTCAGCGCCGAATGGCCTTTCTCCCATCCGTTCTACACCCCGGAACCGGAGGCGCACAGACCTCTGCTCCTCACGGAGAGCATCAGACAGGCCCTGACTCTGCTGTCCCACACGGAGTTCCACATACCCCTCGACCACCGTCTCGGCTGGGATTACATCAGCTGCTCCGCCACTCCCGAGGGCCTGCGGACCACCGCGGAACCGGCAGCCGTCGAACTGCACGTCTCCCACACCTCGGTGAGCCGGCGCCGCCTGGGCTGCGCCCGGCTGTCGGCGGAGGTCGAGGCCGTACGCGACGGGGTACGCGTGGGCACCGCCCAGATCAGGTACACCTCCTATCCCGAGGCTCTCTACCGCAGGTTGCGCGGCCCCTACGCCGACGCGGCCGAGGCCTGTGCACGGGCGTTCCTCCCCGGCCGCCCCCTCTCCCCCGCCCTCGTCGGCCGAGAGAACGCCGGCGACGTCGTCCTGAGCCCGACGACCCGGGACAACCTGTGGTTCCTGCGCCCCGACCTCACCCACCCCGTGCTCTTCGACCACCCGCACGACCACGTCCCGGGCATGGTGCTCCTGGAGGCCTTCAACCAGGCGGCCACGGCCCTGTGCGCACCGAAAGCGACCCGAACCCTCTCCCTCGACGCGGTCTTCAAACGCTACGTGGAACTCGACCAGCCCTGCCTGATCGAGGGAGAGAGACTCGACGCCTCCGGCATCCAACTCATCGCCACCCAAGGGGACGTCGTGGCCGTATCCGCGCTGGTCACGACCGCACCGGCCTGAAAGGCGGCAGGCGCGACGGGGTGCCCGCACTGACCGTCACCCCGTCCGGCCCACCACCGCACCCTGGCCCGCGTACGGCGGGGGACGCAATCCGCTCGCTGTCCTGCCTCCGCTCCCCCGCCGTGCGCCGCGCCGCCGCGGACGTCCTTCCATGCCTCCGCCCCAGGCGGCCGAGCCTCAACAAGGCCCACGCGCATTCCTCGCGGACACCCGCAAGCGGGAAGTCGACGCGCGTAGGCCGGAACGCGGCAGAACTTCCGATTTCACCGACGATCAGGAGAATCCGTGGCTGAGGGAGCCAGACCCGCGCTTGACCCCGCAGGTCACCCCCCCTCGAACACAACGTCCACCATGACGGCCGGCACAACCGGACCTCGCGCCGACGTGCCGTCCGACGGTCCCGGACCGCCCAGAACCCCCGGCCGGAGGACCACCGGTGCCGACCCGGTGCGCGAGAGCAGACTCCTCCAGATCGTGCACAGCATCCCGAGCGCCCCGATCGGCCGCCCGCACTCCGCCGTACGCCAGTCCGCACGGCGCATCCACAACCTCGCGACACCGGAACCGGGCAGCACAGCCGAGCTGTTACCTGATTCGTTGACGGATCGGGGGAATGCGAAGTTGTTCGTGAGGTTGTATGCGCGGGACTACCGGCATGTGACGGGGCTGGGGTGGTACCGGTGGGACAGCACGCGGTGGCAGAGTGATGAGGATGACACGGTGTTGTGGGCGGCGGGGGAGATGGCGGAGAGTATCGCCACGACCGATCCGCGGGGGATGTATTCGGACGCGGCTCTGCGTAAGCACCG
>NZ_JBHXQO010000049.1:0-44085 GCF_042717135.1 Streptomyces sp. NPDC058620
CATCGGGCCCGCCCGGCGATCGAGGATCAGGACCGTCCCGAGGCCCGGGACGCGGCCTCAGCTCGTGGTGCCGCTGCTCGCCAGCGCCTCGGAGAGCTCCTTCGCGACCTGCTGGAGGATCGGCACGATCCGCTCCGTCGCCGCCTCCGTCACCCGCCCCGCGGGACCCGAGATGGAGATCGCCGCCGACGTGGGGGAGTTGGGTACGGAGACCGCCAGGCAACGCACCCCGATCTCCTGCTCGTTGTCGTCCACCGCGTAACCGGCTCTGCGTACCAGCTCCAGTGCGTCGAGGAAGCCGTCCGGAGTGGTGATGGTCTTCTCGGTCGCGGCCGGCATGCCCGTGCGGGCGAGCAGGGCCCGCACCTCGTCGGCCGGGGTGTTCGCCAGGAGGGCCTTGCCCACACCCGTGGAGTGGGGGAGGACCCGGCGGCCCACCTCCGTGAACATGCGCATCGAGTGCTTCGAGGGGACCTGGGCGACGTACACGATCTCGTCGCCGTCCAGCAGTGCCATGTTCGCCGTCTCGCCGGTCTCCTCGACCAGGCGCTGGAGGTACGGGCGGGCCCAGGTGCCGAGCAGCCGGGACGCGGACTCGCCGAGCCGGATCAGCCGCGGGCCGAGCGCGTAGCGGCGGTTGGGCTGCTGACGGACGTAGCCGCACACGACCAGGGTGCGCATCAGCCGGTGAATGGTCGGCAGGGGCAGTCCGCTGCTCGCGGAGAGCTCGCTCAGCCCGACCTCGCCCCCGGCGTCCGCCATCCGTTCCAGCAGATCGAAGGCGCGTTCAAGGGACTGCACACCGCCGCTGGGGCCGGCGGGCTTGGAGTCGGATGTGCTGGCGTGGGACGGCGGCACGTCAACGGTCCTTTCGATGCGGAACAGCAAGGCGCCAGCCTACCGGGCGGTTCCCGATCGGCCCACTGTTCCCGGAGCGGCGTCCTTGCCGGTCAGGGGCTGTTCTGTCCGGTGCCGCAGGTCGGCGGGGCGGTCACCGGAGGCTCCTCCTGGTCCATGTTACATTCCGCACTACGGAATTATCCTTTTACTTCGTGGAAACCTCCAGGCGCCCTCACCGGTGGTCGGCTCGCTGTCCGGCGGGCACAGTGAAGGTCTTGACGAGGAAGAATCCCCGATGAAGACTCCTTCAACAGTTCGTTGAAACCGCGAAGTGAGGAGCACGGGTGTCCGGTGCGGACGTGAACCTGGTACTGCGCTCGACGCGCGTCGTCACCCCCGGAGGGACGCGCCCCGCGATGGTCGCCGTCGCCGACGGGACGATCGACGCCGTCCTTCCGTACGACACCGAGGTGCCCGAGGGCGCCCGCCTGGAGGACTTCGGCGACGACGTCCTGATGCCCGGCCTCGTCGACACCCATGTGCATGTGAACGACCCGGGCCGCACCGAGTGGGAGGGCTTCTTCACCGCCACCCGCGCAGCCGCCGCGGGCGGCATCACCACCCTCCTCGACATGCCGCTCAACTCCCTCCCGCCGACCACGACCGTCGGCCACCTGCGGACCAAGCAGCAGGTGGCCGCACCCAAGGTGCACGTCGACACGGGCTTCTGGGGCGGCGCGATCCCGTCCAACACCAAGGACCTGCGTCCCCTGTACGAGGCCGGGGTCTTCGGCTTCAAGTGCTTCCTTTCCCCCTCGGGCGTCGAGGAGTTCCCGGAGCTGGACCAGGAGCAGCTGGCCCGCTCCATGGCCGAGGTCTCGGACCTCGGCGGGCTGCTGATCGTGCACGCCGAGGACCCGCACCACCTGGAGTCCGCCCCGCAGCGCGGCGGGCCCGCGTACGCCGACTTCCTCGCCTCCCGTCCGCGCGACGCGGAGAACACCGCGATCGTCGGCCTCATCGCGCAGGCCAGGCGGCTGAACGCCCGCGTCCACGTCCTGCACCTGTCGTCCAGCGACGCGCTGGAGCCGATCGCCGCCGCCAAGCGCGAGGGCGTCCGGGTCTCCGTCGAGTCCTGCCCGCACTTCCTCACCCTCACCGCCGAGGAGGTCCCGGACGGGGCGACGGAGTTCAAATGCTGTCCGCCCATCCGGGAGGCCGCCAACCAGGACGCGCTGTGGCAGGGGCTCGCCGACGGCACGATCGACTGCATCGTCTCCGACCACTCGCCCTGCACCACCGACCTCAAGACGCCGGACTTCGCCTCCGCGTGGGGCGGCATCTCCTCCCTCCAGCTCGGCCTCCCCGCCATCTGGACCGAGGCCCGCAGGCGCGGCCACGCCCTCGACGACGTGGTGCGCTGGATGTCCGCCGCCCCCGCCGAACTGGCCGGACTGACCCGCAAGGGCGCCATCGAGGCCGGCCGCGACGCCGACTTCGCCGTCCTCGCCCCCGACGAGACCTTCGCCGTCGACCCGGCCGCGCTCTTCCACCGCAACCAGGTCACCGCCTACGCGGGCAAGACCCTGCACGGCGTCGTGAAGTCCACCTGGCTGCGCGGCGTACGGATCGCGGACGAGGGCGTCCTCGCCGAACCCACCGGCCGACTGCTCGAAAGGAACTCCTGACCATGACGGCGATCCCGCACTTCACCGGTGACGCGAACCCGTACGGCGGCGGCGACCCGTACGCCGACTACCGCACCGCGGACTTCCCCTTCAGCCGGCTCGTCGACCTCGCCGACCGCCGCCTCGGCGCCGGAGTGATCGCCGCCAACGACGAGTTCTTCGCCGAGCGCGAGAATCTGCTGAAGCCCGGACCCGCCGCCTTCGACCCCGAGCGCTTCGGGCACAAGGGCAAGATCATGGACGGCTGGGAGACCCGGCGCCGTCGCGGCGCGAGCGCCGCGCGGCCCCACCCGACCGCGGAGGACCACGACTGGGCGCTCGTCCGGCTCGGGGCACCCGGCGTCGTACGCGGACTGGTCGTCGACACCGCGCACTTCCGGGGGAACTACCCGCAGGCGGTTTCCGTCCAGGCGGTCTCCCTGGCCGGCGCCCCTTCGCCCGAGGAACTGCTCGCGCCGGACGTGAAGTGGACAACCCTCGTCCCCCGTACGGCCGTCGGCGGCCACGCGGCCAACGGCTTCGTCGTCGAAACCGAGCAGCGCTTCACCCACCTGCGGGTCAACCAGCACCCGGACGGCGGGATAGCCCGCCTGCGGGTGTACGGGGAAGTGGCCCCCGACCCCGCCTGGCTGGCCGCGCTCGGCACCTTCGACCTCGCGGCCCTGGAGAACGGCACACAGGTCGAGGACGCATCCGACCGCTTCTACTCCCCGGCCACGAACACGATCCAGCCCGGCCGCTCCCACAAGATGGACGACGGCTGGGAGACCCGGCGCCGCCGCGACCGGGGCAACGACTGGATTCGCTACCGGCTGGCCGCGCGGTCCCGGATCGGCGCCGTCGAGATCGACACCGCTTACCTCAAGGGCAACTCGGCGGGCTGGGCGACGCTCTCGGTGCGGGACGGCGACACCGGCGACTGGGCCGAGCTCCTGCCCCGGACCCGGCTCCAGCCCGACACCAACCACCGCTTCGTCCTGCCGGAGGCCGTCGTCGGCACCCACGTCCGGATCGACATCTTCCCGGACGGCGGAATCTCACGGCTGCGGCTCTTCGGCTCGCTGACCGAGGAGGGCACGGCGGCGCTGGCCGCACGCCACCGCGAACTGGGGGGCTGAGAAGCGTTCGGCACGCACGGCGGTCGCCGTTTTGTCCTCGATGGCCGAACGGGCTTGAATGGGGACCCGCCGGACGTACCGACCAGGAGTTTCCATGATCTTCATCGCCGTCAAATTCACCGTGCGCAGCGCCGAGCGGGACAACTGGCTCCCGGCCGTGCACGACTTCACCCTGGCCACCCGCGAGGAGCCGGGAAACCTGTTCTTCGAGTGGTCGTACAGCGTCGAGAACCCGGACCAGTTCGTCCTGCTCGAAGCCTTCGCCTCACCGGAGGCGGGCGAGGCGCATGTGAAGTCCGCGCACTTCGCGGCGGCGATGGAGACGATGTCCGAGCTGGTGTCCGAGGTGCCGGAGATCATCAACGTCGATCTGCCGGGCGAGGGTTGGGGCCGCATGGCCGAGGTCACGCCCCGCAACCGCTGACGCGGCGGCGCCGGATCGCGCCCTGCTCCCGCCCCGCTCGCGCACCGAGGCCAGAACTCCTCGTGCGCCTCGGGGTCGCCGCCGAACCGGTGCTGCCGGACATGGTCTCCCCTTCCGTTCGCGTGGCTGCCCGGCCGGCGTAGGACGACCCGCCGGGCGGCGCGGGCCGGGAGCCGGCCTGCCCCGCCCGGCGGGTCGGTGGGTCACGCGGCGTGGCCGCCGTCCACCACCACCTCCGTACCGGTGATGTACGCCGCGTCGTCGCTCGCCAGGTACGCGATCAGGGAAGCGACCTCGTCGGTCGTGCCGAACCGGTCCAGCGCCGTGGCCGCGCGCTGACCCGCCGCGAACGGGCCGTCGGCCGGGTTGAGGTCGGTGTCGACCGGCCCGGGCTGGATCAGGTTCACCGTGATGCCGCGCGGGCCGAGCTCACGGGCGAGCGGCTTGGTGAGACCCGCGAGGGCGGACTTGCTCATCGCGTAGAGCGTCCCGCCGGGACCGCCCGCGTACCTGCTCAGGGCCGTACCGACGGAGATGATGCGGCCCCCGTCGCTCATCCGGCCGGCCGCCGCGCGGCAGGCGAGGAACACGGCCCGTACGTTCACGGCGAGGACCCGGTCGATGTCGGCGTCCGTGAGCGAGGCGATGGGTCCGAGGACGCCGATCCCGGCGTTGTTGACGAGGATGTCGAGGCGGCCCAGGGCATCGGCGGCGCCGTTCACGGCGGCCTCGGGCGACGCGGCGTCGGCGGCGTCGGCACGCAGGGCGACGGCCCGGCGGCCGTACCCCTCGATCTTGCGGACGACGGCCTGGGCACCCGCCTCGTCGTGCACGTAGGTCAGCGCCACGTCGACCCCCTCCTGCGCGAGCCGGAGGGCGGTGGCCGCGCCGATGCCCCGGCTGCCGCCGGTGACGAGTGCGGTCCTGTTGCTGCTGGTCATATCGGGGTTCCTTGCCACTCGGTGAGCGCCGCCGTACTGGCGACGAGAACCAGGAAAGTCCTCGCGAGCCAGGGATACCGGCGGGAAACGGACGCCCACCCCTCGTACGCGCACCGGGTGGACCGATGAGTTACGGGTGACAGTGGGGTCAGAAGTAGTGCGGGCGCGGGGCCGGCAGTCGGCCGGCGGGATCTCCGGAGGAGAAGAGCCATGGCGAAACTGACCCTCACCACCTTCCTGTCCCTGGACGGCGTCATGCAGGGCCCGGGAGGCCCCGACGAGGACCGCAGAGACGGATTCGAGTTCGGCGGCTGGGTCGTGCCCTTCGTGGACGAGGGCATGATGCAGTTCGTCAACGAGCTGTTCGGCCGGTCGGCCGCCTTCCTCCTGGGGCGGCGTACGTACGACATCTTCGCGGGCTACTGGCCCAAGGTGACCGACCCCGACGACCCGGTCGCGAGCCGCCTCAACGCCCTGCCGAAGTACGTCGTGTCCACGACTCTCGGGCAGCAGCCGGCGTGGGAGCACACGACCGTGGTGTCCACCGACGTCGCCGCCGAGGTGGCCCGGCTGAAGGAGCGGACCGAGGGCGGCGAACTGCAGATCCACGGCAGTGGCACGCTGGCCGCCTCCCTGATGGAGCACGGCCTGATCGACGAGTACAACCTGCTGGTCTACCCGGTCTTCCTGGGGCACGGGCAACGGCTGTTCCCGGACGGCGGTCTGCCCACCGCCTTCGAACTCACCGGCTCCAGGACGACACCCAGTGGCGTCGCGATCCACACCTACCGGCCCGCCGGACGGCCGGAGTTCGGCTCCATCCCCGCTGAGGAGTGAGTCGAGGAGTGAGCGGAGGAGTGGGCCATGGAGGACGCGTGATCCCCGCTCACCCCTCGGCGTACCGCTCGGCCGGCGCGCGCGCACGGTCGAGGCGAACCGGGATCCGGCCCGTGAGACGGGTGTTCCCGCAGGCCGGGCCCGGCCGGTACGGTGATCGTTCCGCGTGCGAGCCGGCGAGGTCTCCACACATCCGTTCCTCTGTGGAGAACCAGGAGATCCAGGTGTCCTCGATTGCCATGCCCACCCTCGCGCCGCCGCGCCGCGCGTGGCTCACCGATCTGCCAGTGCTGGTCGTCGCCGCCGTCTGGGGTTCGAGCTATCTCGCGGCCAAGGGCATCACGACGACCCACACCGTCATCGCCGTCCTCGTCCTGCGGTTCGCGATCGTGCTGCCCGTCCTGGTGGCCGCCGGATGGCGCAGGCTCCGCGCGCTGAGCGCGGCGCAGTGGCGCGGCGCCGGTCTGCTCGGGCTCGTACTCAGCGGGATCTTCCTGCTGGAGACGTACGGCGTCGTCCACACCTCCGCGACCAACGCTGGGCTCATCATCAGCCTCACGATGATCTTCACCCCGCTCGCCGAGGCCGCCGTGACGAGGATCAGGCCGCCCGGGGCCTTCCTCGCCGCGGCCGGGTTCTCGGTCGCGGGCGTACTCCTCCTCACCCAGGGCGGCGGCTTCACCAGCCCCTCGACGGGCGATGTCCTCATGCTGCTGGCCGCCCTCGCCCGTACCGTCCACGTGCTGCTGATGGCCCGGATCAAGTCCGTCCAGGACGCCGACTCGCTGTCGCTGACGACCGTTCAGCTCGGCGGCGCCGTCGCCGTCTTCGCCGTTCTCGCGGCCCTTCCCGGCACCGGAGCGGCGCCGTGGACCGTGGCCGCGGACTTCGGCGTCCGGGAGTGGGCGGGGCTGGTGTTCCTCTCCGTCTTCTGCACGCTCTTCGCGTTCTTCGTGCAGATGTGGTCCGTACGCCGCACCTCGCCGTCCCGGGTCAGTCTTCTGCTCGGTACGGAACCCCTGTGGGCCGCCGCCGTGGGCATCTCCATCGGCGGGGAGCGGCTCGGCCTACTCGGAGTGCTGGGCGCCGCGCTGGTGCTGGCCGGGACCGCGTGGGGGCGTCGCAGCGCGGACAGCGCCGCCGTCACTCCTTGATCGCGTCGGCCGCGATCATCACCGCGACGCCCGTCACCACGAGCACGATATGGACGAACGTCGCGTTCCCACCGAGGAAGTCGACCCGCCGCACCACCGTCCAGAGCCGGAACCATCCCGTCCACTCGTGCAGCAGTCCGGCCATGCCCTGAACGAAGACGACAAAGCCCACCGACTCGACGAATTTCTTCATGCGCCGAGCCTTGCGCGTACGGTCGCACGCCTGCATCGGCCACCGGTCTGCGAGGCCGCTCCGAAAGTCTCCGAGCTGTACGACTTCGGTCGCTTCCCGGCGTCCGGCGCCCGTTCCGGGGCTCCGGCCTGCGTAGCGTTGCAGGCATGACGCGAACGGACTACCGCTGGCTGCTGCCGTCGGCGATGGCGGACCCCGAACTGCCCGGCGACCGGGACAGGCCGCGCCGCACGGTGCGGGACTGGGCGGTCGACATCACCGCCTTCCTCTGTGCGGCGGGCGTCGGCATGCTCGCCATCGGCACGGTGGAGGCGGACCGGACGACACCTGACGCGCTCGTCTTCGTCGACGCGCTGATCGGCGCCGCGGCCTGCTGCGCGCTGTGGGTCCGCAGGCGGTGGCCCGTCGCGCTCGCCGTGACCCTCACGGTCGTCGGCATCGTCGAGCCCGTGGCGGCCGGAGCCCTGCTGATCGCCCTGTTCAGCCTGGCCGTGCACCGGCCGTTCAAGCCGGTCGCGCTCGTCGGCGCCGGCGCCCTGGCCGCCGCACCCCTGCAACCGTGGCTGCGACCCGACCCGGGCGTCTCGTTCATCGCCTCCATCGTCGTCGGCGTCCTCCTCATCCTGCTGGTCCTCAGCTGGGGCATGGTCGTACGGTCCGGACGCCGGCTCGTCCTCACCCTCCGTGAACGCGCCCGCCGCGCCGAGGCCGAGGCCGCCCTCCGCGCGGAACAGGCCCAGCGGCTGGCCCGCGAGGCCATCGCCCGCGAGATGCACGACGTCCTCGCCCACCGGCTGACGCTCCTCAGCGTCCACGCGGGCGCCCTGGAGTTCCGGCCGGACGCACCCCCGGCCGAGGTAGCCCGGGCCGCCGGAGTCATCCGGGACAGCGCCCACGAGGCACTCCAGGACCTCCGCGAGATCATCGGTGTCCTGCGCGCCCCAGGCGAAGGCGACGAGGGCGACCGGCCGCAGCCCACCCTCCTCAGCCTGGACGCCCTGGTCGCCGAGTCCCGTCTCGCCGGCACGAAGGTCACCCTCGACAACCGAGTCGCCGACCCCGCGGCGGCCCCCGCCGCCCTGGGCCGCACCGTCTACCGCATCGCCCAGGAGTGCCTCACCAACGCCCGTAAGCACGCACCGGGCACCGAGGTCAACCTCACCCTGACCGGCGGGCCCGGCGAGGGGCTCACGGTCGAGGCACGCAACCCCGCCCCCGTCGAACCCTTCGAACGGGTCCCCGGCTCGGGCCAGGGCCTCATCGGTCTCACCGAACGCGCCACTCTCACGGGGGGCCACCTCGGCCACGGCCCGGAACCCGATGGCGGGTTCGGCGTCCGGGCCTGGCTACCGTGGGCGGCATGAACACCCCGACGCCCCCGGTGGCGCAACCGGTCCGGCTGCTCATCGTCGACGACGACCCGCTCGTACGCGCCGGGCTCACCCTGATGCTCGGCGGGGCCGACTCCATCGACATCGTGGGCGAGGGCGCCGACGGCACCGAGGTCGAAGAGCTCGTCGACCGGCTGCGCCCCGACGTCGTGCTGATGGACATCCGGATGCCCGTCATGGACGGGCTCACCGCCACCGAGGCCGTACGGCGCCGCCCCGACGCCCCCGAAGTCGTCGTCCTCACCACCTTCCACGCCGACGAGCAGGTGCTGCGCGCCATCCGCGCCGGGGCGGCGGGCTTTGTCCTGAAAGACACCCCGCCCGCCCAGATCGTCGAGTCCGTGCGGCGCGTCGCCGCCGGTGATCCGGTCCTCTCGCCCGCCGTCACCCGGCAGCTCATGGCCCGTGCCGCGGGCGGCGCACCGGACGACCGCGCGGGCCGCACGGACCGGGCGAGGCAACGGCTCGCCGGGCTCGCCGAGCGCGAACAGGCCGTGGCGCTCGCGGTCGGACGGGGCGCTTCCAACGCGGAGATCGCCGCCGCGCTCTACCTGAGCGTGGCCACCGTGAAGACGCACGTCTCCCGCATCCTCGCCAAGCTCGGGCTCAACAACCGTGTCCAGATCGCGTTGTTGATCCACGACGCGGGCCTGCTCGACGAGGACGCGGGCGGAGGCGGCGGCATACGCTGAACCGATCGGACCGGAAGGGGGCCGGCCATGGCAATGGTCGATTTGCGCGAGGCACACGATTTCACGGCCAATCCGTATCCGTACTACGCGAAGATGCGCGCCGAGGGCCCCGTGCACACACTCCGCGCCGAGGGCTTCGACCGGATCTGGCTGATCGTCGGATACGAGGAGGCCAGGGCCGCCCTCGCGGACCAGCGCTTCAGCAAGGACTGGCGCACGGGCGACACCTGGTCGGCCTCCGCGGGCTCGATCAACGCGAACATGCTGGAGATGGACGCACCGCACCACACCCGGCTGCGCAAACTCGTCGCCCGGGAGTTCACCGCACGCCGCGTCGAAGCACTGCGGCCACGGGTCCAGCAGGTCACCGACCAGTTGCTCGACGCGATGCTCCCCGCCGGGCGCGCCGATCTCGTGGACGCACTTGCCTTCCCGCTGCCGATGACGGTCATCTGCGAGCTCATCGGCGTACCGGACCTGGACCGGTACGCGTTCCGGCTGATGTCGGGCGGCATCGTCGCACCGTCATCGGCCGAGCAGGAGGGCGAAGCGGTCCGTGCCATGGGCGCTTACCTCGTCGAGCTGATCGAGGACAAGCGCCGCGCGCCCGGCCAGGACCTGATGAGCGCCCTCATCGAGGCACGCGACGACGGCGGCGACCGGCTGTCGCCCGACGAACTCGTGGGCATGGCCTTCCTGTTGCTGGTGGCAGGTCACGAGACGACCGTCAACCTGATCTCCAACGGGGTACGCGCGCTGCTCGACCACCCGGAACAACTGGCCCTGCTCCGTGCCGATCCCGGTCTCATCGACGGTGCGGTCGAGGAGATGCTCCGCTACGACGGACCGGTGGAGACCGCGACCTTCCGTTTCACCCGCGAGCCGGTGCGGATCGGCCCGACCGTCATTCCGGCGGGCGAGGCGGTGCTCGTCGCCCTGGCCTCCGCCGACCGCGACCCCGTCCGCTACCCGGAACCGGACGCCTTCGACATCCGCCGCGAGGCCAGGGGACACCTGGCCTTCGGCCACGGCATCCACTTCTGCCTGGGCGCGCCGCTCGCCCGGATGGAGGGCCGGATCGCGATCCGTACGCTGCTGGAGCGGTGCCCGGAACTGGCACGCGACCCGGAGGGCGGCGAGCCCGACTGGCTGCCGGGCCTGCTCATGCGAGGGGTCCGGCGGTTGCCGGTGCGCTGGTGAGGCAGGAGCACCGGTCATGAGCGCACTCGATCTCCGGTCGGCACAGAAGGTCCTCGACAGCCAGCCGTTCAGCGTCCTCGTCGGGGCACGCATCACGGCCTTCGGGGACGGCGGGGCGACCCTCGACGTCGACGTCCGGCCCGAACTCCAGCAGCAGAACGGCTTCCTGCACGGCGGCGTGCTGGCCTACGCCGCCGACAACGCGATCACCTTCGCGGCGGGCACCACGCTCGGCCCCGCCGTACTGACCGGCGGGTTCTCCATCCAGTACGTCCGTCCGGCCACCGGACACACCCTGTCCGCCCGTGCCACCGTCGTGCACTCCGGCCGCCGCCAGGCCGTGGTCCGCTGTGACCTGTTCACCGTCGGCGACGACGGCGAACAGACCCTCTGCGCCGTCGCGCAAGGGACCGTTCTGTCCGCCAAGCAGCCCTGAAGGGACCCGCGTTGACCACCGAATCGCTCGTCGACCTCGCCGCGCTCGGCGAGGACTTCACCCGCGACCCCTACCCCGTCTACGCGGAACTGCGGGCGCTCGGTCCCGTCCACCGGATTCTGATGCCGGAGGGCACGCCCGCGTGGCTCGTCGTCGGATACGAGGCCGGCCGTGAACTCCTGGCCGACCAGCGGCTGTCCAAGGAATGGCGCCGGGCCTCACCCGCGCTGGGTGTCAGCAAGGTGTCGGCCGGAACGTCCATGCTCAGCTCGGACGCTCCCGTGCACACGCGGTTGCGCAAGCTGGTGACCCGGGAGTTCACCCCGCGCCGGATGGATCAACTAGCTCCACGCATTCAGGTGTTGACGGACGAACTGCTCGACACCATGCTCGCGGGTCCCGGGCGTGGCACCGACCTGGTGGAGGCTTTGGCCTTCCCGCTGCCGATGTCCGTCATCTGCGAACTCCTCGGGGTGCCGTTCCTCGACCGGCAGGCGTTCCGCCAGTGGTCCAACATCGCCGTGTCGTCGCTCGACGCGCAGGAGCGCGTCTCGGCGACCACGTCGATGACCGCCTTTCTGGCCGGGCTCATCGAACAGAAGCGCTCCGAGCCCGGCGACGACCTGATGAGTGCGCTGATCCACACGGCGGACGACGACGGCGACGGTGACCGGCTCTCCGGCGACGAGCTGATGGGCATGGCCTGGCTGCTGCTGGTCGCGGGTCACGAGACCACGGTCAACCTGATCTCCAACGGTGTGCTCGCGCTGCTCAACCACCCGGGGCAACTGGCCGCTCTGCGCGCCGACTTCGGCCTGATCGACAACGCGGTGGAGGAGACCCTGCGCTACGAGGGTCCGGTCGAGACCCCCACGTACCGCTTCACCACCGAACCGCTCGACGTGGGCGGCACGGTGATCCCCGGCGGGGGCGAGCTCGTTCTCGTCGCGATGGCGGACGCCAACCGGGACCCCGCCCGCTACGCGGACCCCGACCGCTTCGACATCACGCGGGACGCACGGGGGCACGTCGCCTTCGGGCACGGCATCCACTACTGCCTCGGCGCACCCCTGGCCCGGATCGAGGCGCGGATCGCGATCAGGTCGCTGCTGGAGCGCTGCCCGGACCTGCGGCTCGACGCCGATCCGTCGAAGCTGCGGTGGCGTACGGGGATGCTGATCCGGGGGCCGCTGAGTCTGCCGGTGACGTGGTGAGCATGCCGCCCCCAACCGATTGAGCCCGTCCGGCGATGAGGGCACGGGGCCCCGGGCGCCGTTCAGCCGCCCGGGACCTCGCTCAGGTCCACCGGCCGACGGTCCCGCCGCGACCACTCGCACGCCTCCGCGATCCGCAACGCGTGCAGCGCCTCCCGCCCGTCGCACGGATTCGCCAGCTCGCCCCGGACCACCCGGACGAACGCGTCCAGCTCCGCCTCGTACGCCGGGGCGAACCGCTCCAGGAAGCCGGGCCACGGCTTCGGCGGGGCTCCGGGACCCTGCGGCTCCGCCGAGGTGAGGGGCGTACGGTCGTCCAGCCCGACCGCGATCTGGTCCAGCTCGCCCGCCAGCTCCATGCGTACGTCGTACCCGGCGCCGTTGCACCGGGTCGCCGTCGCCGTCACGAGCGTCCCGTCGTCCAGGGTCAGCAGCACCGCCGCCGCGTCGACGTCACCCGCCTCGCGGAACATCGCGGGGCCGGCGTCCGACCCCGTCGCGTACACCTGCGCCACCTCGCGGCCCGTCACCCACCGCACCATGTCGAAGTCATGGACGAGGCAGTCCCGGTACAGGCCCCCGGAGAGCGGGAGGTAGGCGGCGGGCGGCGGTGCGGGGTCCGAGGTGATCGCGCGCACCGTGTGCAGCCGGCCGAGCCGCCCCTCCCGTACGGCGGCGCGGGCCGCGCCGTACCCGGCGTCGAAGCGCCGCATGAAGCCCAGTTGCAGGACCGTGCCCGCCGATTCGACCTCGGCCAGGGCGCCCAGCGTGCCCGGCAGGTCGACGGCGATCGGTTTCTCGCAGAAGGCGGGGAGGCCGGACCTGGCGGCACGGGAGATGAGTTCGGCGTGGGCGGCGGTCGCCGAGGTGATCACCAGCGCGTCAAGGGCGGCGCCGCGGGCGAAGAGTGCGTCCACCGAGGCCGCCGTCGCACCCGTACGGGCGGCGGTCAGGGCCGCGCGTTCCGGTTCGGCGTCGGCCAGCACCAGTGAATCCACGGCGGGGTGGCGGCTGAGCACCTCCGCGTGGAAGGTGCCGATTCGTCCCGTTCCGATGAGTCCGATGCGCATGGCCCCAAGGTGGCGTCGCCCTGTCGTCATGTCAAGCGTTTGTCCTGACAAATGAACAGGCCACCCGAACGGGTCGTGCGCCCGTTCGGAACGGCATGGCTTTGTCAGGACAATCGAACTAAGCTCGTTCCGTGCCCACACAAGGAACCGACCAGCCGCTCCCGCTGAGCGTGGACCGCACCAGCCCGGTGCCGCTCTACTTCCAGCTGTCGCAGCAGCTGGAGGCGGCCGTCGAGCAGGGCCGGCTGGCCCCCGGCAGCCTCCTCGGCAACGAGATCGAACTCGCGTCCCGGCTCGGCCTGTCCCGCCCCACGGTCCGCCAGGCCATCCAGTCGCTCGTGGACAAGGGGCTGATGGTCCGCCGCCGGGGCGTCGGTACGCAGGTCGTGCACAGCCAGGTCCGGCGCCCGCTCGAACTCAGCTCGCTCTACGACGACCTGGAGAAGGCCGGCCAGCGCCCCGCCACCCTCGTCCTGCGCAACACCGTCGAACCCGCCACCGCCGAGGTCGCCGCCGCGCTCGGCGTCGCCGAAGGCAGCGAGGTCCACCTCGTCGAACGCCTGCGGTCCGCACACGACGAACCCATGGCGCTGCTGCGCAATCACCTGCCCCCCGGGCTGCTCGGTCTCTCCACCGAAGAGCTGGAATCCACCGGGCTCTACCGGATGATGCGCGCCTGCGGGATCACCCTGCACAGCGCCCGGCAGTCTGTTGGGGCGCGGGCCGCCACAGCGGGGGAGGCGGCGCGGCTCGCGGAGTCCGAGGGGGCGCCGCTCCTGACCATGCAGCGCACCACGTTCGACGACACCGGGCGGGCGGTCGAATTCGGCTCACACGTCTACCGGGCCTCGCGCTACTCGTTCGACTTCCAGCTGCTCGTACGCCCCTGAGACACCGCTCCCGGGCCCCAGGTGCGTCAGAATGTTCGGACAAACTCTTGACGGTGGTCCTGCAACGCCGCTAGAACTCCCCCAGCCGCACTCGGGCGGCCGGGAGAGAAGGCGGACCCACCATGCGCACGACTCGCACGGCAACAGTCCTGATCGCCATATGCGCCCTCGCCCTCGCCGGATGCAGCGGGTCCGGCGGCAAGGACTCCGAGGACAGGTCCGGCAGCGGTGGCGGGGGAGGGGGGAAGGCCGTCTCCACCCCCCGGATGAAGATCGCGATGGTCACGCACTCCGGGCAGGGCGACACCTTCTGGGACATCGTGCAGAGCGGCGCCGAACAGGCCGCGGCCAAGGACAACGTCGAGTTCCTGTACTCCGCCGACAAGGAGGGCAGGGAACAGGCCCAGCTCGTCCAGGCAGCCATCGACCAGAAGGTCGACGGCATCATCGTCACCCTCGCCAAACCCGAGGCCGTCAAGGCCGTCGTGGCCAAGGCCGCGGCGGCGGGTATCCCCGTCGTCACCATCAACTCCGGCGCGCAGTTCTCCGCGGAGGTCGGCGCGCTCAGCCACATCGGCCAGGACGAGACCGTCGCGGGCGAGGCCGTCGGCGAGGAGCTCGACAACCGGGGCAGGAAGAAGGCGCTCTGCGTGATCCACGAACAGGGCAACGTGTCACTCGAAGAGCGCTGCGCCGGGGTGAAGAGGACCTTCGGGGGCCAGGTCGAGAACCTCAACGTCGAAGGCACCAACATGCCGGCCTCCACCTCGTCCATCGAGGCGAAGCTCCAGGCGGACAAGGACATCGACGCGATCGTCACCCTCGGCGCCCCGTTCGCCGCCGCCTCCGTCAAGGCCAAGGAGGGCTCCGGCTCCACCGCCGAGGTCGACACCTTCGACCTCAACGCCGAGGTGGTCAAGCGGCTCAAGGCCGAGGAGGTCGGCTTCGCCGTCGACCAGCAGCCCTACCTCCAGGGCTACCTCGCCGTCGACGAGATCTGGCTCAACAGGACCAACGGCAACGTCATCGGCGGCGGGAAGCCGGTGCTCACCGGACCCGCGATCGTCACCGCGAAGGACGTACCGCAGCTGGAGAAATACACCGCGCGCGGCACCCGGTGACCGCCCGGTGCGGCATCGTGCCGCCGCACCGCCACGCCCCTGCCGGGCGAGGCGGACACCCCCTCGGGGATACTTGGGCAGCCGGGCCGGGAGCGCGCTCTCCCCGGCTCCACCAAGCAGCACAGCGAGCAGCACTAGAAGGGCACGGCGTCGTGGCAAGGGTTCGGACAGGGGTACGTGCGATGGGTGCCGTGCTGGCAGCGGTGCTCGGGGCTTCCCTCGTGGGATGCAGCAGCACCGGCGGCAAGCGGGCGGAAGAGCGCGCGGCACAGGCCGCCGAGGGCCGGTCCGCGGTGAACACACCGCGGTGGACCTTCGCCATGGTCACCCACTCGGGCGACGGCGACACCTTCTGGGACATCGTCCAGAGCGGTGCCGAGCAGGCAGCGGTGAAGGACAACATCAACTTCCTCTACTCGCACCACGACGAGGCGCAGCAGCAGGCCCAGCTCGTCCAGGCGGCCATCGACAAGAAGGTCGACGGTCTGATCGTCACGCTCGCCAAGCCGGACGCCATGAAGGCCGTGGTCGCCAAGGCCACCAAGGCCGGCATCCTGGTGATCACCGTCAACTCCGGCTCCGCGGAGTCCAAGGAGTTCGGCGCCCTGACCCACATTGGGCAGGACGAGTCCATCGCCGGTGAGGCCGTCGGTGACGAGCTCGACCAGCGGAACCGCGAGAAGGCGCTGTGCGTCCTGCACGAACAGGGCAACGTCGGCCACGAGCAGCGCTGCGCGGGAGCCAAGAAGTCCTTCGACGGCACGATGCAGAACCTCTACGTCGACGGCACCAACATGCCCGACGTGCAGGCGTCCATCGAGGCCAAGCTCCAGGCCGACAAGAGCATCGACGCGGTCGTCACGCTCGGTGCGCCGTTCGCCGACGCCGCCGTGCAGGCGAAAAAGACGGCGGGCAGCAAGGCCGAGGTCGACACCTTCGACCTGAACGCCAAGGTCGCCACCGCGCTGAAGGACGGCACGCTCGGCTTCGCCGTCGACCAGCAGCCCTACCTCCAGGGGTACGAGGCCGTCGACCTGCTCTGGCTCTACCGCTACAACCGCAACGTGCTCGGCGGCGGTCTGCCCGTCCTGACCGGACCGCAGATCATCACCGCCGACGACGCGCCCGAGCTCGCCGAATACACGAAGCGGGGGACCCGATGACAGCGACCGGGCAACCAGCGGCTCCGGCCCCCGCACCCGGCAACTCCGACGAGCGGCTGCTGCGCACCTCGCCGCTGCGCAGACTCCTCGGCCGCCCGGAACTCGGCTCGGTCGTCGGCGCCGCGGCCGTCTTCCTCTTCTTCGCGGTCGTCGCCGACAGCTTCCTCCAGACCTCCAGCTTCGGTACGGTGCTGTACGCGGCCTCCACCATCGGGATCATGGCCGCGCCGGTGGCGCTCCTGATGATCGGCGGCGAGTTCGACCTCTCCGCCGGTGTGCTGGTGACCAGCTCGGCGCTGATCTCCTCGATGTTCAGCTACCAGATGACGGCCAACGTCTGGGTCGGCGTCCTCGTCTCCCTGCTGGTCACCCTGGCGTTCGGCGCGTTCAACGGCTTCATGCTGACCCGCACCAAACTGCCGAGCTTCATCATCACGCTCGGTACGTTCCTGATGCTGACGGGTCTCAACCTCGGCTTCACCAAGCTGATCAGCGGCACCGTCTCGACGAAGTCGATCGGTGACATGGAGGGCTTCGAGTCGGCCCGCAAGGTCTTCGCCTCCCAGCTGTCCATCGGCGGCATGGAGCTGAAGGTCACCATCCTGTGGTGGTTCGTGCTCGTCGCGATCGCCACCTGGATCCTGCTCCGCACCCGCTTCGGCAACTGGATCTTCGCGGTCGGCGGCGAGGCCGACGCCGCGCGGGCCGTGGGTGTACCCGTGATCCGGACGAAGATCGGGCTGTACCTCGGGGTGGCCTTCGCCGCCTGGGTCTCCGGACAGCACCTGCTGTTCAGCTACGACGTGGTGCAGTCCGGCGAGGGCGTCGGCAACGAGCTGACGTACATCATCGCGGCCGTCATCGGCGGATGCCTGATCACCGGCGGCTACGGCTCCGCGATCGGCTCGGCGGTCGGCGCGTTCATCTTCGGCATGACCAGCAAGGGCATCGTGTACGCGGAGTGGAACCCCGACTGGTTCAAGTTCTTCCTCGGAGCGATGCTGCTCCTGGCCACCCTGCTCAACGCATGGGTGCGCAAGCGCGCGGAGGCGACGAAATGACCGCGACCCAGGCACTCGTCGAACTCGACGACGTCAGCAAGTACTACGGCAGCATCAAGGCGCTCGAACACGTCTCGCTGGAGGTCCACGCGGGAGAGATCACCTGCGTGCTCGGCGACAACGGCGCCGGCAAGTCCACCCTCATCAAGATCATCGCGGGGCTGCACCGGCACGACGGCGGCACCTTCCTGATCGACGGCGAGCAGACCACCCTCGCCAACCCGCGCGACGCCCTGGACCGTGGCATCGCCACCGTCTACCAGGACCTCGCGGTCGTACCGCTCATGCCGGTCTGGCGGAACTTCTTCCTCGGCTCGGAGCCGACGAAGGGCGCAGGACCGTTCAAGCGCCTCGACGTCCAGCTGATGCGCGAGACGACCCGCGCGGCCCTGCTGCGCATGGGAATCGACCTGCGCGACGTCGACCAGCCGATCGGCACCCTGTCCGGCGGTGAGCGCCAGTGCGTGGCGATCGCCCGTGCCGTGCACTTCGGCGCCAAGGTCCTCGTCCTCGACGAGCCCACGGCGGCGCTCGGTGTGAAGCAGTCCGGTGTCGTGCTGAAGTACGTCGCGGCCGCCCGGGACGCGGGCCTCGGCGTGGTCCTGATCACGCACAACCCTCACCACGCCTACCTCGTGGGCGACCGGTTCGTCCTGCTCAAGCGCGGCGTCATGTCCGGCAGTCACACCCGGGACGGCATCACGCTGGACGAGCTGACCAGGCAGATGGCGGGCGGCAGCGAGCTGGAGGAGCTGAGCCACGAGCTGGAACGCGCCACCGGACCGGAATCGGGCCCGGCAGGGGACTGAGGACGAAACGGTGCCGTACGGACACCGGCAGGCAATGGCAGAATCGACCACGGCGGGCGCAGTCCGCCGCCGGCGGCACCACGCACCGGCCCCCCGACCGACGCAGGGACGATGAGCACGTACCGCGACTTCGCACACCGCGGCTCCGCCCGCGCCACCGTCCTGAAGACCGTAGGCACGCGGGAGCGGCGCTCGCACCTGACGGCGCCCCGGGTTCCGACCGTCGGCATCGACATCGGCGGTACGAAGGTGATGGCCGGCGTCGTCGACGCCGACGGCAACATCCTGGAACAGCTGCGCACCGAGACGCCCGACAAGTCCAAGAGTCCCAAGGTCGTCGAGGACACCATCGTCGAGCTGGTCCTGGACCTCTCCGACCGGCACGATGTGCACGCAGTCGGGATCGGCGCGGCGGGCTGGGTCGACGCCGACCGTTCCAAGGTCCTCTTCGCCCCGCACCTCGCCTGGCGCGACGAACCCCTGCGCGACGCCATCGCGTCCCGCCTCGTCGTCCCCGTCATGGTGGACAACGACGCCAACACGGCGGCCTGGGCGGAATGGCGCTTCGGCGCGGGCCGCGGCGAGGACCACCTCGTCATGATCACGCTGGGCACCGGCATCGGCGGCGCGATCCTGGAGGACGGGCACGTCAAGCGCGGAAAGTACGGTGTCGCGGGTGAGTTCGGCCACATGCAGGTGGTGCCGGGCGGGCACCGCTGCCCGTGCGGGAACCGCGGCTGCTGGGAGCAGTACAGCTCCGGCAACGCCCTCGTGCGCGAGGCCAGGGAACTGGCCGCCGCGGACTCCCCGGTGGCCCACAGCATCATCGAGCGGGTCAAGGGCAACATCCCCGACATCACCGGGCCGCTCATCACCGAACTGGCCCGTGAGGGCGATGCGATGTGCATCGAACTCCTCCAGGACATCGGCCAGTGGCTCGGCGTCGGCATCGCCAATCTCGCCGCCGCACTCGACCCGTCCTGCTTCGTCATCGGAGGCGGCGTCAGCGCCGCGGACGACCTCCTGATCGGCCCCGCCCGGGACGCCTTCAAGCGGCACCTCACCGGCCGCGGCTACCGCCCCGAGGCCCGCATCGCGAAGGCCCAGCTCGGCCCAGAGGCGGGTATGGTCGGCGCCGCCGACCTGGCCCGCCTGGTCGCCCGCAGATTCCGCCGCGCCAACCGCCGCCGGGTCGAGCGGTACGAGCGGTACGCGCAGATCTACGACCAGGCGGCGAGCACCATCCGCAGCACGCGGAGCGCCCGCACCCTCGACTGATCCGCGCCGCTCCGCCTCCGGCCTTCCGTACTCCGTATCCGCAGCACCTGGGGACCTCCGACCATGACCGCAGCCGAGCACGCCGCCGCGCCGCGCCAGAACTCGCCGTCCGGCGACGGCGACGGCCCGCCCCCGCAGGACCGGCGCAGGATGATCCGCCGCCGGCTGATCACGGCGATCACGATCGTGCTGCTCATCGGCATCCCGGCGGGCTACCTGGTGATCTCCGCGGGCCAGAGCCGCCGCTCCGGCAAGGACAAGGAGGCCGAGGCGGCCGCGCAGGGCCTGCGCGAGGACTGGCCGTCCGGCATGCAGCGGCGGATCTTCGAGATCCCGATCCCCGGCAACGCGACGGGGGTCCAGTACTACGAGACCAACAACTGGAAAGCCAGCCGGATGTACGTGAAGTTCCGTACGACGTCCGCCGGACTCGACCGCTTCCTGAGCGGCATCGGTACGGGGCGGGCCGCCCTGAAGCCCGGCGCGGTCACCATCAGCCCGCGGGACATAAAGATCACCGGCTGGTACTTCGGCCCGGGCGTGTACTGGGCCGGTGTGACCCACACCAACAAGGACCCGCGCCCCACGCGGAACATCACCGTCAACATGACCGATCCGGCCAGCCCTGTCGTCTATGTCGTATCCGCGGCGACCCCCTGAGCCGGGACCGGCGGGCGGCTCAGTAACCGGGAGCGAGTGAGCGAAGTGACTGAGACGACCCCGCAGCCCGCGCAGAACCCGCAGCAGCCCGTGCCCGGCCAGGTGCCGCAGCAGCCGACGCAGAGCCAGGTGCCGTCGCAGCCGGCCGCGAGAGCGCAGGTCACGCCGCCCGCCCCGGTCCCGCAGCCCAGCACATGCAGCCGGTCCAGCCCCAGCAGGTCCTTCAGCCCGTACCTCAGCAGGCCGTCGTTCAGCCCGCGCGGGCGCCGCACGCCGCGCAGGCAAATCGGATCCGCTCGATGCCCAGAACGCGGCGCGAGCCGTATTGAGCGGGCGGGCCCGCGCCCGGGCCAAATCGGGCGACGGGCCGGTACAGATCGCGAGAATGTACAAACTCACGAAGGCGTCGGCCGTGAAAGCCCGCACGCAGGCCATCAACCAGCTCAAGGCCGTCTTGATTACCGCCGGCCCCGCCTTGCGGGAGGAACTGGCGGGACTGGGCAATGCCGAACTCTTCCGTACCTGCGCACGGTTCGCCGACGCGAGCGGTCAGGAAGGGGTCGGCGAGGAGGCGGTGTTGCGGGCCACTCGGATCACGCTGGGTCTGCTGGCTCACCGGATCGGCCAGCTCTCCGAGCAGATTCGGGATGTGGACGCTCGTCTGGCCCGACTCGTGAACCGGTACGCCCCGCAGCTGCTCGATGTGGTGGGGATCGGTCCGGACGCGGCCGTCACTTTGCTGATCACGGTGGGAGACAACCCGGAACGGCTGGATAACGAGGCGTCCTTCGCCGTGCTGTGCGGGGTCAGCCCGGTTGAGCGTTCCTCGGGGCGCCGGCAGTACCGTCGCCTCAACCGCGGCGGGGACCGTCAGGCAAATGCCGCGCTCCACCGGATCGTCTTCACTCGCCTGCGGGTCGACCCGCGCACGCAGGACTACTACGAGCGCCGGATCAAGGAGGGCAAGACCCGCAGCGAAATCGGCCGGTGCCTCAAACGCTACGCAGCCCGCGAGGTCTTCCGCCTGGTCAAGCAGCTACAGCCAGAACCCCGCTCATAGGGAATGGGTGGGAGGCCGCTGCGGGGAGCGGAGTACCAGGAGGGTGATCTCGCTGGGGGCGAAGACGCGGAACGGCGGGCCCCAGAAGCCGGTGCCCCGGCTGGTGTAGAGGAGGGTGCGGGAGCCGTGGCGGCTGAGGCCGGCCACTATGGGCTGGTCGATGCGGACGAGGTGGTGGAAGGGCCAGATCTGGCCGCCGTGGGTGTGGCCCGAGAGCTGGAGGTCGACGCCGCCCGCCGCGGCCCGGTCGACGAACTTGGGCTGGTGGGCCAGGAGCAGGACAGGCAGGTCGGGGTCGGCGCCGTTCAGAGCTCCGGCCAGGTGGGCGCGGTGACCGGCCAGGCCGGAGGACTCGGCGGTGACGTCGTCCACGCCAGCGACCACAAGCGTGTCCCCGCCGCGTTCGAGCAGTAGATGACGGTTGCGCAGGGGCTCCCAGCCCAGCTCGTCCATCAGGTCCACCCAGCCCTGGGCCTCGCTGTAGTACTCGTGGTTCCCGGTGACGTAGACGCGGGCCCTGGTGGCTCGCACGGTGCCCAGCGGGGCGGCCTGGGCACGGCGGCGTTCGGCCGTGCCGTCCGCGATGTCACCGGTGTGGCAGACCAGGTCGGCCTCCAGGGTGTTGACCTTCGCGCAGACCCGCTCCGACCAGCGGGCGCGGTCGAGCGGGCCGTAGTGGGTGTCGGTGATGAGAGCGACGCGGATGCCGTCCAGTCCGGCCCCCAGGCGCGGGAGTTGCACGTCGAGCCGGCGCACCCGGGGCACCCGGCGGGCCTCGGCGTATCCCCAGGCGAGCAGGACGGCGGCCACGCCGAGGACGGCCCAGGTGACGATCCGGGCCCGGTTCTGCCCGTCGGCCACGCCGGCCACGGTCAGGGCGAGCCGCAGCAGGACACCGAGCAGGACGGACCAGGTGAACAGCACCCAGCTGACCCCGAGGAGTATGTCTCCGACGATCGCCGCCCGGTCCTGCTGCCGTCGGCCGTGGCCGCGCATCATCGCGAGCGGCATGGCGATCAGACCGAGGACGAACAGGGCGGTGCCGCCCAGCGCCACGGGGAGCGGCCAGTGCTGCCCGGCGAGCAGAAGTACCCAGCAGGGCACGGCCCACAGCAGGACGGGCGCGATCAGAGGGACGTAGCGCATCAGGCGGTGCAGTCGAGTCTCCTGCGTCGCGTCTGCCGCCCCGTCCGCGGATCGGGTTTCGCTGGTGTCGGTCACGCTGCCCCTCCTCGGCCGACCGGAGTGCCGGCGCGCGCACTGTACCCGGTCGTCCTGGTGACCCGCCTGGGCGCTTCGTTGCCGCTGAAGCGTGTTGCAGAAGCCTTGGGCTGGGCACATGGAGCCGGGGTCTGTGGCCGTGTCGATCATGCGGCCAGGGCGTGGTTGTGGAGTGCGGCGACGGCTTGGACTGCGTAGTGGAGGCCGTTGCCGCGTTGCAGGCAGTCGCGGAGGATCCTGTAGTGCTTCATGAGGGCGAAGGCGGGTTCCACGCGGGCCCGTACGCGTCGATGCTCCGCGTTGTCCGATTCTTGTCCGGGCGGGAGCGGGCGTTCGGGCTGTTTGCGGTGGGGGATGACGAGGCCGGTGTTGATGTAGGCGCCGCCACCGAGCACGGTCACGCCCTGGCAGATGTCAGCGAGGCCGGAGTTCCGCCATGCCTTGGCATCCGCGGTGTTGCCGGGTACCGGGCGGGCGTTCGCGGTGACGAGTCTCGTGTCGGCGTCGATAATGACCTGCACGTTCGCGGAGAAGCGGTAGTTGCGCGAGGAGGCGCCGACCTTCCGGTCCCGGACAGGGATCAGGGTGCCGTCCACCATCCACAGCCTTTCCACTGCGTCAGCCGGGCGTGTGGCCGGCTCGATCGCAAGAAGCGGCCGCAGCCGGTGGACGCGCCCCGGCACTCGGTGGCCGGCGAGCACCAACCAGCGGCGCGAGCTGCCGCATCGTGAGGTTGGCCCGGTAGTAGACCGCCACCAGCTGCACCCGGTCCGCCAGCGGCAGGCAGCATGGCCGACCCCCGCATCCGTAGCCCGGTGAACGTTTCCACCCACAACGCCTCAGCCCGCACACCCCACCCATGCAGGAGGAATACCCGCCTCCCAGCCTTCTGCAACACACTCTGTAGCGGGCAGGACTGCCCGCTACCCGCCGGGCACGCTCCGTCAGGCACTCCCGGCCGGTGCGCCCTCGAGCTCCGTCGACTTGCCGGCCGTGGAAGGCTGCGCCTCGGTGCCAGCCGAGCGCCGGGGCAGTTTGCCCTGCGTCGCGGCGAGCACGGTGCCCGTCATCAGTACCAGAGCCCCCGTGCCTTGGAGCCGGCCGAAGGACTCGCCCAGGAGAAGGGTGGCGCACATGGTGTTGATGACGGGCACGTTGAACATCATGAGGGATGCCTTGGCCGGACCCACGGTTCCGATTCCCCGGTAGTAGAGAAGGTTCGCCACGGCCGCGGCAACCGATCGCCAGGAAGGCGGTGTTCAGCCAGACGCCGGCCGGCAGTTCGCTCCACGCCACGTCGACCGCGTCAGACGCCGCCAGGGCGCCGAGGAGCACGGCACCCGCGCACGTCGCGTACGTTGTGGCTTTCAGCGGATCGATGCCCGCGAGGACGCGCGGTCCCGCCAGGGTGTAGGACGCTCAGCACACTGCGCTCAGAAGGAAGAGGGCATCGCCTTGAGACGTCGAACACCTCCCTCAACGGCACGGGTGCCCTCGTGCGTTGTGGCCAGTCGCGCCGTTGCCCCATCAGTGGCCACTCTGAAAAAGCTCAATGAGGCGTTCACGGAAAGTCGGCCGATGAAGCCCCAATCTGTCGAGTGGACGCTCGTCTCCCTGCACACTGACAGCCGGTCCGCGCTGAGGTCGTCCGGGGCGACCCGCCATGGGTACGCCCCGGACGGGGCTCGTCAGGAGCCTGCGGCGATCCGGTCCCGTACATAGGTGACGAGCGCCGCCGCCACCCGGGAGCGGTCCGGCTCCGGCAGGTCCTCGTAGGCTGCTGAGACCGTCATCCACTCGTTGAAGACCGGTCCCTCACGGGTGAGGAGCCAGTCCACGCACAGGTAGTCCGCGTCAACCCCCGCGGCCAGCCGTTCGCTGAGCGTGCGCACCTCGTCGTCGCCGTCGAAGGACACGCCGGAGCCGCCCTCGCTCACGTTGGCGAGGTAGGAGCCTTCCTTCGGGCGGCGCAGCATTACGGCGACCGCGTGCTTCCGGTGTACATACACTCGCACGTCGCCGTCGTTCTCCTGGAACGGCTGCACCACCGCGCCCAGTGCCGCCGGGGTGAGGAGGTCGACCGCGGCGGTCAGCTGCTCGGGGCCCTCGGCCTTCAGCACCCCGAAGCCCATGGCCATGGCCCGGGGTTTGACCACGTAGGGACCGGTGCCCAGCTCCCTGTTGACCACCGGCAGCACCCGGCGGGCGTACCGCCCGAAGGGGACCGCGACCGTCGGCGGGACCGGAATCCCGAGCGCCGCCGCCTCGTGGCACATCGCGAGTTTGTCCGATCCCAGCGACTCGGCGTCACGGATTCCGTCGTTGAGGAGCACCCGGCCGGCCGCTTTGATGGTCCGCGTGATCGCCTGGACGTGACGGCCGATGCCGGCGTCCCACGTCCAGTCCGACAACAGGAAGGCGTGACCGCCGCCGATCAGGTCCTCCTCGTCCAGGTACAGGCGCGGCGTCCCGCCGGACCATGCCGGCACGAGGTCCCCGGAGTGCACCACCCGCACGGGCAGACCGTTGCGCTCGAAAAGGTTCACGCGGTCGGAGCCCTCCTTCTGCAGCAGGAGGTGGCGTCGGGGGTCGTAGTTGTCAGGGTTGGTGATCCACACGATCGCAGGGGCGCCGGTCGCGTCGGTCGGGGGGAGTGCGTCGGTCACGGTAGGGCTTCCGTTCGTCGGGCGTACGGGGGCGGGGCCAAGCGACCCGGCTCGGCCCCGGTGATGCGGCGGGGCAGGCACGGCCGGCCCCAGTCAGGTGACCGCCAGGGGTTCGCCGGAGGGCGGGCCGGTCGGCAGGGTCCGCATCCGGCGCAGCGGGGAGAGGAATAGCCAAAGGAAGGCGAGCGAGGTGCCGATCGCCCCCGTGAGCACTGCGCCCCGGGCACCGAACAGTTCGGCCAGCACACCACCGCAGAGGCTGCCGATGGGGCGTGCCCCCCAGGCGAAGAACCGCACGGTGGCGTTGACCCGGCCCAGGAGGTCGGGCGGCACAGTCCGCTGGCGGAAACTGACCTGGGCCACGTTGTAGACGACGAGCGCCGCGCCCAGCCCGAACAGCGCGACGCTGACCAGCGCAAGCTGCCACCCTGGCTGGACGAGTGCGGCGAGCAGGGTGAGCGGGGCGCCGCACGCGACGCTGTACTTCACCGCCGTCGCGTCCCCCAGCCTCTCGATGAGGCGGCGCACCACGAGCGTGGCGAGGACGCCTCCGAGGCTCCCCGCCGTCAGCAGCAGACCCACCGTGGTCGCGGGCACCGCGAGATCGCGGGCGAGCAGGACCAGGAGCATCGCGTAGGACATGCTCCAGAACAGGGTCATCGTCGTGGAGCACAGCACGATGGGCCGCAGCAGCGCGTCCCGCGTCACCACTCGCACGCCCTCGGCGACACCCCGGAGCAGCCTGGGGCGGTCCTTGCGGGGCGGAAGCGGTTCCGGCCGGCGGATCAGGGCGACGAACAGGGCGGACCACACGTACCCCACTGCCGTCGCGACGATCGCGAGAGGCGCGGTCACCAGCTGGATGAGCAGACCGCCTGCGCTGGGGCCGACCACGCCCGCGACCTCCTCGACGCCGATCAGCCGGGCGTTGGCGGCCACGAGGCCGTCACCGCCGACCACGTGCGGCAGGTAGCTCTGCTCGGCGACGTCGAAGAAGACCGTGAGGATGCCGGTGACGAGGGAGACGGCGCACAGGTGGAGCACGTCGAGGGTGCCCAGGCTCCACGCCACCGGAATGCTGCCCAGGGCCACGGCGCGGCCGAGGTCAGAAGCGATCATCACCGTCCGCTTGCGCATACGGTCCACCCACACGCCCGCGGGCAGCCCGATGACGAGGAACGCCGCCGTCTGGCAGGCCGCGACGGCGCTGACCTCAAAGGCGGAAGCGTGCAGGGTAGTGGTCGCAAGGAGTGGCATCGCCAATCCCAGCAGACGGAAACCGAGCTGGCTCAGCGCCTGGGCGGCCAGCAGCAGGCGCAGGGCGCCCACCTCGCCTCCGCCGGCGGTGGAACGGGGTGGTCCGACCATCACCAGTGCCTTTCAGGGGGCGCGGCCCCGTGACGGCACGGGACCGTGGTGCGGCGCACACCCACGACGGGGCCCTGTGGGCGGCGGTCTCCGAGGTGCGGGACGACGCCACCCGGGTCCTGCCGGGAGCGCGACGATGCTAGAGGCGGCACGGGAGCGCCGCAAGCGGGCGAGAGGGGACGGAGAGCGGGTGAAGAGACACGAAAAGTCTTGAGGTGTACGCGAGTTGGGGAAACATCAGGAATCTCCCGGCAAAGCGGCAGGTCACCTCTCCCAGCGGTTTGCTGCTGATATCCGCCGACGCGCGACGACAGCGGCGTGACGTCCCTTTCCTGGCATACGGGCGCTTGCGTCGCCGCACGGCACTGCCCTACGTTGTCCTCGCCACCGCGCCGCAGGTGACGACACGACCACCTTCGCTGCGGTTCGTCCCGCCCCGCGCCCCTGATCCCGGCCCTTCCGCCGTGTGCCGGTGCGGTACCCCTTCCTCTGCGCCCCGCGGGGCGCTACGCCCGCTCCGCCCACGTTCTGCGCTCTGCCCCACCCGCCCAGGTACGCCTCGTACGGCGACCCCATCCCGTCGGGGCGTGCGGTACCTGCGCGGACCTGCGGCACGCCGTCATGGGAAGGGCCTCACGGCACGGCGCCATCGAACAGCAGAAACGGTTCAACCGGCAGAGACCGGCCGACGGGACACGCCGACGGCTCCGGGGGCCGACCGGCCGACGAGCCCGTACGCGACGTCACCGGCCGCCATGGCGCTGATGAGGAGACCACCATGCACACACCGGACGTGGACATCCGGACCGCCGAACGCGACGACCGAAGACCCCCGTCACCTAGCCTGACGCACGAACAGCCCACCCCGGGCGGCGTATCCGCCCTTCCCCCCGCGCTCGGCGTCGTCCGGCGGGCCGCGCACCTTCCCCGCACGTCCTGGGACCGTCTCGCCGGTCCCGACAACGCCTACCTGGCGACCCGTTGGCTCGACGTGGCGGAGGACACCTCCGGCGCGGCCATGCGTTATCTCACCCTCACCGACGGCGAGGGCCTGGCCGGTGCACTGGCCACCGCCGTCGCCGACGCGGATGCCCCGTGGCTCGCCGGCCGCCCCGACACCGTACTGCGGCTGTGCGCGGAAGAGGGGCGGCAGGGAGCACAGGAACTGGCCGCGGACCTTCCCGGCGACCTGACCGACGCCCTACTGCCCGGCCTCGTCTGCGGAGGGCGGCACCTCGGCCGCACCACCCTCTTGAACCGCGACGGCCACGACGCCACCGGCGAACGCCTGCTGGGCGCCGCCGAGCGTATGGCGGACGAGGAGGGACTGCGCAGCGTCGCCTTCCTTCACGTCGACGAGCACGACACCGCGCTGCGGACCCTGCTGACCCGCCGCGGCTACCGCTCCTTCCACTCCGAGGGCTACCACTGGCTGCTGGTGCCGCAGGGCGGCTTCGCGGAGTACCTCACCGGGTTCTCCGCCCACCGCCGCCGCCGGATCGGCGCCGAACGCCGAGCGGTGCGCGACGCCGGCGTACAGATCGCCACAGCCCCGCTCGAACCCGCCGACATCCCCCGCTTCGCGGAGCTGGAGGCCACACTCCTCGGCAAGTACGGAATGAGTGCCTGGACCCCCGCACGCTCCGCGGCCATCCTGGAGCGCGCGCTCGGCGCCTGCGGTCCGGACGCGCTGGCGGCCACCGCCCGCCTCGACGGCGAGATCATCGGCTTCGCGCTGATCGTGGTCCACCAGGACCGCTGGTTCGCGCACCGCGCCGGGTTCGACTATGCCGCCCAGCGCAGGCTGCCGCTCTACTTCGAGCTGCTCTTCTACCACCTGGTCGAGGCCGCGGCCCAGGCCGGCGCCACCATCATCCACTACGGCACAGGCAGCGGCGCCGCCAAAACCTCACGGGGCTGCCTCGGCTCAGGGCAGTACACCTACCTCCGTACGGCGGCCTTCGGCCGAGGGGTGGGGCCACATCGCGTGCCCGTATCCCGCGCCTCGACCACGCCCTCGTCCCGCTCCATGGAAAACGACATCACCGATCCACGCACCTGACTTCCTGGGCACGGCAAAGGCAAGAACGCTGAACCGTTCCGGGTTCGGTAGGGACTCGATCATTTGAGAGGATCGAGTCATGGCACGTCCTTCCCAGTACCCGCTTGAGCTGCGCAAACGAGCCGTCCGCATGGTCGCCGAGATGCGGCCGGAGTACGACACCGAGTGGTCCGCGATGAAGGCCGTCGCGTTGAAACTCGGCATCGGCGCGACCGAGACGCTGCGCAAGTGGGTGCGGCAGGACCAGATCGACGCCGGCGCCCGGCCGGGCACGACGACGGATGAGTCTGCGGAGCTGGAGCGGCTCAAGAAGGAGAACCCCGAGTTGAAGCGGGCGAACGACATCCTCAAGGCGGCAGCGTCCTTCTTCGCGGCCGAGCTCGACCGGCCACACACACGCTCGTAGCGTTCATCGACGAGCACAAGGGCCGCTTCGGCGGCGTCGAGCCGATCTGCCGGGTCCTCACCGACCACGACTGCAAGATCGCCCCCTCCACCTACTACGCCCACCACAAACGCCAGGCCGCACCCGCGGCCCGCACCGTCCGGGACACCGAACTCAAACCCCTGATCAAGGAGGCGTACGACACCAACTACCGCGTCTACGGCGCCAGGAAAATCTGGCGGCACCTGAACCGCCAGGGTCATCCCGTGGCCCGTTGCACCGTCGAACGCCTCATGCGCGAACTCGGCATCACCGGCGCTGTTCGCGGCAAGAAGGTGATCACCACGATCCCGGATCCGGCCGCACCCAGGGCGCCGGACCTGGTCGACCGCGACTTCGTCGCCGACGCACCGAACCGCTGCTGGGCCGCAGACTTCACCCACGTGGCGACCTGGACCGGCGTCGTCTACGTCGCCTTCGTCGTGGACACCTTCTCCCGCCGCATCGTCGGCTGGTCAGCGGCAACCACGAAGGAGACCCGGCTCGTCCTGGACGCGCTCGAGATGGCCCTTTGGCAACGTGATCGCGACCAACACCCCTACATGCGCGGGGAGTTGATACGGCACTCGGATGCCGGGTCGCAGTACACCTCGTTCAAGCTGGCCGAACATCTCGACGTCGCCGGCATCGCGGCGAGCATCGGCTCGGTCGGTGACGCCCTGAACAACGCCCTCATGGAATCGACCATCGGGCTCTACAAAACCGAGTTGATCAAGCCCCAGCGGCCGTGGCGAACGCTCGCCCATGTCGAACTCGCCACCGCCGAGTGGGTCGACTGGTACAACCACAGCCGACTCCACGGTGAGATAGGGCACATCCCGCCCGTCGAGTACGAAGCAAACCACTACCTCATCACCACCCTGACTGTGGGCTCCCTGGTGTCGGGATGTCTCGCCGACAACTCTGCGCTCCGCGCTTCCCGTGCCAAACGGTCCGCCAGGCTCTCCCCGCCGTCGGCCCGGTGCCTACTCGGCTCGGCGCGAGCGGGGGTCGGCTCCCCATTCGCGGATGAACGTCCGTAGGGCATCGAGGTCGAACTCGGAGCAGCTCAGGGTGCGGTAGGCGTTGATGGCCTTGATGGCGTCCTTCTGGTCGGGGGCGGGTCCGCCGACCACGCGGCCGGACTTGGGGTTGGTGACGTATCCGCGTAGTGCGTCCAGGTCGCCTGTGGTGAGCTGGGGCCGGTACTGGACAACGGTGTATCCGTCGCCGATGACGTGGCCGAATCCGGCTTCGGGGGCGGGCTGGCCGGGTTCCGTGAAGTCCTTCGGGTGGCCGGAGTCGCCGGTGAACGACTCGGTGCGGTCGCGGACTTGGCAGTTGCCCAGTGCCTGTGCCTTCTCGGGCGGGTTGCCGATGATGATCAGCGCTGCGGCGGCCAGCACGCCGCAGGCCACCAGAGCGACCTGCGCGGCTCGGAGCACGCGCCCTGTGGGGCGCAGTCGCGGGGAAAGATTGCGGGCCCCGGCGGCGAGGGCGACGAAGACGACGATCGCGGTCATCTGTCCGAGCTCCACGCCGACGTTGAAGGTCAGCACGCGTGCGACTTTACCGTCGTCGGGCAGGTGGAGGTCCTGCAGACGGGTGGCCAGTCCCAGGCCGTGTACGAGGCCGAAGCAGGCGACGGTGGGCGCGAACCAGGGGCGCTCGCCCGCGCCGAGCAGGCCGACGACGCCGGCGAAGACGAGGCTCAGCGCGACGACGACGTCCACGGCGACGGGGTTGACCCGCCAGCTCGCGAGGGTGGCGATCAGCAGTGTGGTGCTATGGCCGAGGGCGAACAGGCTGATCAGAGCGGCGGCACGGCGGGCAGAGCCGGCCAGGAGGAGAACGGCGGCGACGAAGAGTAGATGGTCCCAGCCCAGGAGCATGTGCGTGGTGCCGAGCCAGAGAAACTCCGGCGCGCTCTTGCCGGCGGCGGGGCCGATGCCGTGCGCGAACGCCGACGAGGTACCCGCGGCCAGGAACAAGGCGGTCAGCGGTATGAGGGCGGCACCTGGGCGCCGTAGGTCGAGCATGTGGGGAACCTTTTCCGAAGAGGAGAGGACGCGCTCGCCGGCCCGCACCCATGTCACTCGCCGCGCCCCACCGCCCAGGCCAGGGATCATGCGGGCCGGCAGGAAGGGCGCTCATACAGGCAGAGGGCAGGCTGAACGCGCGTGGGCCGGACACCACCCGAGGGGCGTCCGGCATCCGCGAGACGTGGTCGGTTGAGGTTGAGGTGTGGCGGTGCCGCCACAGCCCGTCGATCGGGAGCCGGATTTGTCCAGGACGAGTTGACCTTGGTCAGGCGCCGGTGGTGTTCGAGCGGCGCTTGAACCACCACCACGCGCCGCCTGCCAGGGCGATGGCCACGAGGGCCAGGGCGATGGGCAGCGCGGGAGAGGTTCCGCCTTCGCCGTCGCTCTTGTCGCCCGCAGCCACTGCGGGGGTCGTCTCTGCCGCAGCGGAAGAAGTGGGGGCGGGTATGGTGGGGGCCGGGGTGGTGGGCTCGGCGCTGGGGCTGACCGGTTCGGCTCCGGGTGCGGCCGGCTTCAGGGTGAGAACGGGTGCGGAGGCGCCGTGGCCGTGGCCGTCGGAGGACTTCTCCAGTTCGATCCAGCGGTCGATGCGCCCGTCGCCGTAGGTCTGCAGGGTCTTGAAGGGGAGCGACTTGGCGTCCGGCAGTTGGCGGACGGTGACGGCGTAATCGGCGTCCTCGCCCGCGGGGACGGCCGGGCCCGCGACTGTGTACCCGTCGTCGTCTGCTGTGAACTTCCAGCCCTTGGGGCCTTCCTTGTACGTGATGTCGCCGGGGGCCATGCCTTTGGGGAGGATCACCTGCAGCTTGGTGATGCCGGCCGATGCGGACTCCGACTCCGCGACGAAGCTCAGGGTGACGTTCTGGGAGAGGGCGCGGGCGTCGTCCGCCTCGACCTCCACGTGGGCCGACGCGGGGCCTGCCGCCGCGGCGAAGGCCGCGAGCACGGCGGCCGTGACGACGGCACTGCGGGCGTGGGTACGGGACACGGGAACTCCTTGGGGAGATGCGGTGTGCCGGTGCGCGCGAGGCACACCGGAAGGACTCAGATGACGGGGATCGCCGGCGTCATGGGAGGTCCTCGCCGCACGACCGCGTGCGCCAGCAGGACCCAGTGGCCGGGCAGGAACGGTGCCCGCGTGCATCCCGCAGGAGGAACCTGCCGCACTCTCATCGGGAGTGGCTCGGCGGATGGCTGGATCCTGCACAGCAGGTCTTTCAGGAGAACACCGGCCGCAGCGGCTGCCCTGCATGCCCTTTCGGCGTGCTGCACGGCCCAGGCCACCAGGAGCGCGACTGCCAGGTGGGAGGCCGTCATGGTCGTGGTGGTGTGCTGGCCGGTGTTCCCCAGCTGATGAGCCTGCGGCATGGAGTGGTGAGCCGCATGGTGCACGGCGTGCGCGGCAGGAGCCGGGTGCGGCGCGGCGTACTGCAACCACCAGTGCATACCGCCCTGGGCCGCCCCGGTGGCAGCCCACACCACGGCCAGCGACCGCGTCCGGCGCACCACGGGCAGGACCAGCAGGAACAGCGCCACGGCAGCGAACAGCCCGGAACGCCAGGACAGTCCCTGGCCTGAGACCAGGTGGTGAGAGCTGGCCCCGAGCGCGGTGCCGGACACGGCGAAGACCGCCGCGCGGACAGCTACGAGCGGCGCACCGTCCCTGGCCCCTTGGCCGGTCCGGTGCGCAGCACGAGCAGATGAGACCGTCCACGGCATGGCGGGTCCATCATGAGCGATGCCCGGCCGACCGATGATACGAACCCTGTCATCCGTCCCCGTCCGGGGGCGCCCAGCACATTTTTCGCCCACTTCTCAACCACCCCAGCCAGCGTTCCCGCCTCACTCAGTCAGGAGGGAGCTCGCTGAGCTCGACGTTGTCGACCTGCTGCCCCAGGCGTGCTGTTGCGAGCACATCGCACCTGGTCACAGCGGGTACGACGGCCATAGCCGCAAGCGAATCCGTGTGCCACGGTGGCGGGCATGGAGGGTAATCAGCACACCCACGCACACGGCCACCACCACGAACCCGTAGCGGCTCACGAGCCCGGTCACACGGGTGAGGACCACCGGCACGGGCCGACGAGCTCCCGGCTCGGGCGGCTGCGCCACCAGCTCGCGCACGCGGTCACGCCGCACAGTCACGAGGCCGCCGACAAGATCGATACGGCGATGGAGACCTCCCGCGAGGGAATGCGCACCCTGTGGATCTCACTCGTCGTCCTGGGCGCAACCACCGTCGTTCAGGCCGTGATCGTCGCCCTGTCCGGGTCGGTGGCACTGCTCGGCGACACGATCCACAATGCCGCCGACGCGCTGACCGCGATCCCGCTGGGCATCGCGTTCCTGCTCGGGCGCAGGGCGGCGAACCGCCGCTACACGTACGGATACGGCCGCGCCGAGGACCTCGCCGGCATCCTCATCGTGGCGACCATCGCCGCCTCCGCCGCCCTGGCCGCCTGGGCTGCCGTCGACCGCCTCCTCAACCCCCGCGACATCACCCATCTCTGGGCGGTCTCCGCCGCGGCGCTGACCGGGTTCATCGGCAACGAGTGGGTAGCCCGCTACCGCATCCGCACCGGAAGGAAGATCGGCTCCGCCGCCCTCGTCGCCGACGGCCTGCACGCTCGCACAGACGGTTTCACCTCCCTCGCCGTCCTCCTCGGCTCCGGCGGCGCGGCACTCGGCTGGCAGGCAGCCGACCCGGTCGTCGGACTCCTCATCACCGCCGCGATCCTGTTCGTCCTCAAGGACGCCACCCGCGAGGTCTACCGACGCCTGATGGACTCCGTCGACCCCACCCTCGTCACCACCGCGGAACACGCACTGCGCGCGGTGAGCGGAGTGCTGGACATCGGACCGGTACGGATGCGGTGGATCGGCCACGCCCTGCGCGCCGAGGCCGACATCGTCGTCGATGCACACCTCACGGTCGTCCAGGCCCACGAACTGGCCGTCGCCGTCGAACACGCACTCATCCACGCCGTACCCCGGCTGACCGCCGCGACCGTCCACACCGACCACGCCCCCACCACCAGCACCGACCCGCATGCCGCACTCGCCCACCACGCCGATCGAACCGGGGCGATGTCAGTGCCGGCTGAAAGGGTCCACGGATGACGAACTCCGCTGCCATCACCGCCTACTGGGACGCCGCCGCCCCCGACTTCGACAACGAACCGGACCACGGCCTGCGGGCCACGGAAACCCGCGCCGCGTGGGCCGGGCTCCTGTCGGCCTGGCTGCCGTCCGTCACCTTGCTGATCACGGTGGGAGACAACCCGGAACGGCTGGCCAGCGAGGCATCCTTCGCCGCGCTGTGCGGGGTCAGCCCGGTCGAGCGTTCCTCGGGACGCCGGCAGTACCGTCGCCTCAACCGCGGCGGGGACCGTCAGGCAAATGCCGCGCTCCACCGGATCGTCTTCACTCGCCTGCGGGTCGACCCGCGCACGCAGGACTACTACGAGCGCCGGATCAAGGAGGGCAAGACCCGCCGCGAAATCGGCCGCTGCCTCAAGCACACGATCACCGCCCGCCGCCGCGACGGTCAGCTCGTTGCCGCGGTCGTCCCCGGCCGCCTCATGGACAGCGGCAATCTGTGCGCCCGCTACCAGGGCTCCAGCCGTACGGCCTGCGTACAGATCATCAACCGCAACTGACTTGAGTACCTTGGTACTCAGGCCAATGAGTACACGACGTGGACGGTCGTTCGGACCGTCCCCTCTCCTGGGGAGAGGTGTCCGAGGGGCTCCGGGGCGGTGATGAGGATAGAGGAGGTGCGGTCGTTGATCCGGCCGCCGAGGCTGGGTGCGTCCTTGATGAGCTCGAGCTTTTCGCCGCTGAAGTCACGGCCGTCGAACAGCGTGACGGTCCAGGCGGGGGGAACGCGCACGGAAGAGATGATGTCGTTGAAGTCCTCGGCAAGGACGTACTTGCCCGGGCCCAACGCCTTGCTCTTGCCCTGGTGGTTGGTGTCGGAGAAGAACACCGCTTAGCTCATGACAGCTCCCGATTTCCGTAGGCGCACTATGCGACACCCAAGGTAACTCTGCGTTGCTGTCCCTGCCGCTCCGCCATTCGCTGTCCAACGATCCAACTTCGGTGAGCGATGCTCAGCCAGGCTGCGGCAGGTCACCTCCACCCGTCTTGGAGTGATCGGCCCATGGGGCAGGCGCGTAGTGGCTACGGCGCAAGGGCCGTCCAAGCGATCTTCCGGACGGCACACGCAACAGATGCGGGGAGAGCGCGCGGAGCCGACGATCGTGGCGAGAACCTTTGGCTCTGTGGACTCCGTACCAGGTCGGGGGACCCGAACCGTCGCTGGCCGCTACTGGCCGAGCGCATCAACAGTGCGGCCGAGGGGGTCGGTACCCGGCACGTCGACGCCGTCCTGGTCCAGTTTTCAGGCCGGGTTTAGCCGTGTTCGGGATGTTCGCAGGGACGTGACCGCGGACACTCCGCAAGCAGCTCAAAGCCCTTCCTTGGCAACGTTCCGCGAGGAGCTGAGCTGCGGCGGCCACCGCCGCGTTGTTGGTGGCGATTGCCCCGTCGAGCGACGTGCGCGCCCGTTCGGCGAAAGCCGCGAGGGCAGTCCGCGCATCAGGCGGGTTGCTGCGGTGCCGTAGGCGATGCCGAAGATCAGGGAGGCGAGGAAGGCCAAGTGCCTGGAGAACCCGTCGATCAGCGGGAAGATCTGCCAGTGGGTCAGGTAGATGTACAGGGAGTTGGTGGCCAGGACGCCGGCGACCTGGTTGACGCGTTCGCGGCTGGGGAGGGACGGCGCCCACACGAGCACGGCGAACGTGGTGATGATGATCGCTTCTCGTCCGAGGTCGCCGGGGAAGAAGCCGGGCACCGTGGCCAGAGCGGCGGCCGTGACAATGACCCGCTGTGCCTTGGTGCTGGCCTTCGCCGCCGCCCAGCCGAGCGCGAACAGCCAGAAGACGGTGACCGCGTCGGGTATTTGGGCGCGGTCGGGGAGGCCGAGCAGTTCATAGCGGGTGAGCAGGCCGAGAGCGGCGAGCGTCAGGGGCAGGCCGTAGGGGAACCGGCGCTCTGCCCGGTCCGCGAGAGGGAGCGTCAGGAGGGCTACGGCGACGATGAGGATGTAGACCAGCGCCTCGATGAACCAGAAGTGCATGCCTGTCTTGCTGTCCTCGGGCCCGAACACGCTGTCGAGGAGAGCGAGGTTGGCCAGGGTGTAGTCGTCGTTGAGGAGGAGTACGAAGCCGATCCAGATCATGGTCGGCACCGCGACCCGCGCGATGCTGAGACAGGCGCGCCGGATGCGTTCGCCGCGTTCGGCGGTGGTGAGGTGGAAGCGGGCGAAGTTGTAGCCCGCGATGGCGAGGAGCAGGTGTGCTCCCCCCTTGATACCGAAGACGGGGATGTGCGAGCCGACGATGCAGAAGATCGCCATGGCGCGCAGGGCGACACTGCTCTCCAGCGCCCGCCTGCGCGCGGGGATCCGTCCCTCCGGCGGCCTGAGTTCCCGGATCGGCGTGATGTGCCAGTCGGTCGGCAGGTGGCCGAGCCGTTCCTCGAGGTGGAGTGACATCTCGACGTACGAGAGGGAGTCACCGCCCAGGCTGACGAAGGTGCTCTCCGGCGTCACTTCGGGCCGGTCGAGGATGCGTGCGTAGAGCAGGCACAGGTCCTCAGGGCCGCTGCCCGGAATCTGCTTGGGCGTCGATGGGGCGGAGTCGGCCGGACGGGTAAGTTCGCGCACCGCGCGGTAGTCGGGCTTGCCCGTGGGCAGACGGGGGAGGTCGGCCAGCACGTGGACACGGACCGCGCGGGCCGGCAGGCCGCACTCGCTCGTCACCAGGCCACGTATCCGGCGGGCGTCGGCCGCACGTGTGCCGACAGCGGCGATCGCGAGTGCCTCGTCGTCGTCGGCGGCGCACAGCGCGGTGACGCCGTGCCGTACGAGCATCGTCTCGACCTGCGCGGGGTCGATGCGCAGGCCGAGGATCTTCGCGAACCGGCTGCGTCGGCCGACGATCTCGTACAGTCCGTCAGGAGTGCGCCGCGCGATGTCACCCGTGTGTAGTTCGTCCAGGGTCCGCCCGAGGGCGAGGTCGTGGGGGGTCTGTGCGTAGCCGAGCATGACATTCGGCCCCGCGTACACGAGCTCCCCGGTGCCCTCGGGCCAGTCGGCCAGCGGTTCGAGGCGGAAGGATCCACCGGGGATCGGAACACCGGCTGCCTCGGGGTGGGTTTCCGCGAGGCCGGGCGGCAGGTAGGACATGCGGGCCGTGGCCTCGGTCTGCCCGTACATCGCGAACAGCTCCCAGCCGGCGGCGCGGCCGAGAGCCGCGTAGTGCCGGACCCTGTCGGGCGCGAGCCGTCCGCCCGCCTGGGTGACGTAGCGCAGGTGGGGCAGGTCCATCGCGGCGAAGCCGACGCGGTCGAGTAGGTCGAAGGTGTACGGGACACCGGCGAAGGTCGTCCCGTGGGCGGTCCGGAACAGGTCCCAGAAGCAACTGTCGGCGACCGAAAGGCCGGTGAGGATCACTGCGGCGCCGTGCAGCAGATGGCTGTGGATGACGGAGAGGCCGTAGCAGTAGTGCATGGGCAAGGTCGTGGCGGCACGGTCGGTGTCCCGGATTCCCAGGTACTCCGCTATGGACTCCGCGTTGGCCTGAAGGTTCTCGTGTGAAAGCCGGACCAGCTTCGGCGACCCTGTCGAGCCGGACGTGCTCAGAAGGAGGGCGAGGTCCGGGTGCAGGTCGTGCGCGGAGACGGGACGCCGCTCGTCGAGCAGCCACTCCCCGCCGGCATCGGGGCGTGCCACGACGTCCGGGTTGTACGCGCCGATGAGGGACTGCACTGCTTCTGGGTGGTCACCCGGCACGAGCAGGACCGGGTGTCCGGCCGAGAGTGCCGCCAGATGGACGACGAGTGCCTCGACGGTGTTGGCGCCGACCACCAGGACGAGTCGGCGCTCGCGACCCAGGCGATGGGCTGTCGCTTCCACTCGGGCGGCGAGCTCGCGGTAGCTCACGGGGCCGTCGGCGGTGATGACCGCGGTGCGGTCGCCGTGGGTCGCGAGCTCGGTGGCGAAGGGGACGTTCTTGGTGCCTGGCAGCGGGGCGGAAGGGGCTGTCATGAGCGCATCTTAGGAAAGCCTTACCTCATGGAAAGTCACGGGGAAGTCACAGGTGAGGCATGGAAGATCCATAGGGAATTCACAGGTAGGGTCGGCTCCGCCGAACCCCGATGCGGCCAAAACGTTGCGTTCGTCACCCTTGACCTTTAGGTTAGCTTTACCTTACTTATTGGGCGTACACAGGTTCTCGCTGCACGTGCAGGAAGGCTTTCCATGCGACGCCCCTTGGCCCATCGTCTCGCCGCGCTCTCCACGGCGGCGCTCCTCCTTCCCGTCGTCGCGGGCTGCGGCGTCGACGAGGACGATGCCGGGCTCGTGATCTACTCCGGGCGGAACGAGAAGCTGGTCGAGCCGCTTCTCGACGAGCTCGAGAAGGCCGTCGGCACCACGATCGCCGTCCGCTACGGCGAGAGCGCCGAACTCGCCGCCCAGATCCAGGAAGAGGGCGACAAGACCAAGGCGGGCCTGTTCTTCTCCCAGGACGCCGGCGCCCTCGGCGCCCTCTCCACCAAGGGCTTGCTGGCGAAGCTGCCCCAGGCGTCGCTCGACAAGGTCGACCCGGCGTTCCGCGGCGGCGCGGGTGACTGGGTCGGTACCTCCGGGCGTGTCCGCGTCCTCGCGTACAACCCCGGCCAGGTGTCCAAGGTTCCCGACACCGTGCACGACCTGGTCAAGCCGGAGTGGAAGGGCAAGGTCGGCTATGTCCCGACCAACGCGTCCTTCCAGGCTTTCGTCACCGGCATGCGCGTCCTCGAGGGCGACGACGCCACTCGCACCTGGCTCAAGGGGCTCAAGGCCAACGAGCCGAAGGTCTACGACAACAACCTCAAGGTCCTCGAAGGTGTCGGCAAGGGCGAGGTCTCGCTCGGCCTGGTCAACCACTACTACTGGTACGAGCAGGTCGCCGAGAAGGGCGAGAGCGAGGTCAAGGCGAAGATCCACTTCCTGCCGGGCGGCGACCCGGGCGCCCTCGTCAACTCGGCCGGAGTGGGGATCCTCAAGGGCAGCGACCAGGCGCCGGTGGCGCAGAAGGCCGTCGACTTCCTGCTCTCGGAGAAGGCGCAGAAGTACTTCGCCGAGGACACCAAGGAGTACCCGCTGGCCGCCGGAGTGACCAGTACCGTCAAGGAACTGCCGCCGCTGGCCTCTCTCGACGCGCCCAAGATCGACCTCGGCAAGCTGGAATCGCTTCAGGAGACCCTGAAGATGCTCCAGGAAGCCGGGATGGTCTGACCCTCATGCACTCCACGGATCCCGTCGCACCGGCGGATCCCGCAGCCTGCCCGGCAGGCGCCACCGCGCCGGCCGGGTGGCTGCGTGCCGGGCGCCGCCCGCCCGCCGACCTGCTCGTTCCCGCGGCCCTCGCCGCGCTGTTCGCGCTGCTGCCGCTCGGCTACCTCGCCGTACGTTCCCTGGAACGAGGTCCCGCGTTCGCCTGGGACGTCATCGCCAACGAGCGCACGGCCCTGCTGCTCGGCCGCAGTCTCGGACTGGCCGCCGTCGTCGTATCGGCCTCCCTCCTGCTGGGCGTGTCCCTGGCCTGGCTCACCGTACGGACCGCGCTGCCCGGCGCCCGGACCTGGTCGGTTCTGGTGACCCTGCCCCTGGCCGTGCCGAGCTACGTCGCCGCCTTCACCTGGCTGTCCGCGTTCCCCGGCCTCGCGGGCTTCAAAGGCGCCGCCCTCGCGCTGACGCTGGTGAGCTTCCCCTACGTCTACCTGCCCGTCACCGCCGCACTGCGCGGGGCCGATCCGGCACAAGAGGAGGTCTCGCGCTCGCTCGGCCACGGGCCGCTGCGGACCTTCCTGCGCGTCACGCTGCCGCAGTTGCGCCCCGCCGCGGCCGGGGGAGCCGTACTGGTCGCGCTGTACGTGTTCTCCGACTTCGGCGCCGTCTCCCTGATGCGCTACGACACATTCACTCGCGGCATCTACACCTCGTACCGGGCCAGCTTCGACCGCACCCCGGCCGCCGCACTGAGCGTCGTCCTGGTCGTGATGACGATCCTGCTCGTCGCCGCCGAGGCCCGTACCCGCGGCCGCGCGGGCCACGCCAGGACCGGGACCGGCACCGCACGCCCAGCCGTCCCCGCAACGCTGGGCCAGTGGCGGATACCCGCCCTGGCCTGGTGCACGGCGGTCACCGCCATCGCCGTCCTCATGCCGCTGGCCACGCTCGGGTACTGGCTCACCGTGGGCAATTCCGCGACCTGGGACCCCGCCCGGCTCCTCGACACCGCCGGCACCACCCTCGGCGTCGCCGCCGCGGGCGCCGCCCTCACCACGCTCCTCGCCCTGCCCGTCGGGGTCATCGCCGCCCGCCACCGCGGCCGCACCGCTCACCTCCTGGAGCAGTCCGCCTACGCGGGGCACGCCCTGCCCGGCATCACCGTTGCCCTGTCCCTGGTCTTCTTCGCGGTCCGCTACGCCGAACCCCTCTACCAGGAACTACCGCTGCTCGTCTGCGCGTACGCCGTGCTCTTCCTGCCCGTCGCGGTGGCCGCCACCCGCGCCGCCGTCCTCCAGTCCCCGCCGGTCCTGGAGGATGTAGCCCGCTCACTCGGCCGCAGCCCCCTGCGCGTACTGCGCGAGATCACCGTGCCGCTGGCCGCGCCCGGGGTCGCCGCCGGAGCTGCCCTCACCTTCGTCGTGTGCATGAAGGAACTCCCTGCAACGCTCCTGCTGCGTCCCACCGGCATGGACACCCTCGCCACCCGCCTCTGGACGGAGACCGGGACCGGCTCGTTCGCCGCGGCGGCCCCCTATGCCGCGGCGCTGATCCTGTTGGCGGCCATCCCCTCCTACCTCCTCGGGCGGCACCGCACATGACCGACGTACAGATCACCGGCGTGTCGAAGTCCTACGGCCCGGACGCGCCCGTCCTGCGCGGACTCGACCTCACCGTCCCCGCCGGCACCCTGGCCGCTCTCCTCGGCCCCTCCGGCTGCGGCAAGACCACCCTGCTCCGCGTCGTCGCCGGCTTCCTGCGCGCCGATACGGGCACCGTCACCGTCGGCGGACGCATCCTGGCGGGTCCGGGAGTGCACCTTCCCCCAGAGCGCCGCCGCATCGGCATCGTCCCCCAGGAGGGCGCTCTCTTCCCGCACTTGAGCGTCGCCCACAACGTCGCCTTCGGGCTGACCGGCCTCGACCGTGCCGAACGCCGGAGCCGCACGGAGGAGATGCTCGAACTCGTCGGCCTCGGCGGCTACGGCGACCGGATGCCGCACGAGCTCTCCGGCGGCCAGCAACAACGCATCGCCCTGGCCCGCGCTTTGGCACCGGAGCCGGCCCTGGTCCTGCTGGACGAACCGTTCAACGCCCTCGACAGCGCCCTGCGCGCCGGGGTCAGGGCGGATGTCCGAGCCGCCCTGCGCGCCACCGGAGCCACCGCCCTGCTGGTCACCCACGACCAGCAGGAAGCCCTCTCCACGGCCGACCTCGTCGCCGTCGTACGGGACGGCCGCGTGGCTCACTGCGACACACCGCAAGAGGTCTACCGCCGCCCCGCCGACCCCTGGGTGGCCCGCTTCGTCGGCGACGCCGTACTCATCCCCGGCACCGCCGACCACGACACCGCAACGACCGCACTCGGCCGCCTTCCCCTCGCGGCACCCCCTGTCGGCCGGAACGAGGGCACCGTCCTGCTACGACCCGAGCAACTCCAGCTCACCGAAACCGCGACAGCCGCCCAGGGCACCGTCACCGACGTGACCTTCTACGGCCACGACGCCATGGTCACCGTCTCCGTCGACGGCCTGGAGAGCCCGGTCGGCATCCGGGTCGCCGGGCCCGTCGCCGTACGCCCGGGCCAGCGCACCGGCATCCTCGTCAAGGGCGAGGCAACACTCCACACATGAACCGGAGCCGTCCAGGGTCCCCGGCCAGGCGGGGTAGTGTCGGCGGTTGCGAAGGGGAGCAGCCCCGCGAACCGGTCGTCGACACACTGGAGCCCCCGTGCTCTCGGCGGCCGGTCCTGCGTCTGACGCGGGCGGGCGAGACCCTTCGGTCAGACATGGACGTGCCCGCGCCCTGCGGGCTCGACCGTTGGGTCATTCGCGGTGCCTGGCTGCCCGGCCGTACCTTCACCGGACCGGACGACTTCAACACCCAGTGACCGCCTGGCTGAACATCGCCAACCGGCGCCAGCACCGCACCCTGGGCGCCCGCCCGATCGACCGGTGGGAAGCCGACCGGGCCCAGATGCTCACCCTGCCACCCGTCGATCCGCCGCGCTGGTGGCGCTTCGCCACCCGCATCGGCCGCGACCACTACGTTCGCGTCGACACCTGCGACTTCTCCGTGCACCTCCTGGCCATCGGCAAGAAAGTCCAGGTCCGTACGGACACCGACGAGGTCATCGTCACCCTCACCCCCGGCGGAGCAGAAGTCGCCCGCCACCCGCGGTGCTGGGCGAAACAGCAGACGATCACCGACCCCGTCCATGCCCGCGCCGCGGCCCTCCTGCGCGGTGACTACCGGCATCAGCAAGCCTCCCGGGCCCTGACAGCCCGCCAGGCAGGCGACGCCACCGCTGCTGACCTCGTCGAGGTCGAGCAACGGCAACTCGACTCCCATGAACGTATGTTCACTCTCATCGAGTGCGGCGGCGGACACGACGAGCCGGAGGTCTCCTGATGTCACCCACTACCACCAAGGCCGGCCCCGACAAGCCCCGAACCGGCCGTCAGACCGCCGCCGACCTGTCCTTCCTGACCCGGGCGATGAAGGCCCCGGCACGACACAGACTGAACAACAGCAACCAGACCCAGTGGGGCAAAGTTCGACCGCCCAAACTGGGTCAGGATTCAGCCGCCGCCGACACCGACGCGGCCCGGTGCCGGCAACACGACACGTCATCGGATCGGAAGGGGGACGCTCATGTCCGGTGCGTCGCCTGCTCCGAAGCCGCTCCGTCGTCGACCTGTGGGGGAGGCGGTTTGGGAGTAGACCCGCATCGGGGTTGCACGGCTGGACAGCGAGGCGTCCTTCGCGCGCTGTGCGGGGTCAGCCCCTTGATCGTTTCTCAGGGCGCCGGCAGTCCCGTCGCCTCAACCGCGGCGGCGGCGGTCAGGCAAATGCTGCACTCCACCGCATTGTGTACACGCGCCTGATGGTCGACCCACGCGCTTAAGGCCACCACGAGCTCCGAATCAAGGAGGGCAGGCCCCGGCGCGAAATCGTCCTTGCCTCAAACGCTGGGCCGCCCGGGAGGTCGTTCACCTGGTCGGACAGCTGCAACCAGGACCCCGCTCATAGGGGCTGTCGTGACAGATGAGAGGGTCGGACGGGTGAGCGAGACACCCCCGAACACCCTGAAATACCGCTTTGACGGGCCAGAAGATGCCCCGGTCCTGGTCATAGGCCCGTCGCTGGGTACCACATGGCACATGTCGTAGAAACCGTCCATGAGGGTCCAGCTGGTCCAGGATAATCGTGTATGTGCAGTTCAGGGTCCTGCGGTGGGAGAGCGTCCAGGGGGTTGGTGACAGGCGTGTGACACCAACGTAGGAGCTGGCGATGCCTGCCGGACTGTTCTGGGCTGACGAGTGTGGTCCAGCTGCGGAGTGTCCGGGTCTGCTGCGGCCGAGGTTCAGTGAGAGCCGGGACTGTTCGCGACAGCATGCCGGTGAGGGGCTGTCGTCGACGGCGGTGTGCGTCCTCGTGTCCATGGACCGCTCGTGTTCGGTGAGATCGGGATTTCGCAGCGGATTTCCTTTCCGCCGGCTTCGTCGATCTCTGCATCGGTACGCCGATGACCGTTTTCAGTGGATGCCGCTGTCTGTATTGCCGCTACGAGCGCGAGGCCGAGTACTTTATCGCCTTCGGAGGCGTCGTAAAGCACCGTGGCCGCGTTGTTACTGAGGTTTAACTCGTGGTGTCGTTACGCAGATCTGATGGTCAGGCCGGTCTCGGCTAGGCAGCCGTCGATTAGGTTGCTGCGGTACTGGA
>NZ_JBHXQO010000050.1:0-43696 GCF_042717135.1 Streptomyces sp. NPDC058620
GGGCCCTCCGCCAGGCGCCCCCGCGAACCCCGATGGATTACTCCACGGGCCAGCGCCCCCCTGACCCCAAAGGCCCGCACAGGGGGCCGCTGGTACGTTCTCCTGTGCTCGGGCGAACGGGCGCCGGCCCGTCACCCCGCGCCCTACTGGCCAGCGAACTTCTTGCTGACCGAGTCGAAGACACCCTTGGCCTCGGCGCCGAGGCGCGGACCGGCTAGCCAACCGGCCGTCACCGGACCGATGGAGGTGTTGGAGACCAGCGCCGGCTTGCCGTCCTGACCCGCGGCGACCCAGCCGCCGCCGGAGGAGCCGCCCGTCATCGTGCACCCGATGCGGTACATGGTCGGGTCCGCCTTGAAGACCGAGAGGCGGCCCGGCTTGTCCTTGCACTGCAGGGCCTTCTGGCCGTCGAACGGCGGGGCGGCCGGGTAGCCGGTCGCCGTCATCCCGGCGATCTCGGGCACGGCCGGGGCGTTGAAATCGACCGGAAGGGCGGAACCGACGGTCTCTTCGAGCGACTTGCCCGTGGAACCCTTCTCCGGCGTCACGTGCAGGACCGCGAAGTCGTACGGGGCACCCTGGCCGCCGACCGAGGCGCCCTGGGCGATCCACTGCTCGGAGGTCTGGGCCCACTGGCCCCACCACACGCCGTACGGAGCGATCTGCTCCTTGGACGCGGTCTCGAGCTCGGCCACCGACATGCCGCTGTTGTTGTACGCCGGGACGAAGGCGATGTTGCGGTACCAGCCGCCCTTCTTGCCCGCGTGCACGCAGTGGCCGGCGGTCCACACCATGTTGGACTTGCCGGGGTGCGCGGGGTCCTTCACGACCGTGGCGGAGCAGACCATCGAACCGTCGGGGCCGTCGAAGAGGAGCTTGCCCGACTCCGGCGCGTTGTCGTGATACGGAGTCGCCACGGGGGTCGCCGACACCGCAGCCGGCGTCGGGTCCGTCACTCCGTCGTCACCCGAGATGTCGTTGTCGACAGGCTTCTCAGGGGACTTGTCGGCATCCCGCATCCGGTCCGGGTCCCAGAGGTCCTCGATGATCGGGTTGACGTAGTCCTTCGCCTCACGCAGCCATTTGTCCTTGTCCCAGTTCTTCCACTCGCCGTTCTTCCACTGGTCGAGGTCGATCCCGTGCTCCTTGAGCCGGTCCTTCAGATCGTCCGGAATCTTGATCTTGCCGTCGGACGACTGACCGGTGGAGCTGCTCGGCTCGCCGCCGGCATCGTCCTCGGTCGGGCCGCACGCGGTGGCGGTGAGTGCGAGGACGGTGGCGAGAGACGCTGCGGCGAGCACGGGGGAGAGCTTGCGACGGGCGCTCCTCTTACGGCGTGCGGCATCGGTCGGGCGAATGGGTCGCATGTGGTGATCCCCCTGGGACTTCGTCATTCGTTACTTCGGTAAGGCACTGCGGCGAGTGGTAGCGCGCTGCGCACACCCAGGACGCCGGAAGGAGTGCCCCGGCCCGAGTGCGCGCCCCACTATGCCGGTGCCGATGGGGACGGTGCTCGGCAGGGCCACGGTTCCGCCTGCGCAAGGATCTTCCGATTTACCCGTGATCCCCCGCGATCGGCGTCGTTGGTACGTACGGGGGACACCCGGGCAGCGTTCACCGTCACGGCCCCTTCCCCGGGGGCAACGTACTGACGTGCAATGCAACTGTTACCGCAGGAGGATCAACAGCCGTGGCCGTGACCGAACCAGCTCCGGTGGCACCGTCCCCTGCCCACGAGGGGATTCTGCGACGCCAGGCACAGCGTGAGTCGGCGGCCCGTACCTATGCGCGGTCCTTGCCGATCGTGCCCGTACGCGCCCGGGGGCTGACCATCGAAGGTGCGGACGGGCGGCGCTACCTCGACTGTCTGTCCGGGGCGGGCACCCTGGCGCTGGGCCACAACCATCCGGTGGTGCTCGAGGCGATCAGGAAAGTCATCGACTCGGGCGCACCGCTGCATGTGCTCGATCTCGCCACCCCGGTCAAGGACGCGTTCACGACCGAGCTGTTCGCCAGCCTGCCGCGGCAGTTCGCGGACGACGCCCGGATCCAGTTCTGCGGGCCCGCCGGAACGGACGCCGTCGAGGCGGCGTTCAAGCTGGTCCGCGCCGCGACCGGCCGCTCAGGACTCCTGGCCTTCACCGGCGCGTACCACGGGATGACGGCCGGGGCGCTGGCGGCGTCGGGCGGCGCCCCGGACGTACAGGTGACGCGGCTGCCCTTCCCGCAGGAGTACCGCTGCCCGTTCGGCGTGGGCGGGGAGCGCGGTGCCGAGATCGCCGCCCACTGGACGGAGCACCTGCTCGACGACCCGAAGGCGGGGGTACCCTCTCCCGCCGGGATGATCGTGGAGCCGGTCCAGGGCGAGGGCGGAGTGAACCCCGCGCCCGACGGCTGGCTGCGGCGCATGCGGGAGATCACCGCGACGCGCGGCATTCCGCTGATCGCCGACGAAGTGCAGACCGGTGTCGGCAGGACCGGCGCCTTCTGGGCGGTCGAGCACAGCGGCGTCGTGCCCGACGTGATGGTGCTCTCCAAGGCCATCGGCGGCTCCCTTCCCCTCGCGGTGATCGTCTACCGATCCGAACTGGACCTCTGGCAGCCCGGCGCGCACGCCGGCACCTTCCGTGGCAACCAACTGGCGATGGCCGCCGGCGCGGCCACCCTCAAGTACGTGCGCGAGAACCGGCTCGCCGAACGCGCCGCGACACTGGGGGCGCGGATGCTCGCCCGCCTCCAGGGCCTGAGCGCGGACCATCCGAGCATCGGGGACGTCCGGGGCCGCGGCCTGATGATCGGGATGGAGCTGGTCGACCCCGAGGCCGCAGACCCCACCGGCCGGTCCGAACGCCCCACCACCCCGCCACCCGACCCGGTCCTCGCCGCCGCCGTACAGCAGGAGTGCCTGAGCCGCGGCCTCATCGTCGAACTCGGCGGACGCCACTCCGCCGTCGTACGCCTGCTCCCTCCCCTGACTCTCACCGACGAACAGGCAACAGCGGTCGTCGACCGCCTCGCCGACGCACTGGCAGCCGCAGAACGCTCACCGCACCGTCGGGCCACTGCCGGGCCGCACCGCTGATCCCGGACACCTCGTAAGGAAGACCGCCGTGAACCCCACCCCCGTGCCCGAGGCCGACGGCCCTCTCACCAGCCCTCACCCCGGGCAAGACGGACCGGACAGCCCCGTGGCAGTCGAGGCGACGACCGTGCCACGTCAGAAGACCCCGCCCCGCGGCGACCGTCGTACCCCCACGAACGCGTCCACCGGCGTGGCACAGCAGGACCTCCTCGACGACCCTGACCCGCTCAGGGCCGCGGACGCGGCGGGTACCGAGAACCTCCTGCGCTGCTGGGCCCGGGAGAACGACCTCCGCCGCCCGGACCGCGGCACCCTGCGCATCCCGCTCCCCGCCAGCGGCACCGCTCTGCTCGTCCCGGTCCTCTACTGGTCCGCCACCGGCTGGCACCGCTTCGGCGCGCCCACTCTGGAGACCGCGCCCGATTCCGCCCCGCCCGTCGACGCCGTCACCCTCGCGGCCCTCCTGGGCCGTGAGGCCGACCGGAACGCCGGCTCCGACCTGGTGGCCAGGGTGGCCGATTCCGTACGGCATACGGCTGTGTTCATCGAGGAGCGACGACGCACGCCCGCCGAGCCGGCCGAGGCCGATCTGTTCCTCACCGCCGAGCAGTCACTCCTCCTCGGTCACCCTCTGCACCCCACCCCCAAGAGCCGCGAAGGTCTCTCCGAGGCCGAAGCCCGCCTCTACTCGCCCGAGCTGCACGGCTCCTTCCCCCTGCACTGGATGGCCGTCGACCGGTCCGTACTGGCCACCGAATCAGCCTGGACCCAGGGCGGCCGGCCGGTGTCCGCCGAGGAGCTCGTCGCCCAGCACGCCGACGGTCTGCGCCTCCCCGATCACACCATCGCCCTCCCGCTCCACCCCTGGCAGGCCGGTGACCTGATGCGGCGCCCGGAAGTCGGCGCACTGTTCGAGGCGGGCCTCCTCCATTACCTCGGCGCCCACGGCAAGCACTGGCACCCCACGTCCTCCGTCCGTACCGTGCACCAGCCCGGTGCGGACCTCATGCTGAAGCTGTCCCTGGGCGTACGCATCACCAACTCCCGTCGTGAGAACCTCCGCAAGGAACTCCACCGGGGGGCGGAGGTCCACCGGCTGCTCCGCAGCGGCCTGGCCGAGCAGTGGCACACGGCGCATCCCGGCTTCGACATCGTCAGGGACCCCGCCTGGCTGGCCGTCGACGCCCCCGGCGGCGGCCCCGTCCCCGGACTCGACGTCATGCTGCGGCACAATCCGTTCGGTCCCGGGGACGATGCGGTGTGCATCGCCGGGCTCACGGCCCCGCGCCCCTGGCCGGACCACACGGGTATGCGGTCGCGCCTGGCCGTATGTGTCTCCCGGCTGGCCACACGCACCGGGCGGACCACGGCAGCCGTCTCCGCCGAGTGGTTCCTGCGCTACCTCGACCGGGTCGTACGGCCCGTCCTGTGGCTCGACGCCACGGCGGGGGTCGCCCTCGAAGCCCACCAGCAGAACACGCTGGTGCTGCTCGACCCCGACGGCTGGCCCATCGGTGGCCGTTACCGGGACAATCAGGGTTACTACTTCCGTGAGTCCCACCGCCCCGCACTCGATCGCAGGCTTCCCGGCATCGGCACCCTCAGCGACACCTTCGTCCCGGACCCCGTCACCGACGAGCGCTTCGCCTACTACCTCGGTATCAACAACGTCCTCGGCCTCATCGGAGCGTTCGGCGCCCAGCGCCTCGCGGACGAACAGGTGCTCCTCGCCGCATTCCGCCGATTCCTCGACGGAGTCTCAGGACTCGGCTCCCCGCTGCCCGCCTACCTGCTGGACACACCGCAACTGCGCTGCAAGGCCAACCTGCTGACCAGGCTGCACGGCCTCGACGAGCTCGTGGGCCCGGTCGACACCCAGTCCGTCTACGTCACCATCGCCAACCCCCTTCGCCCCTGAAAGACCTCGAACACATGGCCACCTGAACCCATGAGAGGAGAGCGTCACGTGCCTCCGGCCGAAGCGCACACGGACACCGGAACCGACGCCGCCCCCGAACTCGGCACGGGCGCGGAAGACACCCTGGACCTGCGGCTCTCCGAGGAACTCCTCGCCCTGTTCGGTGACGACACAGCAGCACCCGCCACCCGGCCGGCTGCCTCCGACCTGCTCGGCGACCCCGCATCCTGGCGCCCCGTCACCACCTCTGCCGGTGTCTTCCAGCTCGTCCCCGTGCGACTGGAACGTGACCTCGCGCTGATCAGCCGCTGGATGAACGACCCCGCGGTCGCCGCGTTCTGGGAACTCGCCGGAGGCGAAACAATCACCGCCGACCACCTCCGGCCGCAGCTGGAAGGAGACGGACGGAGCGTGCCCTGTCTCGGGGTCCTCGGGGGCATGCCCATGAGCTACTGGGAGATCTACCGGGCGGATCTCGACCCGCTGGCCCGCCACTACCCGGCCAGGCCCCATGACACGGGTATCCATCTCCTGATCGGCGGCGTGACCAACCGCGGCCGCGGCATGGGCACCACACTGCTGCGTGCCGTCTCCGACCTCGTACTCGACCATCTCCCCCTGTGCGCACGCGTCGTGGCCGAACCGGACATGCGTAACACCCCCTCCGTCGCAGCCTTCCTGAGCGCCGGTTTCCGTTTCTCGGCGGAGATCGAACTGCCCGACAAACGAGCCGCTTTGATGGTTCGCGACCGAGCCCACCGTGCCCAGCTGTGAACAGCTCGCTGACTTACCCGCACCGCTCGAACCCCATCGGTTCCACCCGGAGGAGTCCCCGTGCCGAAATATCCCGCGAGCAATGACCATGCGGAGCCCCACGCGCTGCACAGCACTGCGGATCTGAACCGGACGGGCTGGGACCGGGCAGCGGCCCGTCTGCTCGCGAAGATGCTCGGCGAGTTCGCCTACGAGGAGGTCATCGAGCCGACCGCGCTGGACGAGGCGGGTGACAGCTACTCACTCACGCTGGACGACGGCGCTGTGCTGCGCTTCCGGGCCCGGCGCGGCGTCTACGGCAGTTGGCGCGTCGACGCCGGCTCGATCGCCGAGATCGACGCGGCACGCCCGGCCGAGCCGGCCGGCGCTTCCCGCGCCGCGCCGAGGCCGTTCCGCGATCCCCTGACGTTCCTCGCCCGCGCCCACCGCCTCCTGGGCATCGACGGCGCCACGCTGGGTCACCTCATCCGCGAGATCACCACCACGCTCGCCGCCGATGCCGGACTCGATCACACCGCCGTCAGCGCTGCTCGTCTGGCGGAGCTCGACTACGCGGAGCTCGAGGGTCATCAGACCGGCCATCCCTGGCTCGTCGCCAACAAGGGACGTCTCGGATTCTCCGCCGGAGACATGGCCCGTTTCGCGCCCGAAGCCCGCCGGAAGGTCCGGCTGCCGTGGATCGCCGTCAGCACCCGCATCGCGGGCTACCGCGGGGTTCCCCGTCTCGCCACCCCCGAGCACCTTTACGCCCAGGAACTGGACCCGTCCGTCCGGGCCTCCTTCGACGCCACTCTGCGCGCCCGAGGTCTCGACCCGCAGGAATACCTGTTCCTTCCGGTACACCCCTGGCAGTGGGGCGAGTGGATCGTGCCGCACTTCGCCCCGGCGATCGCGGACGGCGACATCGTCCCGCTGCACGCCGACGACGATCTCCGGCTGCCGCAGCAGTCCATCCGGACGTTCTCCAACGTGGCACGCAAGGACCGGCACACGGTCAAGCTGCCGCTGTCCATCCTCAACACCCTCGTCTGGCGCGGTCTCCCCACCGAGCGCACGCTCGCAGCCCCGGCCGTCACCGCCTGGGTCCAGGGACGGTGCGAGTCCGACCCGTTCCTCCGGGACACCTGCGGTGTCATTCTCCTCGGCGAGGTCGCCTCCGTGGCCGTCGAGCATCCCCTCTACGACCGTCTCCCGGAGACGCCGTACCAGTTCAAGGAGATACTCGGCGCGATCTGGCGGGAGCCCCTGCATCCCCGGCTCGCACCGGGAGAGCGGGCCCGCACCCTCGCCTCGCTGCTGCACACCGACCCGCAGGGCCGTGCGTTCGTGGCGGAGCTCGCCACCCGTTCCGGGCTGACCCCCACCGCATGGCTGACGAGGCTCTTCGCCGCCCTGCTCCCTCCGCTCCTGCACTTCCTCTACCGCTACGGCACGGTCTTCTCCCCGCACGGCGAGAACGCCATCGTCGTCTTCGACGACCAGGACGTCCCCGTACGCCTGGCGATCAAGGACTTCGTCGACGACGTGAACATCAGCGCCCGGCCCCTGCCCGAGCACGACGACATGCCGGAGGCCGTGCGCCGCATCCTGCTGACGGAGGAGCCGGCCTTCCTCACCCAGTTCATCCACGCCGGACTGTTCGTCGGTGTCTTCCGCTATCTCTCTCCTCTGTGCGAGGAACAGCTGGGAGTGCCGGAGGACGAATTCTGGTTACTAGTGCGGGCGGAAATCCTCCGGCATCACGCCAGGTTCCCCGAACTCAAGGACCGGTTCGAGATGTTCGACATGCTGACCCCCCGCATCAAGCGCCTCTGCCTGAACCGCAACCGTCTGCATCTGGACGGTTACCGTGACCGGCCGCAGCGCCCGCACGCCGCCGTCCACGGCACCGTGCCGAACCCTCTTCATCCCGCCGCCCGAGTCCGGGAGTGACCGTCGTTGTCAGTGGCGCGCCGTAGGGTGGTCGGGCTATGACGAAGCCATCCCTCAACGAACTCCTCCACGCCGCCGTCACCGCCGTCGGCGGTACGGAGCGGCCCGGCCAGGTCACCATGGCCGAGGCCGTGGCCGAGGCTGTCGACGACCATTCCCATCTGCTGGTCCAGGCCGGTACCGGCACGGGCAAGTCCCTCGGCTATCTGGTGCCCGCGCTGGCACACGGGGAACGTGTCGTGGTGGCCACCGCGACCCTCGCGCTCCAGCGGCAGCTCGTGGAGCGAGATCTTCCGCGTACGGTCGACGCCCTGCACCCGATACTGCGCCGCCGGCCCCAGTACGCCATGCTCAAGGGGCGGTCGAACTACCTCTGTCTGCACCGGCTCCATGAGGGAGTGCCGCAGGAAGAGGAGGACGGGCTCTTCGACCAGTTCGAGGCGGCAGCGCCGTCCAGCAAGCTGGGCCAGGACCTGCTGCGCATGCGGGACTGGGCGGACGAAACGGAGACCGGGGACCGGGACGACCTCACCCCCGGCGTTTCGGACCGGGCGTGGGCGCAGATCTCCGTCTCCTCCCGTGAGTGCCTCGGGGCGACGAAGTGCGCCTACGGTGCCGAGTGCTTCGCCGAGATGGCCCGGGAGCGGGCCAAGCTCGCCGACGTGGTCGTCACCAACCACGCCCTGCTCGCCATCGACGCCATCGAGGGCGCCCCGGTGCTCCCGCAGCACGAGGTACTGATCGTCGACGAGGCCCATGAGCTGGTTTCCCGGGTGACGGGCGTGGCCACGGGGGAGCTCACGCCCGGCCAGGTGAACCGTGCGGTACGCCGTGCGTCCAAGCTGGTCAACGAGAAGGCCGCCGACGCGCTCCTGACCGCGTCCGAGGGCTTCGAGCGGGTCATGGAGCTGGCGCTTCCGGGGCGTCTGGAAGAGGTTCCGGAGGACCTCGGCTACGCGCTGATGGCGCTGCGGGACGCCGCTCGTACGGTGATTTCCGCGCTGGGTTCGACGCGGGACAAGTCCGTCCAGGACGAGGACGCGGTCCGTAAGCAGGCCATGGCGTCGGTCGAGTCCATTCACGGTGTCGCGGAGCGCATCACGCAGGGTTCCGAGTACGACGTCGTCTGGTACGAGCGGCACGACCGTTTCGGGGCGTCCGTGCGGGTCGCCCCGCTCTCCGTATCGGGTCTGCTCCGCGAGAAGCTCTTCGCGGACCGTTCCGTCGTCCTGACCTCGGCGACGTTGAAACTCGGCGGGGATTTCAACGGGGTCGGTGCTTCTCTGGGGCTTGCCCCGGAAGGCACCGCCGGTGATGACATCCCGCAGTGGAAGGGCCTGGACGTCGGCTCGCCCTTTGATTATCCGAAGCAGGGCATCCTCTACGTGGCCCGCCATCTGGCCACACCGGGGCGGGAGGGTTCTCGCACCGACATGCTGGACGAGCTCGCCGAGCTGATCGAGGCGGCAGGCGGCCGGACCCTGGGACTGTTCTCCTCCATGCGGGCGGCTCAGGCGGCGGCCGAGGAGCTGCGGGGCCGGCTCGGCAAGCCGATCCTGCTCCAGGGTGAGGAGACGCTCGGCGAGTTGATCAAGAACTTCGCCGCCGACCCGGAGACGTGCCTCTTCGGCACGCTCTCGCTCTGGCAGGGCGTCGACGTGCCCGGGGCGAGCTGCCAACTCGTGATCATGGACCGGATTCCGTTCCCGCGCCCCGACGACCCTCTGATGAGCGCCCGCCAGAAGGCGGTCGAAGAGGCGGGTGGCAACGGGTTCATGGCCGTCGCGGCGACGCATGCCGCACTGCTGATGGCTCAGGGCGCGGGCCGGCTCGTGCGGGCCACGGGCGACAAGGGCGTGGTCGCCGTACTCGATCCCCGGCTGGCCAACGCGCGGTACGGAAGCTATCTGCGCGCCTCCCTGCCCGATTTCTGGTACACCACGGACCGCGATCAGGTGCGGCGCTCACTCACGGCCATCGACGCGGCGGCCAAGGCCGACGGGCGGTAGCGGAGGAGTCGGCACAGCAAGCGGACCGGGAGAGGAGTGCCTCCCGGTCCGGCAGGGCCGTACACATCGCCGTAGACATGGCAGGGCCCCGGGATCGGCGCAGTGCATCCCGGGGCCCGGTCCGAATCGGCGGGGTTCAGACCCGCCGCAGCACCGCCACCACCTTGCCGAGGATGGTGGCCTCGTCACCGGGGATCGGCTGGTAGGCGGAGTTGTGCGGGAGGAGCCAGACGTGGCCGTCCTCGCGCTTGAAGCGCTTGACCGTGGCCTCGCCGTCCAGCATGGCAGCCACGATGTCCCCGTTCTCGGCGACCGGCTGGCGCCGGACCGTGACCCAGTCGCCGTCACAGATCGCGGCCTCGATCATCGAATCGCCGACGACCTTGAGGACGAACAGCTCTCCGTCGCCCACGAGCTGGCGGGGGAGCGGGAAGACGTCCTCGACCGATTCCTCGGCGAGGATCGGACCACCGGCAGCGATCCGGCCGACCAGCGGAACGTACGAAGCGGCGGGCTTGCCCGTCGTATCGGTCGGCTGGGTGCTGGGCTGATCCGAGCCCCGGACCTCGTACGCACGAGGGCGATGGGGGTCGCGACGCAGGAAACCCTTACGCTCCAGGGCCATCAGCTGATGAGCGACGGACGACGTGCTGGACAGTCCCACCGCCTGGCCGATCTCCCGCATCGAGGGCGGGTACCCTCGGCGCTGAACCGAATCGCGAATGACCTCGATCACCCGTCGCTGCCGGTCCGTGAGCCCGGAGCTGTCCGCCCGGATTCCTGGTGGGCGGCCGGGCAATGAGCGCGCGGGACGCGCGGGCTCCTGCCCCTCCGTGTTCGTGACTGAGTCATTCATTGCATGCACCGGCTCAAGTCGGCTCTGGGAGCGGTGGTCCTGGGCAGTGATGGTGGCACTGTCTGCGGTGGTGGTCACGTCGGCCCCTCTCGAATGTTCTCCCTAGCTGGACAACGGTAGTAGCTTTCGAAAGGTTGCGCCAAACACACGTTCGAGTGAAAAACAAATAAAGGCCCGCCGGGGGCTTGTGGTGGGGTGTATAGGCGCCCTTTGAGGCGACCGGCAATTCGGACCATTACGGTAGCGTCCGCGGTTCCACGACGCGCGTGCGGGGCCCTTTTCCGGGGGTGCCGCCCCAGTCTGCCACCGGGTGCCCCGCCATCGGGAGAGCCGTGCGTTTCCCGTACCCTCATGCCTGGCTGTGTGCCGCCGCAGCGGTCCGGAAGCGCGACACGCGCTAGGGCCGAAAGTGCGGCGAAACCCTAGATCTAGTGGTTGGATTGCCGCAGTCGCCCAGAAGTTGTGGTCCCTGGTCCATCGGGGAGCGGCGATCGCCTATGCTTGAGCCTGCTTCGAAGGGTCCGTGACGGACCTCAAGAGGCCATTCAGTCGTGCTGTGAAGGAGGGTTGGGAGCCATGCACTGCCCCTTCTGCAGGCACCCCGACAGCAGGGTCGTCGACAGTCGCACCACCGACGACGGCACGTCGATCCGACGGCGCCGCCAGTGCCCCGACTGCTCCCGCCGTTTCACGACGGTGGAGACCTGTTCGCTGATGGTGGTCAAGCGCAGCGGTGTGACGGAACCCTTCAGCCGTACCAAGGTCATTTCCGGTGTCCGTAAGGCGTGCCAAGGGCGGCCCGTCACCGAGGACGCACTCGCCAAGCTCGGCCAGCGGGTCGAAGAGGCGGTGCGTGCCACCGGCAGCGCCGAGCTGACCACCCACGACGTGGGTCTGGCCATACTCGGCCCCCTGCAGGAGCTCGACCTCGTCGCGTACCTGCGGTTCGCGTCCGTGTACCGGGCGTTCAATTCACTCGAAGACTTCGAGGCCGCCATCGTGGAACTTCGCGAGCAGCGGCCTCCCGCGATTGAACGCGGGAGCGGCGAGACCCTTGAGGTCCCCGCGCCCGCCATCGCCGCCGACTGATCGGCACCGGCCGGCCGAGGTCTGCCGGTCGGAGGCAGGGCGGTACCAAGACCTGTTCCCGGCGCTGCGAGCGGCGTCCGGAGCATCAGACACACACTGTGCCCTGGGAAGAACTGGGTACTTCAGGGCGTTTTTGCCCACATATGGGAGGCGGCATGACAGAGACGGCGAGCGGCCCGGCACGAGGTTCCCGCACCAAGGGCACCAAGTCGACTGCGAATCGGCAGGGTCTGCGTATCGAGCGCATTCACACCACCCCCGGCGTGCATCCGTACGACGAGGTGGCGTGGGAGCGCCGTGACGTCGTCATGACCAATTGGCGCGACGGCTCGATCAACTTCGAGCAGCGTGGCGTCGAGTTCCCCGACTTCTGGTCGGTGAACGCGGTCAACATCGTCACCAGTAAGTACTTCCGGGGGGCCGTCGGCACCCCGCAGCGCGAAACCGGTCTGCGACAGCTCATCGACCGGATCGTGAAGACGTACCGGAAGGCCGGTGAGGATTACAACTACTTCACCTCTCCCGCTGACGCCGAGATCTTCGAGCACGAGCTGGCGTACGCCCTCCTGCACCAGATCTTCAGCTTCAACTCGCCGGTCTGGTTCAACGTCGGAACGCCTCAGCCGCAGCAGGTCTCCGCCTGCTTCATCCTGGCCGTCGACGACTCCATGGAGTCGATCCTCGACTGGTACAAGGAAGAGGGCATGATCTTCAAGGGCGGCTCCGGTGCCGGCCTGAACCTCTCCCGTATCCGCTCCTCCAAGGAGCTGCTCTCCTCCGGTGGCAATGCCTCCGGCCCGGTCTCCTTCATGCGTGGCGCCGACGCGTCCGCCGGAACGATCAAGTCCGGCGGGGCCACCCGTCGTGCGGCCAAGATGGTCATTCTGGACGTCGACCACCCCGACATCGAGAACTTCATCGAGACCAAGGTCAAGGAGGAGGAGAAGATCCGCGCCCTGCGCGACGCGGGCTTCGACATGGACCTGGGCGGCGACGACATCACGTCCGTCCAGTACCAGAACGCCAACAACTCGGTCCGCGTGAACGACGAGTTCATGAAGGCCGTGGAGTCCGGCGGGAAGTTCGGTCTGCGGGCCCGGATGACCGGAGAGGTCATCGAAGAGGTCGAGGCGAAGTCCCTCTTCCGCAAGATGGCCGAGGCGGCCTGGGCCTGTGCCGACCCCGGAATCCAGTACGACGACACCATCAACCACTGGCACACCTGCCCGGAGTCCGGCCGGATCAACGGCTCGAACCCCTGCAGCGAGTACATGCACCTGGACAACACCTCGTGCAACCTGGCCTCGCTGAACCTGATGAAGTTCCTCAAGGACGACGGCGAGGGCCACCAGTCCTTCGAGTCCGAGCGCTTCTCCAAGGTCGTCGAGCTGGTCATCACCGCGATGGACATCTCGATCTGCTTCGCGGACTTCCCGACGCAGAAGATCGGCGAGAACACCCGCGCCTACCGTCAGCTGGGCATCGGTTACGCCAACCTCGGCGCCCTGCTGATGGCGACCGGCCACGCCTACGACAGTGACGGCGGCCGCGCCCTCGCCGGTGCCATCACGTCGCTGATGACCGGTACCTCGTACAAGCGCTCCGCCGAGCTCGCCGCGGTCGTCGGCGCGTACGACGGCTACGCCCGCAACGCCGAGCCGCACCAGCGCGTCATGAAGCAGCACTCCGACGCCAACGCCGTCGCCGTGCACGTGGACGACCTGGACTCGCCGATCTGGGCCGCCGCCACGGAGGCATGGCAGGACGTGATCCGGCTCGGCGCGAGGAACGGTTTCCGCAACGCGCAGGCGTCGGTCATCGCTCCCACCGGCACCATCGGTCTCGCGATGTCCTGCGACACCACCGGCCTCGAGCCCGACCTCGCCCTGGTCAAGTTCAAGAAGCTCGTCGGCGGCGGCTCGATGCAGATCGTCAACGGCACGGTCCCGCAGGCGCTCCGTCGCCTGGGCTACCAGCCGGAGCAGATCGAGGCGGTCGTCGCTCACATCGCCGAGAACGGCAACGTGATCGACGCCCCGGGCCTGAAGCCCGAGCACTACGAGGTCTTCGACTGCGCGATGGGCGAGCGGTCCATCTCCGCGATGGGCCACGTCCGGATGATGGCGGCCATCCAGCCGTGGATCTCCGGCGCGCTCTCCAAGACGGTGAACCTGCCGGAGACGGCCACCGTCGAGGACGTCGAAGAGGTCTACTTCGAGGCGTGGAAGATGGGCGTCAAGGCGCTCGCGATCTACCGCGACAACTGCAAGGTCGGCCAGCCCCTCTCCACGAAGAAGTGGGAGGAGAAGAAGGCCGAGGTGACCGCGAAGACCGAGGACACCATCCGCACAGCGGTGGAGAAGGTCGTCGAGTACCGCCCGGTCCGCAAGCGTCTGCCCAAGGGCCGTCCCGGCATCACCACCTCCTTCACGGTCGGTGGCGCCGAGGGTTACATGACCGCCAACTCCTACCCGGACGACGGTCTGGGTGAGGTCTTCCTGAAGATGTCCAAGCAGGGTTCGACCCTCGCGGGCATGATGGACGCCTTCTCGATCGCGGTCTCGGTCGGTCTCCAGTACGGCGTGCCGCTGGAGACGTACGTCTCGAAGTTCACCAACATGCGCTTCGAGCCGGCCGGCATGACGGACGACCCGGACGTGCGGATGGCGCAGTCGATCGTCGACTACATCTTCCGCCGCCTGGCGCTGGACTTCCTGCCGTTCGAGACGCGTTCCGCGCTCGGTATCCACTCGGCCGACGAGCGTCAGCGTCACCTCGACACCGGTTCGTACGAGCCGTCGTTCGAGGAGGAGGGCCTGGACACCGAGAGCCTCGCCCAGTCCGCTCCGCTTCAGGTAGAGCCCCTGAAGGCGGTCGCGGCCCCGCAGGAGGCGGCTGAGAAGCCGGCTCCGAAGACGGCGCACACCTCGGCCGAGCTGGTCGAGATGCAGCTCGGTATCAGCGCGGACGCGCCGCTCTGCTTCTCCTGCGGTACGAAGATGCAGCGCGCCGGTTCCTGCTACATCTGCGAGGGCTGCGGCTCGACCAGTGGCTGCAGCTGATCCAGTGCGCCCGAACCGGGCGTAGAGCACCTGCGCGGGGCGGTGGAGCCGATCATTCGGCGCCACCGCCCCGAGCGGTTTCGCGGCCGGGTCGTGACATCCGCGCGGCGCGCCGGCCGGTCAGGAACCCGATGTGCGGGTTCCCATGGCCGCGGCGAACTCATCCGGGTCACCGTCGAAGCCACGCACCTCGGAGTGGAACGCCCAGACGCCCGAGCTGTCCCGAGTGAACTCCGCGACCACCGCCGCCGTGGCTGCCGGGACGCCCGAGAAGTCGCTCTCCGAGAGGTTCGTGTACCCCTCGCGGATCTGCACACCGGTGCGCGGTATGTCACCGAAGGTCTTCCGGCCGTCCCGTTGCTGGATGGCGATCCCGACGATCACCCGGGCGTACCTGTCGGCCAGCCGGTCGAGTTCGATGGTCATGACCTCGTCGAACCCGAGACCCTGGCCGGTCCTGCTGTCCCGGTTGAGCGTGATCGTTCCGTCCGGTGAGCGGCTGTCGAAATGCACCAGATAGGCGGGGGGGCCGTACGGATCGTCCGTCGTGTACGGCGCGGCGATGATGTCCAGGTCATGCGCCGGCTCGCCCGCCTCGCTGGGGTCCCATTTGAGCTTCACTTCAACCTTGTCGATGTCCTTATTGGGAGTGCTCATCGGACTTTCCTCCTCGCGCCGGGCCCGCGGACCGCTTTCACCGCCCGATCATGACCGTAACTGTCCGTGAATCCAACCGCCTTGGCATCCGGCGACGCAATCGGGCCATGGTCGTGACGGGATCGCTCAGTGCGGGATGCGGCGCGGGGGCCGCTGGACGATTTCGTCGCGGAACAGCTCGATCTGGCTGCTGACCTGGCGGATGAGGTGGGTGTTCTCTATGCGGTCGAGATAGAGGCACTGCCGGGCCAGGCCCTCCAGTTCGAACGCGAAGCAGAGTGACATCAGAGGGTTGACGAAGAGTTCGCTCCCACGGGTGCGTGAAGTGAACTGAACATCCCCGAAGGCCCCTTGGACGGCGGCCGCTATCGAACCGTTGACGATGCTGGGGTGTTCGGGAGTGTGCTGCTGGGCGTGGGCCACGGCGTCGACGAAGAGCGCCCCCTCGCGGGTCGTACGAGGGACGGAGAACGCGCCCAGGTAGGCACCGGCGCGTTCCAGGGCGGCGATGTTCTCCAGTACGAGGCCGTGGCTCACCCCGTGATAGGCGTCGACTCCGAAGCCGACGGAGACGACCAGGCGCTGGGGCACGTCGATCCTGGCGAGCGCGGCGACGCTGGTGAGGTCCTCCTCCGGCGTTCCGAGCCCCGACTCGTCGCCTCGCATCAGGATGTCGGTGCCACCGTCCACGAGCACCACGGCATCGATGTCGTAGGCGTCGATCAGCGCCTGGTAGGCGGCGCGGAGCGGCTGCACGCCGACGCGGGAGAACGCGTGCACCGTGCTGGGATAGCGGTGCAGTTCGAGCCATTGGGCAAGGGTGCGTTCGGGGAAGTACGCCTGGTGGAGGGCGGATCGGGGGCCGACGGCGGCGACGTCGGGCGCGAGCCAGGAGTCGGGCGGAAGCCCTTCGATCGCGCTGAACGAGAGATTGGCGAGCTGGACGTTCTTGCCCTGGTGCATCAGGGAAAGCGCCACTGGAAGGCCCGCGTAGATATCGAATCCGCCCCCGGCACCGGCGACGAGAACGCGCTCGGCGGTTTCGAGCCGGGCGAACAGGGGATTGGCGTGCAGCGCAGTCATGTTGATCATTCTGGGACCGGCACGGATCGCTTCGGGCGGAGTCCGTCGTAGCGTGACCCGCGCCACGTCGGGCGCCGTACGATGGCGCGGTGCTGGTCAAGTGGATTCGCTGCACCGTGGTGGACCGTCATGGGTTCGAGCGGGGACAGCGAAAGTGGGCGGGGCTGCTGGGTGAGCCGGGTTTCAGGGGGCAGAGCGGAGGGTGGAGCCGGGGGCGGCCGGACGTGGCTCATGTCTTCGCGTTCTGGGAGAACCGCGTCTTCTACGACTCCTTCATGGCGCGCGGGCATGACCGGCTGGCCACGGCGCAGACCGGCATGTACCGGGACATGCAGGTGAAGCTCTTCGAGTACCGCTTCGATGTGAAGACCGGCTTCGAACCGCACTTCACCGACGCCGATGTCGTCCGGGTGGCGCACAGCCGGGTGCACGAAGATCGGGTGGAGCATTTCGCGCTGATGCAGCGGCAGGTGTGGAATCCGGCGATGGCCGGATCGCCGGGGATGCTGCGGGGGATGTTCGGGGAAGCGCCGGGGCACGAGTTCCTGGTGCTGTCTATGTGGCAGTCGAGTGCTGAGCGGGGCAAGTACCGGCCGCAGGGCGTGGAACGGCTCTCGGACCGGGCACAGACCGAGACGGATGTGGCGGAGCTGGCCGGAGACGTGGTGGAGCTCCAGCCGCTGTGGACGGTGTGACCGGCTGACGTCGGGTTCGGCTGCGGCTCCGGGTCAGATGCCTGGAGGAGGCGTTGTCCCGCTGGCCGGGCGCGGTCGTCGTGGTCTCCCACGACCGGCTTCTTCGACGGCGTTTCGTTGGTCACATACGCCCGGATGGAGTCCGGACAACTGCTCGATTGAGGCGTGCTGGGCCTAGGGTCGTGACATGCCACGACCGCAGCGCATTGTTCTCGTCCGGCACGGTGAGTCCGAAGGCAATGCCGACGACACGGTGTACGAGCGGGAGCCCGACCACGCGCTGAGGCTCACGGCCAACGGATTGCGGCAGGCCAGGGAGACGGGGGCCCGGCTGCGCGAGCTGTTCGAGGGAGAGCGGGTCAGCGTCTACGTCTCGCCCTACCGTCGGACACACGAGACCTTCAGAGCCTTCGGCCTCGACCCGGAGAAGGTGCGGGTGCGGGAAGAGCCCAGGCTGCGCGAGCAGGACTGGGGGAACTGGCAGGACCGGGACGACGTACGTCTGCAGAAGGCGTACCGCGACGCGTACGGCCACTTCTTCTACCGCTTCGCCCAGGGAGAGTCCGGGGCCGATGTGTACGACCGGGTCGGGGCCTTCCTGGAGAGCCTGTACCGGAGCTTCGAGGACCCCGGCCATCCGGAGAACGTCCTGCTGGTCACGCACGGACTGACGATGCGGTTGTTCTGCATGCGCTGGTTCCACTGGTCCGTGGCGGAATTCGAGTCGCTGTCCAACCCCGGCAACGCGGAGACGCGCTCCCTGGTGCTGGGCCAGAACGGCCGCTATACGCTCGACCGGCCGTTCGAGCGCTGGCGCACCCCGGAGCCGTACGGCACCACCGGATAGAGTGGCAGAGCGATGACCGCTGATTCTGCTTCCGACCGGCGCTTCGAACGCGCCCTGGCCAGCCTGCGTGGGCTGTCCGTGGGAGACGCCCTGGGCTCCCAGTTCTTCGTCCCTGTCAACTATCCGCTGCTCAAACGGCGCGCTCTGCCGCCCGGTCCCTGGCAGTGGACCGATGACACCGAGATGGCTTCCTCGGTACTCGCCGTGCTCGCCGCGCACGGCCGTATCGACCAGGACGCGCTCGCTCACTCCTTCGCCGAGCATCATGATTTCGACCGGGGCTATGGCCCCGCGGTGAACCGGCTGCTCAGGCTGGTCCGGGAGGGTGGCGACTGGCGCGAGCTGGCCTCCGCGCTCTTCAACGGCCAGGGTTCCTGGGGCAACGGATCGGCCATGCGTATCGCGCCGCTCGGCGCCTGGTACGCGGACGACCCGGAGCAGGCCATTCACCAGGCCGAGATCTCCTCGTACACGACGCACCAGCACCGTGAGGCAGTGGTCGGCGCGATGGCGGTCGCCGCGGCCGCCTCGCTGGCCGCCGCGCCCGGAGGTCCGCCCGCGCCCGGCGATCTCCTGGACGGTGTCATCGCCCTCGTACCGCGCAGCGCGGTCGGCGCGGGGCTGCGCCGCGCACGCGACATGCTCGACTACCGGGACGCGGGCACGGTGGCGGCCGTTCTCGGCAACGGGCGCCGTACGAGTGCGCACGACACCGTGCCGTTCGCCCTGTGGTCGGCGGCGCGGAGCCTCGGCGACTTCGAGCAGGCGTTCTGGGTCACGGCCCAGGCCGGTGGGGATGTCGACACCACCTGCGCCATCGTCGGAGGCGTGGTCGCGGCCGGCACCGCAGGGGCACCGCCCGCCGACTGGCTGGACCAGACGGAAGAGCCGCCGCCCTGGCTCGCCGTGACGCACAGCTGACAACCCGCCCGGCGGGGTCCACTGTCACGGTCCTGCCACAGCACGGTCCACGGCTGCTGGAGGGCCGCCCAGGCGCATACCCTTTCGGCCACGCCGCCACTCATTGATCTTGTCGTGGCATGCGCCGAACGAGAAGCCGGGGCGATCGTGCCGCCTCCTGGCCGTGCGAGCGGGCCCGGTGGGGAGGGGTCCCATGTCCGATCAACCGTCCGAGGCGTCGCGCCGACCCGAAACGTCCAAGGCATCCGGACTGTCCAAGGCATCCGATGCGCCCGCAGCCGAATCCGGTGGCGCAGCCGAATCCGGTGCCGCAGCCGAAGCCGGGGCCACTTCCGGGGCCCAGGCGCCGGGTCCGCCGGTGGACGCCGAAGGAACCGCGTCGTCCGCGCCCGATTCCGCGAGGGCGCGCGCAGTGGCCGCCAGCAGCGGCACCGCGCAGGCGAGCGGGACTGCCGGGACCGCCCAGCCGGTGCCGGGACAGCGGCAGCAGGGCAACCCATGGCAGCAGGGCGTGCGGCCCCCGGTCGCGCGGCTCCGACTGCACCCGGTCCCCTCGATTCCCGTCCCGGCCGGCACGCTCTGGTCCGTCCTCGCCACCGCGCTCCTCAGCGCCATCCTGCTGGGCGACGGCCTGGGCCCGAACCTCCTGATCGTCGTGGTGCCCGCGGCGCTCGCGGCCTTCTTCGCCGCGCTCCACGCGGGCCGGCGGCCGCGTCCCTGGACACTCACCTGGGCGGCCGGAGGTCTGGCACTGCTCGCGGTCCCGGCGCTCCGGGACGCCGGCTGGCCGACCTTCCTCGCCCTGGTGTCCGCTCTCGCCCTGGGTTCCCTGGCTCTGCACGGCAGCCGCAGCTGGATGGGCATCCTCCTCGGTTCGCTGGGCCTGTTCGGCTCGGCCGTCCCCGGTGTGCGGTGGGGATGGAGAGGACTGCGGTCCCAGGCGGAAGCCTCGCGCGCCCGTTGGGGCACGGCCGTCCGCACGACGGCGGTGGCCGTGGTGCTGCTCATCGTGTTCGGCACACTCTTCGCCGGGGCCGACGCGGCCTTCGCCGACCTGCTCGGCAACCTCATCCCCGATGTGTCGATCGAGGACGGCCCGTGGCGGGTCTTCCTGTTCCTGCTGGGGCTTGTGGGTGCGCTGGCCGCCGCGTACGCCGCTGCCGCCCCGGCCCGGTGGGACGAGGTCACCGTCCGTCCCGGTCCGGCCCGGGGAAGGGTGGAGTGGGCACTTCCGCTGATCGTCCTCAACCTGCTCTTCGCGGCGTTCATCGCGCTCCAGCTCGCCGTCCTGTTCGGTGGGTACGACAAGGTGCTGGAGGAGACCGACCTCTCCTACGCGGAGTACGCGCGCCAGGGCTTCTGGCAGTTGCTGTGGGCCACCCTCCTCACGCTTCTCGTGATCGCCCTCGCCCTGCGCTGGGCGCCCCGCGGCGGCACCCGCGACCGGACGCTGGTACGCGGAGTGCTCGGTGCGCTGTGCGTACTCACCCTCGTGGTCGTCGCCTCGGCACTGCGGCGCATGGACCTCTATGTGGACGCGTACGGCCTCACCAGGCTGCGCATCTCCGTCGCGGCCATGGAACTCTGGCTCGGCGTGGTGCTGGTCCTGATCATCGCCGCGGGCGTGTTCGGTGCGCGGCTGCTGCCGCGCGCCGTGGCCGTGAGTGCGGCCGTCGGCGTGCTCGCGTTCGGCCTGGTCTCGCCCGACGGGCTGATCGCGGAACAGAACGTGCAGCGGTACGAGGATGACAGGTCCATCGACATCGACTACCTCAAGTCGCTCTCGGCCGATGCCGTACCGGCTCTGGACAAGCTCCCGGAACCGCTGCGTTCCTGCGCGCTGGCGAGGATCGAGCGGGATCTCGACCGCTCGGACGAACCTTGGTACGCGACTAGTTGGGGCGTGACACGCGCCCGCGACATCCTGGTGGAACGGAGCGCTCTGGAGCGTGCGAACGAATGCGAGAGGTCGGGCCGGTACGGAACGGGCAGCGAACGCGACGGCGTCGACGGGGAGTTCTACGATCCCTACGACCCGTACTGATCACTCCCGTGCCGATGCGCTGACCACTGACCCCCTCCGCGCGGATGCGGATGCGGCACGCCTGAGAGCGTCCCGCATCCGCATCCCGCATCCGCGCGTGAGCAGGCGGGCCCTACGCGGCCGGACCGGCCGCTGCGGACTTCCCGCTCAGTGCTTCCAGATCGCTCTTGCGTACCCGGATGACCAGGACCGCCGTCAGCAGCGCGATGACTGCCATGACGACAGCCGCGGTGAAGGCCGTGGAGATGCCCTGGGTGAGCACCTCGTTGCCCCACGGTGCGGGGAGCTCATGGGTTCTGGCGAACTCCGCCTGCTGCTCCGGTGTCGCCTGCGCCATGAACGCCGGGATCTGCTTCTCCGCCTCGTCTCGGCTCGCCGTGCCGAAGACGGTCACCAGGATGGAGAGGCCGAGCGAACCCCCCACCTGCTGGCTGGCATTGAGCAGACTGGACGCCGCCCCGGCCTCGTGCTGCGCGACGCCGGATACGGCGGTCAGCGTCAGCGTGACGAAGTTCAGCCCCATTCCGAAGCCGAAGAGGAGCATGGGGCCGAGCACACCGCTCACGTAGGAGCTGTCCGGCGAGATGAGGGTCTGCCAGAAGAGTCCGAGCCCGGTGATCGTCGAGCCGGTGACCATGAAGGGTTTGGGACCGAGCACCGGCAGCAGCCGCTGCGAGAGTCCGGCGCCCGTGATGATCGCGACCGTGACCGGGAGGAACGCCAGGCCCGCCTCGATCGGGCTGTAGTCCAGGACGTTCTGCACGAACAGCACGATGAAGAAGAACATGCCGAACATGGCCGCGGACAGGCTGAGCATGATCATGTAGGTGCCCGAGCGGTTGCGGTCGGCGAACATCCGCAGGGGAGTGATCGGTTCCTTGGCCCGTGACTCGATCAGTACGAAGGCGGCGAGCAGCACCACCGCCGCACCGAAGGACGACACTGTGAGCGTGTCGCGCCAGCCTTCCTCCGAGGCGCGGATGAACCCGTACACCAGTGAGGCCATGCCGAGCGTCGAGGTCAGTGCCCCGGAGACGTCGAAGCGGCCGGGGTGCTTCTCCGACTCGCTGATGTACATGGGTGCGAGGACCGCGATCAGTACACCGATCGGTACGTTGACGAACAGGACCCAGCGCCAGTCGAGCCATTCGGTGAGCATGCCGCCGGTCAGGAGCCCGATCGCGCCGCCGCCCGCCGACACCGCGGCGAACACCCCGAACGCGCGGTTGCGTTCGGGCCCTTCGCGGAACGTGGTGGTGATCAGGGCCAGCGAGGTGGGTGAGGCGATGGCCCCGCCGACCCCCTGCAGCGCCCGTGCGACCAGCAACTGCCAGGGCTCCTGGGAGAGTCCGCCCAGCAGCGAGGCGAGCGTGAAGACGATGATCCCGGTCATGAAGACCCGGCGGCGGCCCAGGATGTCGCCGGCCCGGCCGCCGAGCAGGAGCAGACCGCCGAAGGTGAGCGTGTAGGCGCTCAGGACCCAGGAGAGATCGGTCGTCGAGAAGCTGAGCGCATCCTGGATGTGCGGAAGCGCGATGTTGACGATGGTGGCGTCGAGCACGACCATCAGCTGACATGCGGCAATGACGGCCAGCGCGATCCCTGGGCGCCCCTCCCGGCGGGCCGCGCCGGGATTGCCCTGTTTTTCTAACTGAGAGGTTGTCACTATGGGTCCCCCACGAGTGAATTAGTGAACGGAAGCGTTCACTGTCGCGTCAACGGTAGTGAGTCCCCGTTAGTGAACGCAAGCGTTCACTGAGACTGCCGTCGACGGGATGTCCGTCGCTGTCGGCCGCTTCCACCCGGAACGTGCCGATCCGCTCCTCTCCCCGTAGTGATGGAGATCGACTGATGGCTACTTCGCGCCCGGCTGCCGCCGCTCGGCCTCGCCCGGTGTCACTGCGCCGACGCGGGCCCGTACTGGAACGGGCGATCCTCGACGCGGCTCTCGAACAACTGAGTACGGTCGGCTGGAGCGGTCTGACCATGGAGGGCGTGGCGGCGGGGGCCCGGACGGGCAAGGCCGCCGTGTACCGGAGGTGGCCCTCGAAGGAGGATCTGGTCGCGGACGCGCTGAGCGCGGGACTGCCGCGGCTGGACGACGCCCGCGACTGCGGCGGGATTCGCGACGACCTCTACGAGGTCTGCCGGCAACTCCGCGACGCGATGCTCTCGGCGCCCGGACTCGCGCTGCGTTCGGTGCTTCACGAATGCGATGTGAGCGCCGCCGAGCGATTCCACGAGGTGATCATGAATGGCGTGGTCGGCCCGTCGACCGAGCTCTTCCGTGAGGTCGTCGGCCGAGGTGTGGGTCGAGGCGAGGTGCGCCCGGAGGCGGTGGACGACATGGTGTTCGACGTGATCCCGGCCATGATGATGTACCGGACCAAGGTGTGCGGCAGTGAATGGCCGGACGAGGAGATCGCCCGGATGATCGACCACGTCATGATGCCGATACTGCGCTCCGGGTGAGGCCGGTTCCGTGTCCGGGTCGCCGCTGACGGCCCTGTGTCCGGGCCGCTCCACGACGCGACGGACGCGTGACGGACGGCGGGGTGCGAAGGAGTCGCAGGGAGCGGGTGCCCCGGGGTGTTCTTGGCGTTGTCATCGGCGTACGCTTGCTGGCGCCATGCCGTACGAACCACCCACGCACACCGTCGAGCGCTCACTGCGCGCTACCACTGGTGCCAGGACCGTCGCCGGTGTCGACGAGGTCGGACGCGGAGCGTGGGCCGGCCCCGTCACCGTCTGCGCTGCCGTCACCGGGCTTCGTCGACCCCCGGAAGGGCTCACGGACTCGAAGCTGATCAGTCCCAAGCGCCGCGCCGAACTGGCTCCGCTGCTGGAGAACTGGGTCACGGCCTACGGGCTGGGACACGCCTCGCCGCAGGAGATCGACGACCTCGGCATGACCGCGGCGCTTCGGCTGGCGGCGGTGAGGGCCCTCGACGGCCTGCCCGTACGGCCGGACGCCGTGATCCTCGACGGCAAGCACGACTACCTGGGACAGCCCTGGCGGGTCCGCACCGTGATCAAGGGTGACCAGTCCTGTATCGCCGTCGCCGCCGCTTCGGTGATCGCCAAGGTCCACCGGGACACGATGATGGCCGAACTGGGCGCGGCATCAGGGGAGTACACAGACTTTGCCTTCGGCGCCAACGCGGGATACCCGTCGCCGGTACACAGGGCGGCACTGGAGGAGCGGGGGCCCACGCCCCATCACCGCCTCTCCTGGTCCTATCTTGACGCGTTGCCCAGGTGGCAGCACCTGAAGAGGGTCCGGTTCTCCGCCGAGGCGGCCGCACTGGAAAGCGGGGGCCAGCTCGGCTTCGATTTCTGATCGCGCACACATACCCACCCGCTGACGCCCGAAGCGTCTGCGCTCGAAAGTCAACCATTCATGCCTCTCATCCCCGAGGAGCCTCAGATTCACGAGAGTGCCCAGGGTCCCCGCGTCGCTCCGGCCGCCGGCCGTACCGCGCCGACCCCCCGTCCCGTACCAGGTCCGCGTTCCGCGGCCACGCCGCGTCCCGGGCGACCGGGACCCGGCCCCGCGCGGCCTGCGCCCCCGGCGCAGCGCCCGCAGTCCACACCCACTTCCGCTGCTTCCGCCTCGGGCCCGGCCCAGCCGGAGAATCGTTCCGCGCCGCAGCTCCAACTGGTCCCGGCCCCGGCCGGCGGCGCACTCGACGCGGCCGACGAGGCAGTCGACCTGCTGCTCGACTCGGGGCGCGCACCGGGCGACATCCTGGTCCTCACCACCGGGGAGGTGCACCCCTGGACGGCGCACGAGATCTCCTTCGGAGAGGCCGCCTACTGGGCGCAGCACGACGCCGGCGACGACGTCTTCTTCGCTCACCTGGCGGCGGCCGGCCGTGCCAAGCCCCGTCCGGTGGTCGTGGTCGCGGTCAACGGTGACGTCGACGACGCCACCGCTCGTGCCCTTCCCGTGGCACGGGACCGTGCCGGCGCACTGCTGATCGTGTGTGGGGACCCGCAGAAGATCAACTCCGTGCTGGGCGCGGGAGTCTGATCCGTACGCCGTAGGGTCCCGGCTGCCCGACAAGGGTGGCCGGGACCGTGCGCGTCTCAGCGGGCGGCGGTCCGCCGCAGGGCGCCCACCGCGCCGCCACCGGTGCGCTGCGGTGCCGGGTCGAGATCCACGGAGGCATCGGAGAGCTTCGAGGCCGGCGATATGGAACTGGGCCGGCGCCCACCGCGCCCCTCGCCGAGCACCTGCCAGCCTCCCCTGGTCAGCGTGATGTAGGCGCCGCACCGCAGGCCGTGCAGCGTGCAGGCGTCCCGCAGCCCCCACATCCACGCGCCGTCCTCCTCGGTCCAACGCTCGTCGCCCTCGCGGCAGTAGAGCAGCACCGCGGTACGGACGGGAGTGCGGCGGCGTAGGTCGTGCGGGATGACCCGGCGCAGATGGGCCAGCAGGGCATTGCGGAACTCCCACCCGTCAGCCGCGACGGTCGTCCGCCGGGCGAAGGACGCGCTGGCCGTGAGCCGTTCCTCATGGTCGAGTACGGCCACGACGGCCGTACTCGGAGCGGGCCGGTGACGGGCGTGGAGGCCGCTGACGACCTCACGCGGGCTTCGCAGCAGCGGTATGCCGGCCGAGGCCCATTCGGCTGGTTCCAGCGTCCGGGCAAGGCTGTTGACAGATCCTGCGGACGGCGAGGACGTTGGCATCGAAGAGGCAGGGGGCGGAGCGAATCCGAAGGTCACGGTCCTCCCTTCGCTACGCGCCCACGGTGCGGGCAGGGTCGAGTGAGGGCGCGCCGCTGCACAGCCCATCCGGGCCGCGAAAGGACCGTGCGGGGAGCGACTCCAATTCTTCCTGGCGTACCGGCAGGCGGCAACGAGCAATTGGCTCGGCTGACGGGTATCAACCGGAATGACACTGATATCCCTGCCCAGACTGTGGCTCTGCGACTCCACCCGTCCCGCCTGAATGGCGAGGACCAGCGGAAACACGCCATCCGGTCCCACCCGGCAGCAGCCGTGGGCTCACGGTGGGTGACGGTCCGAAGGCGCGCCGCCTCAGTCGCCCCCGACCCGCTGGACGACTGATGGACTGATCGTGAGTCGGTTGTCACGCGGGGTGAAGTCGTCGATTGTCAGTGCCATCGGGTTGCATGGGGGTATGGACAACCTGGAACTCCGCGCTGAAGCCGATGCCGTCCTCGCTGAGCTCGTCGGCGCCCCCGAGGGTTCGGCGCGGCTGCGGGAGGACCAGTGGCAGGCGGTGGCGGCCCTCGTGCAGGAGCGCCGACGTGCGCTGGTCGTGCAGCGCACCGGCTGGGGCAAGTCGGCGGTGTACTTCGTCGCCACCGCCCTGCTGCGCCGGCGTGGCTCCGGCCCCACCGTGATCATCTCGCCGCTGCTGGCACTGATGCGCAACCAGGTCGAGTCGGCGGCGCGGGCCGGCATCCAGGCGCGCACCATCAACTCGGCCAACCCGGAGGAGTGGGAGACGATCTACGGGGAGGTCGAGCGCGGCGAGACCGACGTCCTCCTCGTGAGTCCGGAGCGTCTCAACTCCGTCGATTTCCGCGATCAGGTGCTGCCCAGGCTTGCGGCCACGACCGGTCTGCTGGTGGTGGACGAGGCGCACTGCATCTCCGACTGGGGGCATGACTTCCGGCCGGACTACCGCAGGCTGCGGGCGATGCTGGCCGAGCTTCCCGCCGGTGTGCCGGTGCTGGCTACCACCGCGACCGCCAACGCGCGAGTCACAGCGGATGTGGCCGACCAGCTGGGCACCGGCGCCGGTGAGGCCCTGGTGCTGCGCGGTCCGCTCGAAAGGGAAAGCCTGCGGCTGGGCGTGGTCCGGCTCCCGGACGCCGCGCACCGTCTTGCCTGGCTCGCCGAGCACCTGGAAGAACTGCAGGGCTCCGGGATCATCTACACGCTCACCGTCGCCGCTGCCGAGGAGGCCACCGCGTTCCTGCGTCAGCGCGGCTTCCGCGTCGCCTCGTACACGGGCAAGACGGAGAACGCCGACCGTCTGCAGGCCGAGATCGACCTGCGGGAGAACCGGGTCAAGGCGCTGGTCGCGACCTCGGCCCTGGGCATGGGCTACGACAAGCCGGACCTGGGCTTCGTGGTCCACCTCGGCTCGCCCTCCTCGCCGATCGCCTACTACCAGCAGGTGGGGCGCGCGGGGCGCGGGGTGGCGCACGCCGATGTGCTGCTGCTGCCGGGCCAGGAGGACGAGGCGATCTGGCGCTACTTCGCCGACACCGCCTTTCCGCCCGAGACGCAGGTCAGGCAGACCCTCTCCGCCCTCTCCGAAGCGGGACGGCCCCTGTCCGTGCCGGCTCTGGAGGCGGCGGTCGATCTCCGGCGCAGCCGGCTGGAGTCGATGCTGAAGGTCCTTGATGTCGACGGTGCGGTCAAGCGGGTCAAGGGCGGCTGGACGGCCACGGGTGCCGAGTGGGTGTACGAGGCCGAGCGCTATGCGTGGGTGGCCAAGCAGCGGGCCGCCGAGCAGCAGGCCATGCGCGACTACGTGAGTACGTCCCAGTGCCGGATGGAGTTCCTGCGCCGTCAGTTGGACGACGAGGGTGCGGCCCCCTGTGGCCGTTGCGACAACTGTGTGGGGGCCTGGGCCGATTCCGCTGTATCGGCGGAGACCTTGACAGGAGCGGCGAAGGAACTGGACCGCCCGGGGGTGGAGGTCGAGCCGCGCCGGATGTGGCCGACGGGGATGCCCGCACTGGGCATCGACCTCAAGGGGCGGATCCCGGTCAGGGAGCAGTGCTCCACCGGGCGTGCCCTGGGGCGGCTCTCGGACATCGGCTGGGGCAACCGGCTGCGCCCCCTGCTGGCCGAGAACGCACCCGACGGCCCCGTGCCGGACGATGTCCTGCACGCCGCGGTGGCGGTCCTCGCCGACTGGGCACGCTCTCCGGGTGGTTGGGCGTCCAACGACCCGGAAGCTTCTGCCCGGCCGGTCGGTGTCGTCGCCGTGCCGTCCATGACCCGCCCGCAGCTCGTCGGTTCTCTCGCCCAGGGAATCGCGACCATCGGCCGCCTTCCCTTCCTGGGCACCTTGGCGTACACGGGGCCGAGCGGTGCGCACGCGGCACGCCGCAGCAACTCCGCCCAGCGTTTGAGGGCGCTGTCCGGCGCCTTCGTCGTCCCCGAGGACCTGGCCGGCGCATTGGCCGGGACTCCCGGCCCCGTCCTGCTCGTGGACGACAGCACCGACTCCGGCTGGACCCTCGCGGTCGCTGCCCGCCTGCTCCGCCAGGCAGGCAGCGAACAGGTGCTCCCCTTGGTTCTCGCCGCGGCGGGCTGAGCTTGCGGGTCAGGCCCGGCGTTCCACTGCCGGAGGAAGCAGCCCCGGACGCCCGCGCACTCTAGGAAGGCGTCGCGGAGCTGCTGTTGGACGGCGTCGGGCTGCTGCTCTGCGACGGTGTCCCGCTCTGGTCGGGCGCCTTCTCCTTGTCGTTGCTTCCGCAGGCGCTCAGTGCGGCCACAAGGGCGAGCACCGCCACGCTCGCCTTGATGGTGTGCCGACGTGAAGCTCCGTGCATTCGGGACGTCCTGGCCATGCGTCACTTCCTCTGCCTCATCGCGGTCCGGGCGGACTGGACCGCCTCACCCGGCTCCGTGAACTCACGCTCATCGTATGGACGAGGAACGGCCGCTTCCCGGATCGGGTTACGCACACCGGCAGAGTTCGGCCATTCTTCGTCGGGGCGAACGAGGCCGGGACGGGTTGCCGCCGACCTGCTCACTGCCCTTTCAGCACCGCCCAGCGTTCCGCGGGGAGGGCGAACTCGCTGAGTTGGGTGCGTTCTCGTTTTTCGCGCACGAAGACGCTGTGCTGTCGCACATACGTGAACCCGAGATGTTCCAGGAGCCGGGCGGAACGCGTGTTGCGTACGTCGCACTCCGCCACGGCCGTGCGCAGCCCCTGGGTGAACAACTCGCCGAGCACGCCACGGACGGCCTCGGACGCATAGCCGCACCCCTGCCGCTCACGGGCGATGCTGAAGCCCAACTCGGCTTTCAGGCCGCCCGGATGTCGATTCACGGCGACATCGCCTATGAGGCTCGCGTCCTCTTTCAGCTCGATCGCGTAGGGAAACCAGCCCGGACGGGCGGGATCACGACGGGAGTATTCACCGACGAGACGACGCGCCGACGCGAGGGGCAGCGGAAAGTCCCAGTTCTGATAGCGGGCGACTTCGCCGTCCGAACGATAGGCGGCGAAATCCGGAATGTCGCAGGGAAGGAAACGTCGGAGGCGGAGCCGTGAGGTTTCAATCTGCACTGGTCAAGGATTCCAGGGTTGCGCCCATTTTGGAAGCGCTCCCACGGATCAGCCGGCCCGGATCGCCCGGGCGTACGGCATGCGGGGCATGGAAAAACCCGGTCCCGCCCCTGGCGCCCCCGACGTCACGAACGACGGCGGCAGCAGGGGAAGGCCCGGGTCGAGGCCGAGCGTACGAGGCGCCGGGCTGGGCGCCTCGGTGGATCAGCCTTCGGTCCAGCTGTGGTTCTTCGCGAACTGGGCCAGCCCGGCGCGCGTCTGCAGGATCTGCTCGCCGGTGAGCGACGGGGCCGACGCCAGAAGGACCTCGGTGACCTCCCGGATGAACTCCTCCGCGCTGAGTACGTCGCACAGGGAATCGTCGTACGGGGGCATTGCCTTGCCTTCCGTTCCCTGGGCGAGACGGACCGCGGACGCCTTCGGCCCGCGCTCACCGTTCTCGATCTCGAATTCCACCTTCACACCGGGGCGTACGTACTCCTCGGACACCTGCATGTCGTTCACATGCAGGAACACGTCGTCCCCACCGCTTTCCGGCGCGATGAATCCGTAACCCCGCACGCTGTCAAAACGCACCACACGACCAGCAACCATGACATCTCCCACCGGAACCGGGCCCATTGCCCATTCGGGCCCCTTGCCCGAAGATTCCGGGTCAGAGAGTAGCCGCGACCGTGCCGCTGATGCGAGGCCCCGCCCTTGAACGGGGCCCCGTCATGTCAGTCGCCGCACCGGTAGAGGGTGCCCTGCGTGTCCTCGTCGTTACCGCCGAAGACGGAGGCCGGTACGGCGGTGCAGTCGGACGTCACCCAGGCGCGTACCGCGTCGACGGCCGCGTTCTTCTCGCCCTGGGTCTGCGCGTACCCCTGCCAGCCGTCGGCACTGAGCAGGACGAAGCGCAACTGCCCATCGGACACGAGCTTCCTGACCTCCTCCGGCGAGGGCGTCGGCGAACCGCCGCTGAATCCGCCCATCGGCATCACGTAGGCGCCGGTGGCCAGGATGTAGTTCCAGGACATGACGGCGGAATCGTTGGCGAACACGAACTTCGCGCCGTCGCGGTGCCGTTGTGTGTAGGCGAGCAGCTTGTGCTGGCTGTCGGTGAGTACGTCCGACTCGTTGAGCGACGCGGAGGCGGCGGCCGTGCCGCTCGGTGCGTTGCCCACCCCCACGACGTTGGCTGCCCGGTGCACCGCGCTGCCGCCCGTGGCGAACGGGCCGGCCGACGCGTCCATCGCGCTGCCGGCGTACATCGGGTCGAGCACCGAGAGGGACCATGCCGCGGGCCCGGCGAACATGGCGACCAGCCCGGCCGCGAGTCCGCCGAGAGCCAGTCGCCCCGTCCGCCGGCCTTTCCGGTGTGCGACGAGGAGCGAGGTCAGTGCGGCCACGCCCGCCAGGATGAGCAGCCACGGCAGCCACGGCAGGAAATCCGGATAGAGGAAGCAGAGGAAGGCGCTCCACACCATTTCCACCGCGATCACCGCAGGCAGCACCCTGACCCTCCGGCCCTCCCGGTACGCCTTCCAGAAGGCCACCAGCCCGACCCCCGACAGTGCTGCCAGCGCGGGCGCGAGCATGGCGACATAGGCGGTGTGCGGCACTTCGATGGCGCTCAGCACCAGGGCGCTGATGGCCAGCCAGCCTCCCCACAGGACGAATCCGCCGCGTAACCGGTCCGTACGGGGGACCTTGCTCCGCCAGCCCGCGCAGAGCACCAGGCTCGTCAGCGCCAGGGGGTACAGCCAGCCCACCTGGGGAGCGAAGCGGCTGCCGAGGAGCTTGCCCGGCACCGACCCGCCGCCCGAGGGCCCGGTGTCCGGCGGTGTGCCGGGCGATGCCGCCGGGTCCGGTGCGGCCTGGCCCTGCGGCGGGCCCACCGTGTCGTTCATCTGGCTGACGGAGCCGTCGATCAGGTCGCGCGAGAAGCGGTTGAAGCCGTTGTAGCCGAAGACCATGCTGATGGCACTGTTGTTGGTGGTTCCGTCCACATACGGCCGTTCGGACGCCGGAGTGAACGTCAGGACCGCGACCCAGGACAGGGAGACCGCGAGGGTGACCGCGCCCGCGGCCAGCACGTGGCCCACTCTCCGCCGCAGCGGCGCGGGGGCCACCACGAGGTAGCCGATGGCGAGGGCCGGCAGGATCAGCCACGCCTGCATCATCTTGGCCTGGAAGCCCAGGCCGATCCACACCCCGGCGAGCAGGAGCGGGCGCAGCCGGGCGCTGAACATGGCACGCTGACAGGCATCGGCGGCCAGGACCAGGCACATGGTCATCGCCCCGTCCCCCATGGAGTGCCCGAACATCGAGGCGACCGCAGGGGTCAGCGTCATGATGCCGGCAGCCAGCAGGCCCGGCACGACGCCGGCCCAGAGACGCACCACTCGATAGAGCACGAGAACGCTGATCACGCCCTCGATGACCTGGGGGAGTGTGAGCGACCAGGCGTGGAAACCGAAGATGCGCGCGGACAGGGCCTGCGGCCAGAGGAAGCCGCCGAGCTTGTCGAGAGTGACGGTGGCGCCCGGATCGAGGGCGCCGAAGAAGAAGGCCCGCCAGCTCTCCGACATGCTGCGGGCCGCGACCGAGTAGAAGGGGGCGTAGCCGCTGGTGGTGATGTTCCAGGAGTAGAGCAGGGCCGCCAGGGCGGCTATGCCCAGCAGTGCTGGTCTCGCCCAGCGGGGCTGATCCGCGGGGGACTTCCACACTTCCCAGCGTCTGGGTCCGCCGGTCGAGGGCGGCTCGTGCTCCGGCGATCGTGCCTCGGGGAGGTCCACGGCGGTACTCATGCCGGGCCGCGTTCCGAGCAACGTGATGTGTCCATGGCGGAAAGCTAAGTGTTCGTCACGATGTTCGCCATGGCGGAGCGGAAGGGGTCCTACCGGTGTGGCCGATCAGCGTCCCTGCCATTCCGGTTCGCGTTTCTCGGCGAACGCGCGGGGGCCTTCGATCGCGTCGGCGCTGTGCATGCGCCGCTGCTCCCACGGGTATGGGGTGGCGAATGCCGCCTCCAGGGACAGACCGGCGGATGCGGTGGCCGCCTCCTTGATGGCGCGCACCGCCAGCGGAGCGCTGCGTACCAGATCGGCCACCCAGCTCTCGGCGCAGACGTCCAGTTCCTCGGGTGGCACGACCTCGTTGACAAGGCCGAGTGCGTAGGCACGTGGGGCATCCATCGGCCGTCCGGTCAGCAAATGGCCCATCGCCGTCTTCCACGGCAGTTGCCGCGACAGCCGGAACACACCTCCGGCCCCCGCGATGAGCCCGAGCCGGGCCTCGGGCAGGGCGAAGCTCGCGTCCTGGGAAGCCACGACGATGTCGCAGGCCAGAGCGAGTTCGAAACCACCGCCCAGGGCGTATCCACGCACCTTCGCGACGACGGGCTTGGTCAGGTCGAAGCGTTCGGTGAGCCGTGGCCAGCCGGGTTTGCCCCGGCTTCCGAACGTGGAGGGCGCGGCGAGACCGGCGCGCTCCCTCGCGGCCAGTTCCTTGAGGTCCTGGCCCACCGAGAAGGCGCGGGTGCCCTCGCCGGCGAGCAGTGCGACCCACAGGTCGTCGTCGGCTTCGAAGTCGTCCCAGACCTCGCCGAGTTCCTCGTGCATGCGCAGATCCATGGCATTGAGGACATCGGGCCTGTTCATGGTGATGCGGGCGACGTGGCCTGTCTTTTCGTAGCGCACGCGCGACAGATTCTTCATGACGGGCACTGTAGAGATCTTTAATGGAGGGAGTGTGCCCTTGGGGGCGCTCCGTCGCGACAGCCGGCCCTTCGAAATGCTCACGATCCCGCTTCGTACGTCAAGTATTGGCCACGTCCGAATGTTCAACCGGGGCGTGGCCGCAGTTGAACGCGCGTCCCGCTGGAATCGAATATTGATATTCGGTGCACGGCCGGGTCATAGTGCTGCGGCGAGCGCATTTCGCGCTTTCGGTGCCTGTCCGTGTTACGCGAGCAATGTGCAGGAGGGGCCGTGCTTCATCTCACCGATGGTGACGTGGACGAGCTCATCGAGGCGGTCGATGTCGTAGGTGCCGTACGTGAGGTGTTCCTGGCGCACGCGGCACAGCGCACGGTGCTCCCGGAGGAGAGCTGCCTGCGGTGGACCAACGACCAGGGTGAGTCCTGTCGTAGCCTCAATATGCCCGGCCTGGTCGAGATCGACGGCAGGCGATTCGCCGGCACGAAGATCATCAACGCGAGTCTGGGCAATCCGGACCGGGGCCTCGCGCGTGCCGACGGCGTCGTCCTCCTCTTCGATCTCACCACCGCCCGTCCGGTGTGCCTCATGCCGGCGGCCCGGGTGTCGGCCGCGCGCACCGCAGCGGTGAGCGTGCTCTCGGCGGAGCTCTGCTGGGCCCGCCCCGCACGCTCCGTCGCGATCGTGGGTGCCGGAGCGCTCGCCGAGGCCCACCTCGGCCTGGCGCTGCGCCGATGGCCGTCCCTGCGGACGGTCCGGCTCCACGACCGGGTCCCCGCGCATGCGGCGCTTCTCGCCGAACGTCTGCAGGCCGTCCACCCCGGGGTCGCCTTCGACGTCACCGCGACGGCCGAACAGGCTGTGCGCGCAGCGGAGTTGGTGATCCCCGCAACGACGACGACGACCGGATACATCCCTGCGGAATGGATCGCGGATGGGGCCGTCGTCGTCAACGTATCGCTGGACGACCTGCTGCCCGACGTGTTCACGGCTGCCGAGAAGGTGATCGTGGACGACTGGAGCCTCGTCGCGGCCGACACCACTCGGCTGCTCGGCAGGATGTACCGCGACGGCGACGTACTGCCACCGCCGCGGGCACGTGCCGCCGACGGGGCTGGACCGCACACCGTGGAGGTCGCCGCTGAACTCTGCGACATCATCAGCGGCACCGCCTCCCCCCGTACGTCCGCCACCGACCGCGTCGTGATCAACCCGTTCGGGATGTCACTGCACGACGTGGCGGTCGCCGGCAAGATCTACACAGCACATCTCGGCACGGCGCCGACTCCCCTCGCGGGAGCCGCCGTGACGTGACACAGCCAGCTCCTGCTTTGACCGGCGATGTACTTGCGCAGACGCGCCCATCGCCCGGTGAGGAGTGCGAACCAGCGTTCGCTGCGGCAGCGCAGAGCACACAGCAGCAATCCCATGTGCGGATGTCGATGTCGAAGGATCGCGACCGGCGGTGCCCTTGAGGCACGGCTCGGCCAGCACCTTCTCAACGGGCCGGAGAGAACTTCTCGATGGCGTATCCGAAAAGCAGTCATCCCCTGCAGAGCACGGAGAGGTAATTTCAGCATGGACAGATTGGCACTCGACGCGGCGGAAATCAGTGCGGTCGCGGAACTCCTCGACTCATTCGAGGGGGAGTTCGAGACACTTGATTCCGAGGGCGCAATGAACCGGGCCACGTTGCTCGCCCACGAACTGCCCCGCCGGATCAGGCTTCATCTCAACGCGTTCCGGCTGGAACAGCTCTCCGGTGTGCTGTGCATATCCGGCTACCAGGTCGACGAGAAGCGTCTCGGGCGCACCCCCGCGCACTGGCGCGGCCAGGTGGAGCCGTCCCCGAGCCATCGGGAGGAACTCCTCCTCGTGATGTACAGCTCGCTGCTCGGCGACCCCTTCTGCTGGGCGACTCAGCAGGACGGACGGCTGATCCACGACATCATCCCGATCCAGGGCCACGAACACGAGCAGCTCGGCTCCAGCAGCGAGGCGCTGCTGACCTGGCACACGGAGGACGCCTTCCACCCGCTCAGGGGCGACTTCCTCTCGTTCGCGTGCCTCAGAAACCCCTACCGGGCCGCGACGACCGTCGGATACGCCGACGACCTGCGGCTGCCCGACGACGTCAGGGACGTGCTCTTCGAGGAGCGGTTCACCATCCGCCCCGACGAGTCACACCTCAGCAAGAACAACTCCGTGACCGACGCGGAAGCGTTCGAGGACATCGAGAAGATGCAGAGCAACCCCGAGCGGGTGGCCGTGCTCTTCGGCGCCCCGGACCAGCCCTATGTCCGGGCCGACCCGTACTTCATGGGCGTTCCCGAGGACGACGACCAGGCGCGCTTCGCCCTGGACACCCTGTGCAAGGCGATGGACGAGGCCATGTTCGACCTCGTTCTCGAAAGCGGAGACTTCTGCTTCCTCGACAACTTCCGCGTCGTCCACGGCCGCAAGCCCTTCACGCCCCGCCACGACGGGACGGACCGCTGGCTCAAGCGGATCAACGTCACCGGCGACCTGCGCAAGTCACGCGCCGCCCGGGACGCCAGGGCGATCCGAGCGGGAGCCTGAGCCGATGACTCCTCGGGAGCCCGATCCGATGACATCCGACGTGACCGAAGCCGGCACGAAGACCACGAAGGCCACCAAGGCTCCGAAGGCCACGAAGAGCGAGGGCACCTCATGAGACTTCGGCCCGCGCCCCTGGAGGACTGGCTCCGCGAGTCCTACTTCACCGCAGACATCGACATCAGTTCCAGCGGCGTCCACTCGTACTCCATGGCGGAGCTCCGCGCCCTGACGGCGTTGCGCCACGAGGATCTCGACCGGCTGGTCTTCGACGACGGCTACTCCCTCGGCGCTCCCGCCGTGCGGGCCGCCGTCAGCCGGCACACGGGAGGCGTCGACCCGGACAAGGTCATGACGACGAGCGGTTCCGGTGAGGCGCTGTCCCTCGTGATGTCCGCACTGCTGAGGGCCGGCGACGAGGTGGTCGTCGTCCAGCCCGGGTACCACCTTCTCGTGGAGTACGCGATCGGGCTCGGCTGCACGATCAAGAACTGGCGCCTCGACCCGGAGCGGGACTGGCAGCCGTCCCTGGACGAACTCGCTGGCCTGGTCACCGAGCGCACCAAGGCGATCATCGTCAACTTCCCGCAGAACCCGACCGGTGTCACCGTCACCGAGGCGGAGCTGCACAGCATCGTCGCCCTCGCACGTGACGTCGGCGCGTACCTCCTGTGGGACGGTGCGTTCAACGACCTCACCTACGGCACGCCGCCCCTGCCCGACGTCTCCGCGCTCTACGAGCGGGCCGTCAGCTTCGGCAGCTTCTCCAAGTCGTTCGGGCTGCCCGGACTCCGTTTCGGCTGGTGCGTCGCACCGCCCGAGCTGCTGACCGACTGCGTCCACATCCGCGACTACACCACTCTTCACGTGTCACCGCTCAACGAACTTCTCGCCCAGGCCGTGCTGGAGAACGCCCAGTCCTTCATCCAGCCGCGGCTCGACCAGGCCCGCGCCAACCGTGAACTGCTGCTCGACTGGGCCGCCGCCCACTCCGACATCGTCTCGCTCGCCGCGCCGGCCGGCGGTGTCAGCGCGTTTCCCCGGCTCATCGACGTGGCCGACGTCGACGCCTTCTGCGACGGGCTGTTCCAGAAGCGAGGAGTGCTCGTCATCCCCGGATCGTGCTTCGGCAGTCCTCAGCACATCCGGGTCGGCTTCGGCGGCCGGACGGATCAGCTGACCGAGGGACTGGAACGCCTGGCGGACGCCCTGAAGGAGGCTCGTCGCTGAGCCGTGCACAACCCGGCTCCCTCGCGCGAGCGATGCCCCGTCCCTCGCGCGAGGGAGCACATGATCACTGCTTCGAGGGACGGCCGCGCGGAGGGCCGACTGCCATAATGACCGGCGTGAACCGTGCGACTGCCTGGCGTGACAGCTGGACCGGAATGCTGCGGCGGGCCTCGGCACTCCCGCGCAACGCCGTGTTCATCTCGGCGCTGTGTGCACTCGCGATCGCCGACTCACTGGCCGAGCTCGTCGTCCTGCGCGGATCGATCCCCCGGATGTTCGCGGACACCTCCCGGGACGCGGCCCAGGACGGAAGCGTCGTCGGCGTCCAACTGGCCATGGTCATCGGTCTGTTGTGCCTGTGCACCGCGCTGCCACTGGCTCTCCTGCGGCCCATCCTCGCCGGATTCACGGTGACCGCCGCGAGCTTGGGCTCGCTCACGATCTTCCATACGCTGACGCTGGCAGGGTTCGTCGCTCAGCTGATCGCCCAGTACCGGCTCGGCCGCTGCGGACACGTCCTGGCGGCGACGCTATTCACCACGCCGTTCCTCGCCCTGGCCCTCGCCGGATCCACGGACACCGACTACCGGGTGCGCACGGTGCTCCTCGCCTCGCTGGCCCCGATGGCCGCCTTCGCCGGTCTCGCCCGCCGCGCCAGGGAGGAGGTCCGGGAGCACAACGCCATACGCGAAGTCATGGCCGACAGCCAGTGGGAGAACGCCGCCCGCGAGGAGCGCGCCCGTATCGTCCGAGAGCTGCACGACGTCGTGGGCCACCACGTCTCCATGATCGCCGTGCAGGCCGAGACGGCCCGTGTGGCCACCCCCGGCATGCCCGCCGCAGGCAGTGAGCGGCTGCTCGGCATCGGCGACACCGCCCGCGCGGCCCTCACGGAGATGCGCCGCCTGCTCGGCGTACTGCGCGACGACAACGAGCCGGCCACCGGCGGCGAGCGGAGGCCGCAACCCGACCTCACCCAGCTCAACGACCTGCTGGACGAGGCCCGCAAAGCCTCCACCGCCACGATCCGCCTCATCCTCAGCGGTATCCCGCGCGCCATGGGTCCCGGAACCGAGCTGGCCGCCTACCGCATCGTCCAGGAGTCCCTCACCAACGCCCGCAAGCACGCCATGGGCGCACCGGTCGACGTGGAACTGCACTACGCCCAGGACGCCCTGCACCTCAGCATCCGCGACAACGGCCCCGGAGCACCGCCCGCGACGCCGGACGGTGGTTACGGCCTGCTCGGTATGCGGGAACGGGTCGCCGCGGTCGGAGGCCGGATCCGTACAGGTCCGGCGGACTCCGGTGGATTCATCGTCGAAGCCAGCTTCCCCGCCAAGCCAGAACGGACCACATGAGCTCCCCGCCGACACCGATCCGCGTCGTCATCGCGGACGACCACCTGGTCGTGCGCACCGGATTCGCCGCACTCCTCGACTCCCAGCCGGAATTCACCATCGTCGAGACCGCCACCACCGGCGTCGACGCGGTCCGCGTCTGCCGTGAGGTGTCACCGGACGTCGTCCTCATGGACATCCGCATGCCCGAGATGGACGGCATAGAGGCCACCCGGCAGCTCCTCGGTGAAGTGCCCGACGGAGCGAAGGTGCCACGCGTCCTCATCCTGACGACGTTCGACCTGGACGAGTACGTCTACGACGCCCTGCGCGCCGGCGCCAGCGGCTTCCTGCTCAAGGACGCCACCGCCGAGCGGCTCTTCGACGCCGTGCGGGTCGTCGCCGCCGGAGAGGCCCTGCTCGACCCCGGTGTCACCCGCCGACTGATCAGTGAGTTCACGCAACTGCCCGCCAGGACCCCGGCCCAGCCGTCTCCGGGCCTCAAGATGCTCACGGCGCGGGAGACCGAGGTGCTGCTGCTCGTCGCCGAAGGCATGTCCAACGGGGAGATCGCCGCCCGTCTCTTCGTCACGGAGGAGACGGTGAAGTCACACGTGAGCCGCACACTGACCAAACTGGGCCTGCGGGACCGCACCCAGGCCGTGATCGCGGCGTACGAAACGGGACTTGTCGTCCCGGGATTCCGTAGGACCGAATAAGGGCTCCGGGTCTCGGGGAGTCGGTCCGGGGAGTCAGCGGCTCAAGGACCCGGGCAGTCACCAACTCAACGACTCGGGGACTTTACGGACACCCCTCTGGTGGTCAGTGCCACCACTGACGTATAAGCGGGGCGATATCGACGTGCCCTTTCATGGAGACTCGGTTCGCCAGGCTCTTTCCTGCCCTCCGCTTTGCTCTACGCCAGGGCGTTCAACTGCGGCGTCGCGTCAGTTGAAAACCGCGGCGGGGACCCGGGCCCGGCGCCGCCACCAGAACCTATTGCCACTCCTGGGCGATCTCATGGATGCTTGCGGCCGAGCGAAGCTGTGCCGCGTAGAACACCGTGTGAAGATTCCCGTGAGGAGAAGAGCGCTGTGAGAGTGACGGTGCGGGCGCCGGACGACGGAGAATTCCCTGACCCGTCGGAGGACGGCCAACGAGGCGGTGGCCCAGAGGGACACGTAGGAATTCGTCCCGGCACCATCCGTAGAATTGTCCCCTATGCAAAACGGTATCGCTTGAGGCTGTCATTTCTCGTAGGTGCTTCCGCGCTCAGCGCACTCGTCACCGCAGCAAGTCCGCTGCTCTTCGGGATAGTCATCGACAAGGGCATTACGCCGGGCAAGATGGACGTCGTGATCTGGGTCGCGGGCGCTCTTCTCGCACTCGCTCTGATCGATGCCATGACGCAGTACTTCCAGGCCAAACTCTCCGCCCAGATCGGCGAAGGACTCGTCTACGACCTGCGTACCCAGGTCTTCCAGCACGTCCAGGCGCAGCCACTCGGCTTCTTCACCCGCGCCCAGACCGGTTCGCTCGTCAGCAGGCTGAACACCGACGTCATCGGCGCTCAGCAGGCCATCACCGTGCTGATGGCCGAGACAGTGAACACCGTGCTGACCCTGACCCTTGTGCTCGCCGCGATGTTCTACCTGTCCTGGCAGCTCAGCCTGGTGGCGCTGCTGATGGTTCCGCTCTTCCTGTTCCCGGGGAAGGTCATCGGCCGGCGCATGCAGCACCTCGCCCGCGGGACCATGCAACTCAACGCGGAGATGGGCTCGCTGATGAACGAGCGCTTCAACGTCGCCGGCGCCATGCTCAACAAGCTGTTCGGGCGCCCCGCCCACGAGACGGCCTACTTCTCCGAACGGGCCCGTGCCGTACGGGACATCGGTGTGAAGACCAACGTCACCGCCCAGATGCTCGGCATCATCATGGGAGTCACCGCCTCCGTGACGCTCGCCCTGCTCTTCGGGTTCGGCGGGTCCCTCGTCGTCGAGGACGTCATCGCCCTCGGTACCCTCGTCTCCCTGGTCACGCTCGTGGGCCGGCTCTACACACCGATCCAGCAACTGTCCAGCGTCCAGGCCAACGCCATGACCGCCCTCGTCAGCTTCGACCGGGTCTTCGAGATCCTCGACCTCGACCCGCTCGTCAAGGAACGGCCCGGCGCGATCGACCTGCCGTCCGACGCGGCCGGCGCGGCACCGGACGTGCACTTCGACAGCGTCTCCTTCCGCTACCCCTCCGCCGACGAAGTGGCCCTGACCTCACTGGAGTCGACGAACCTCAAGGGTCCGGAGCGGGACGACGAGGGATGGGTCCTCGACGGCATCAGCTTCCGCGCACCCGCAGGGAAACTCACGGCTCTCATCGGCCGGTCGGGCGCGGGCAAGACGACCATCACGAACCTGATGCCCCGCTTCTACGATCCGGTCTCCGGCACCGTACGCATCGGTGGCCACGACCTCCGCGACCTCACCATGCGGTCCCTGCAGGACACGGTCGGCGTGGTCACCCAGGACGCCCACCTGTTCCACGACACCATCCGGGCGAACCTGCTGTACGCCCGCGCCGACGCCACCGAGCCGGAGCTGATCCAGGCATGCGAGGCCGCACAGGTCTGGGGGGTCATCGAATCGCTCCCCAACGGCCTCGACACGGTCGTCGGTGACCGCGGATTCCGGCTGTCGGGCGGCGAGAAGCAGCGTGTCGCCCTGGCCAGACTGTTGCTGAAGGCGCCCCCGGTGGTCGTGCTCGACGAGGCGACCGCGCACCTGGACGCCGAATCGGAGGTGGCCATTCAACGGGCGCTCAAGACCGCGCTCAAGGGCCGCACGTCCGTGGTCATCGCCCACAGGCTCTCCACCATCCGCGAGGCCGACCAGATCCTCGTCATCGACGACGGCCAGGTCCGCGAATGCGGGACGCACGAGTCGCTGCTGGCGGCGGGAGACCTTTACGCCGACCTCTACCACACGCAGTTCGCCCGGCAGGCGAAGGAGACCGACGAAGTCGTGCTCGGCACGGCCGGTCCCTCCAGCTGACGTCCGGCGCCGACGCGCATCGACGTGAGCGTGCACCCACACGCGCACGTGCTCAGTACGCACGCGTCGCGTGCCCAGGCGCGCGCGCTCCGGGCCGCACCCTCCTTGATCCCGTCCGACCTTCTGCCCCTTGCCTGAACCACCTGAAGAGGAGACCGTCATGCGTACCGTCAGTTTTGACTTCGAGAGCGCCGAAGCCCGATTCAAGGTGCTCATCAACCACGAGGAGCAGTACTCGATCTGGCCGGCCGACCTGGCGGTTCCTGGCGGCTGGACCGAGACCGGTGTGTGTGCGTCAAAGGCCGAATGCGACGCATACCTGGAGGAGACCTGGACCGATATGCGGCCCAAGAGTCTCCGTATCGCGCTCGACGGTAAGTAGCGGGCCGCGCCAAGATGCCGCACGTATTCACCAACGGCATTCGGCTTTCCTACGAACGGTCGGGCCGCGGTGACCGGGTCCTCATGATCATGGGGTCCTCAGCCGCGGGACGGGTCTGGACCCTGCACCAGACCCCCGCGCTGAACGAGGCCGGCTACCAGACCATCACGGTCGACAACCGGGGGATCGCTCCTTCGGACATCCCCCCGGGGAAATACACCCTCGATGACATGGTCGCGGACACTCAGGGCTTGATCGAGGCTGTGGATGCGGCGCCCTGCCGCATCGTGGGTGTTTCCCTGGGGGCGATGATCGCGCAGGAGCTGGCGATTCGCTCGCCACACCTGGTCAGGTGTGCCGTACTGATCGCCACCAAATCCCGCTCCGACGTCACTCGGGCGGCGTTGGGACTGGCCGAGCGGGCTCTGCTGCAGAGCGGGGCAACGCTGCCAGCCGATCACAACGCGGCCATGTCGGCGCTGCAGATGCTCTCTCCTTCCACCCTCAACGACGACAGGGCCGTCTCGCTGTGGCTGGAGACCTTCCGGCTCTCGGGCGGGGAGAGCTCGGTCGGGCAGTCATGGATCGAGACGGATGCTGACCGCCGAGAGGCACTGCGGGACGTCGCAGCGCCTTGTCGTGTCATCGCGTTCAGCGACGACTTCATCACCCCACCGCACCTTGCAGCCGAGGTCGCCGACGCGATCCCGGACTGCGATTACGTAGAGATTCCCAAGAGCGGTCACTTCGGATACCTGGAACGTCCTGACGAGGTGAACGCGGCAATCATCGAATTCCTGGACAAGAACTAGCGGAACCGTGTGGGGGGCGTTATGAACGGTGAACTGGAATACTGGCGTGACCAACTGGCCGATCTGCCGGCACTTGAGTTGCCTACGGACCGACCGCACACGCCAGGTCGGTTCACCGAGGTGGCGACCGTCGGGTTCGGGGTGCCGGCGCCCACCGCACAGCGGTTGCGCACGCTGGCCGACGAACACGGGGTGACGCTTCCCCTGACGCTGCTCGCGACGCTCAGTGTGCTCATGAGGCGGTACACGGGGTCGGATGACGTGGCAGTGGTCGCGGGTATCGCCGATGCGACGCGTACCACGAAGAGCTCCGGCGTCACGGTCCAGCGCGCGGACCTGTCCGGGGAGCCGTCGTTCGCGGAACTGCTGGGGCGGATGCGGCGAGGCACCGCGGGCGGGTCTGCTGCCCCCGGCCTGGGCCAGGGCCACCTGCTGTCCGAGGAAGTGCTGGGCGCACTGGCGGCCGAGCGCTCCGACTCGCGCAGCCCGCTCTTCCAGGTCTACTTCGGCTACGCCGGCCCGGAGAACGAGGGGTATCGGCTCTCCGGCGGGCTGGAGTCGGAGTTCGGCCTGGCGGTCAGGGTCAGGAGCGGTGCCGACGGCGAGGGTCTGGTCGGCGAGGTTCAGTACAGCACTGCGCTGTTCGACGCGACGACGGCGGAGCGACTGGCGAGTCATCTGGTGGTGTTGCTGGAGGCTGTGGCCGCTGATGCGGGGCAGCCGGTGGGTGAGCTGTCGATTCTTTCGATGGGCGAACGCCTGCAGTTGGTGGGTGGTGGGGACGGCGGCGTTGTGGTGTTGCCGTTGGTGGGTGGTGTGCATGAGTTGATTGCTGAGCGGGCTGTGGTGTCTCCGGATGTGGTGGCTGTGGTGTCGGGTGGGGAGTCGTTGACGTATGGGGGGTTGATGGGTCGGGCGAGTCGTTTGGCGCATTATTTGCGTGGGGTGGGGGTGGGTGCGGAGTCGGTGGTGGGTTTGTGTGTGCCGCGTGGGGTGGGCATGGTGGTGGCGGTGTTGGCGGTGTGGCAGGCGGGTGGTGCGTATCTGCCGTTGGATCCGGAGTATCCGGCGGGTCGGTTGGAGTTCATGCTGGCGGATGCGGGTGTGCAGGTGTTGGTGGGTGAGCGGTCGGTGGCTGGTGGTTTGCCGGTGGATGGTGTGGTGGGTGGTGTGGTGTGGCTGGATGATCCGGAGGTGGCGTCGGCGCTCAGAGATCTTCCGTCGCGGGCGCCTGAAGTTGCTGTGTCTGTTGCTCAGTTGGCGTATGTGATTTATACGTCGGGGTCGACGGGTCGGCCGAAGGGTGTGCTGGTCGCGCATGGTGGTGTGGTGAATTTGGCGTTGGCGT
>NZ_JBHXQO010000051.1:0-42340 GCF_042717135.1 Streptomyces sp. NPDC058620
GCGGAAGCTCCGCTGCAGCACCACCCGGATCACAGCCGCCGTCCGTGCCGTCGTCGCCCTCGAACTCGCCACCTGATCAAGATGGAAAAGGCTCATGGCCTCGCCGGTGTTCGCGAGGAAACACAGCAGCGGATGAAAGCCGAAGCCGCCTTTGTAAGCGGGCGCGGCCTGTTCCTTTCCGAGTGGGAGGTGATCAGCGTGGCGTCGAGGTCCAGGACCAGGAAGGGCCCGCCGGCCTGGACGGCGGGTATGCCCTGGCCGGTCTCGGCGGCCTGCATCCAGGCGATTTCCCGGGCTGGGCGCGGGCCGCTCGCAGCGAAGCGAGTACTACCCCGTCGGTGTCGGCGAGCAACCGCCAGGCGGTGGGCGTGGAGGCGACCGGTCCGAATACCTCGCCCTGGTCCAGCAGCACGGCCAGATCCGCTATCGCCTCACCGCCGTCGGCGAGCATCACCGCGAGATCGTGGCGGTCCGACCTGGATCGTGCCCGGTGCCACGCGGGCGCAGCGGCCTGAGCGCAGTGGAGTAGGCGGTGGTCAGACCGGTGGCATCGGCAAGATCCGCCATCAGACGTGCGCCCGCGTGCCCGACCACCCCCGAACCGTCAGTGGAGACGTGGAGCTTGGGACGAGAACCGATACCCTGCACGCAGAGAGTGCCTTCCGCTTGGACCGACAGAACCCCTCGACAAGGTTCATCGTCCCAGCTCAGGAAGGCACTTTCGTCTTTCCTCCCCGCTTCCGGCCTCATCTCAACCGAAACGGCGAGTGCCCCGACTTTGTAGCCAAGGAGGAACTGAGAACCTGGATGGATCTGCCCGTTGTGTCATCCAGGGTGTGGTGACCTGATCGCGGTGAGCAGCAGGGCGATGTCGTCGGCCCGGTAGGAGGAGCCACGGGCGTTGTGCAGAAGCCGGTCGGCGAGTTCGTCCAGTGAGTCCGCACGGGCGTGGGCCAGGGATGTTCGCAGGCGGTCGATGCCCACGTCGATGTCGGTTCCGGGTTCCTCGACCAGGCCGTCGGTGTAGAGGGCGAGGACGGACCCCGGCGGGAGGGCGATCCGGGTTTCGGGATAGGTGCTCGCGCGCTCCACGCCGAGGACCGGTCCGATGTCCAGGTCAAGGGCATCGGTCGTCCCGTCGGGACGGCGGAGCAGGGGTGGGGGGTGGCCGGCGGTGACGGCGTAGGCGTGGTGGCTGTGTGCTTCGAGGTGGATGTAGCAGCAGGTGGCCAGCAGCCCGGGGTCGAGGTCGAATAGGGTTCGGTTGACGCCCGCCATCGCATCGCCGGGCGTATGCCCTACGGCTGCGAAGGCCCGTACCGCGCTGCGCAACTGGGCCATGGTGGCCGCGGCGGCGATGCTGTGCCCCTCCACGTCTCCGATGACGAGACAGACTCCGCTGTCGGTGGGGATGACGTCGTACCAGTCGCCGCCGATGTCCATTCCGCTGGTGCCGGGCAGATAGCGCACCACGGTATGGATGCCCGGGACTATCGGGAGCCGGTGCGGCAGGAGCGCCTGCTGCAGGCCGCGCGCGAGGGCGAACTCCGAGTCGTAGAGCCGCGCTCGTTCCAGAGCCTGGGCGATCAGCCCGGCGAGAGCGGTCAGGACGCCGCGGTCCTTCTCCGTGAACGGATGGATCTCGTCGAAGCCGAGGACGCAGGTGCCGACAGGGTGGCTGGAGGCGATCAGTGGCAGATATGCCCAGGAACTCACCTCGCCCGTTGGGATGCCCGGGTAGCCCCGGGAAAGAGCCTGTTGCGACTCGATGAAGAGCGGGGTGCCGGACGTCAGGGTCTCCGTACCGGGCAGGCGGGCGTGCAGCGGTACGCCCTCCAGCCATTCGAGGAAGTCTTCGTGGCCGCCGGTGTGAAAGAGCAGGTGCATCGTTCCGTCGCGGACCACATAGATTGCCAGCCGCTGGCCTCCGAAGGCAGGCAGGAGCTGGTCGGCGACGACTTCACAGACTTGGTGGGCGGTGACCGCCTCGGTCAGCGCGCTGCCCAGCTGCAGGACGTGATACATGACGCCCAGACGCGCCGGTGCGGTCGCTGTCTCGGGCGGGGAGGCGGATGGTGTCGATGCCGGGGGCGGCTGACCGACAGGCACGACCCGGGCGGTCACCCCGTCCGCCTCCGGGTGGAGGGAGAAGGCGAGCCACCGGTCGGGTGAGCGGCAGGCCACGAAAGAGGCCGGCGCCTGGGAGATCATCGCGGACCGGTGCCGGTACTCGATGTCGGGATCGGACAGCCACGGCAGTACGTCCCAGAGGAAATGGCCCAGCAATTCGTCGGCGGAAACCCCCAACAGCTGCAGGGCGCTGTGGTTGACGTAGGTGACCCGCCCGTCGGGGGCGAGGGAGAACAGTCCGTCCCGCAGCCGCTCGACCGCTGCGACGGCCACCTGGCCGGCGCGGGCGTCCACCACCGCGCCGACCAGGTGGGTACGTGCCCGCATGTCATCGGCCTTTGGTACGCGGCCCCACAACTCGACGGTGCGGTACCCCTCGCCGCCGTGCTCGTAGTCCCGCAACCGCAGGCGTCTGCTGGTGATCCGGCCTTCCACGGCTGCCTCTCGGGCGCAGGACCGGAAAGCGGCAAGATCGCCGGGGTGGAGGCGGGAAGCAAGCGTTTCGGCTCGTCCGTCGAAAGCACGCGGGTCGAGGCCGAAGATCGCGCAGAGCTCGTCGTCCACGATGAAGGCGCCAGAGGCAAAGTCCCATTGGAACAAGCCGACCCGCACGGCCGCTGCCGAGGGAGCCGGGGTCTCGACGGCAATCGTTTCCGGGTCGCATTCCACAGGCTTGCCGGTACGGGCGCAGAGTGCGGACAGGGAGTCACCAAGTCGGTTGGCGACGCTCCGCAGGTGGCGGCGCTGGGCCTTGGACAGCCCTTCGCTGCCGGAGGATGCCGCCCAGACGATCGCCAGGGATCCGAAGGTCTCCCTGCCTGTGCCCACCGGCACAGAGCAGGAGCCGAAGGCGTACGGGAGAGCCACCGCGAGCTGGGGATACCGGCGCATCGTCTCCTCTGCGTCGGCCAGGTGGACAGTGCGCCCGGAGCTGTACGCCGCGGCAATCGGGATGGGACTGTTCACCGGAATGAGGCGCCAGCCACCGAGCAGGGAGGGCGGCACCCCACACGTCGCGGCCAGCACGACCGACCGGCGATCGCGGGAGCGGAGAAAGACGCTCCCCGCGTAGGCGCTGGTTCCTTCGACGGCTTCGACGACGGCTGCAGCAAGTAGATCCTCACGCTCCGCCGTCTCGCCGACGGTCATTCCGTGCATGCTTCCAGTGTGCGCAGGTCCAGCACAGGTCAGCCCGACCGCAGCGGCAACCCAGGGTGACGCACCGCTCGCAGATCGCAGCTCCCGCGCGTGAGCACCAGTGGGGAAGCCCAAGTATCCCCGCCCTCCGTCGGCGAGATCGGCCAGCAGGCGGGATCCTGCGTGGCTGACCACTCCGCGACCGTCGGCAGAGACGACGAGCTTGGGACGCGACCCGGTAGTGCGGCAGAAAGTGCCTTAGAGGTCCTAACAGAAGCCTCTGATGGTGTGACTGTCGGCTTGGATGCTCGTTGGGCTGTTAGTGGGGAAGAGAGAGTCGCGTCCGTGGATCGTCTCGGACGCACTGTGGTCGCTGGTCGAGCCGTTGCTACCTGTTCCGGGACCGAAGCTGGTAGCCGGTCGGCCGAGGGTGCCTGACCGGCAGGCACTATGCGGGATCCTGTTCGTGCTGCATACCGGGATCCAGTGGGAGTATCTGCCGCAGGAGCTGGGCTTCGGTTCGGGCATGACGTGCTGGCGCCGGCTCGCTGCCTGGAACGAGGCCGGCGTCTGGGACCGGCTCCATGTCGTGCTGCTGGCCAGGCTGCGTGCGGCTATCAGTTGGACTGGTCGCGGGCGGTGATCGACTCCTCCCACGTCCGGGCTGCTCGGCGGGGCCCAAAAGCGGTCCCAGCCCGGTCGACCGCGCACGGCCGGGCAGCAAGCACCACATCCTCGTCGACGGTCAGGGCGTCCCGCTCGCAGTGTCCCTGACCGGCGGAAACCGCAACGACGTCACCCAGCTGATGCCGTTGCTTGCCAAGATCCCGTCGGTCCCAGGGCTCGTGGGACGGCCACGTCGACGGCCCGACATCCTGCTCGGTGACCGCGGCTACGACCACGACAAGTACAGCCGCTTGGTCTGGGCTCGGGGCATCAAACCGGTCATCGCCCGCCGCGGTGTTCTGCACGGTTCTGGCCTCGGAGCTCACCGCTGGGTTGTCGAGCGCACGATCGCCTGGTTCCACGGCTTCCGACGTCTCCGCGTCCGCTGGGAGAGACGTGATGACATCCACGAAGCCTTCCTCGGCTCGCCACCTGCCTCATCACCCACCGCCACGTCCAACGCCTTTGTTAGGACCTCTTACCCCCGCCTCGGGGTGACACCCCTTCGATTCATCGCCGCGGCCATGCGAACGCGGGCGAGCTGCAGGGCTGTCTGCGGTCAGCAAAGACGACTGTGGGGCCCGGATCTCACTCAGCGGGCCCCACGGGACCAGAAAGCCCTGGCCATCGGCTTCACCAGCGTACGGTCCGCTCCCGGCGGGCGCCGACGCGGCCCGGGCTTCGCAGCCGAGCGCTCTCACCGGCGCGGCGCGGCCCTGCGGCCTGCCGCGCCCCCTAGCCTCTGGCCTCATGGCTGACACGTTCGAGCACGCGCCGCAGGTATGGACGGCAGGGCAGCTGCGGTCCGCTCTCACCGCAGTTCCCGACGAGACCCTCATCCACGTCGGCGTGGCCGATGGGCCGGGCAACTTCACCGACGGCTACGACGAGTTCGTCCTGGTCCACGCCGAGCCTGCGGAGCAGGCAGACAAGACCAAGACCGTTCCGCAGCAGGTCCGCTTCACGCTCTTCGCCGACGCAGAAGCGGGCGCGTACTACCTCGACGAGGACTGACAGCGTCGGCCGCTCGATTACTGGCCGGGCGCGCGCCCGCCGGGCATGTTGTGCTGGTGGGCGGCCGACTGGGCCTGGTCGAGCTGATGGGGTGCGTGCGGCTGGCGTGAGGCCGCGGCACGGTCCTTGGGCTCCTGCACGGAGCCGGTCGCGCAGCTCTGCTGCGCGCTGCTCAGCGGCATCGGCGGCCGCTTCCATCCGCGCCCTCCTCATCGGCGGCGAGCTGGCCGAAATCGATGTCGGGGTGCGGGGCTGCGTCGAGGTCGGCGAGGTTGATGTACTCGGCGCTGTCCGGGGCCGGCCCGTCGGTGGGCCGCTGGTTCAGCTCGTCTATCAACCGCCTTTTGCGCGCGAAGGCCGCGGCCCACATGTCGGGGCTCGGGCTCTCGGCGGCCCCCTGCCGCGCGACTCGTCCCTCGCGCTGTTCCATCGGCGGCGGGACGTAGTTGGGGGTGAACGAACAGTTGGGGGCGAACGACTGGGCCAGGCCCTCGAAGCTCTCGTTCGCGGCGGCGGTGTAGGCCTGGTAGTCCAAGCGGTGGGCGCTGCCGGCGAGGCTGTCGAGGGTGGGGTCGCTGGAGTCGTGGCGGGCCACCAGCAGGTGGTCGACGGCGCGTGCCAGCTCCAACACGGGCTGGCGGACGGTGGGATCTCTCAGCATGTCGGCGTGGACAGCCAGAACGCTCCCGGGGGCGGGCAACGGCTGGCGCGCGGCGTCCTTGGGGGAGATCACGGTGCACTGCACGTCGGGCTGGAGCTTGGCGACGGTCGCGCTGATGTCGTCGTGCAGGACTGGCGCCTCCACGATGGTCAGCGGTGAGCGGCTGCGGGGGCGGCGGCCGTGGCCGCGGCCGCGGCCACGAGTGTCTCCCGTCCGCCCATGCCCTGGTCGTAGGCGATGAGGCCGCCGCCGCCGTCGGCGACGAGGGCCTGGACGGTCTGCACAACCATGGGGTGGCGCAGCATGGTGATGTCCAAGGGTCCTCCTGCGGCCGGTGGTTGTGGTGCCGTGAAGAGGCAGCATAGGGCCGCTGGTCGGGCCACGCTGCGTCGATGGCTGAGGTCTGTCCCGGGGTGGGGGAGGTGGGCCAGGCGCGCGTTCTGTGGGGCGGGACCAGTGCTGGCCCGCATGGCGGAGGAGTGGGCGCGGCCGTGGATGAGGCGGGATCGCGGACGGGCTGAGGGGCCTTCGCTGTGGGCCGGGGATGGGGTGGGCCCGCGAGGGGTGGTGGCGGGTCGACCTGCTCGCGGTGATGGCGCTCTTTGAAATCGGCCATCTCCTGCTCGGCGGTGCCTCCAGGCCTGATCAATGGATCTCCCCACATTGCCTGATAGCCAGCTGGCTCCAGGGGCAGGGCGGGCCTCGGCCGCGGACTGCCTGCTGACGGCGGCTTGCACCAGAGTCCGCGTAAGCGTGAGAGCTCGCACCTCGGAGGTGGTCCTTCATCGTGGTGCCCGCGCTCTTGGCGGTACGGCGGTCAGTGGGCGACTTTCAGCAGGGCTCAGATATGTGGCCAGTCCTGGCTTGCTGTCACCTCGCGTGCGATACGACGCCACTGGTCCTTTCCCCCGGGCAGGGGCCATGCCCAGGTCGGCTGTTCCGCGGTGTTCAGGTCGTGAAGGAGGCGGACGAGCTGTGGGCCGGCGGTGGCGGCACCGTGCGGTGCAACTGCAGCAGCGGAGGCTCGACGGATTCGGCGATCGCCGCGGCGAGCCGCGCGTGACCGTCCAACAGGACAGGTGGGAGCGTCCCCCCACGGGCCTGCTTGCGGTACGCCTTGACCCGGCTGTCGTCAGCATTGGGCATTGGCCGCAGCGGAAGGACCTCCCACGAATGAGAATGGAGGAACCAGTCGATGTATCCGTCCGGATGCCCTTCGACGAGCATCGAGCTCCAGTAATCGGCATGCGAGGTCTCGGCGTGGCGCCAACGCCGGAACGGACTGTCGCACGAGAGCAGCCACCGGCCCTCATGCAGAGGGCTGTCCGGCCAGTCGACGAGGTACTGAGCAAAGCGGTGAGCCCAGCGTTCCGGGCTGCCTGCCAGGGCACGCCCGGCATCGGCGCGCAACAGCGGAACGAAGGAGCGGTACTCATCGGTGCGCCAGAAGTCCACGCCCTGGAGTTGCTCGTCGACAACGGCGAGCAACACGGGCCGCGACAGCTGGGAGACCTGCAGTTGCGGCCCGGCACTGAGCACGCACAGCCCCGGCTGGTGGCGGTCCTGTACGTCCAGGGACATGCCCATCCACGTGCCGTCGTCCCTCGTGACATCGCTGCGCTGCACGGCGAGAGCGTAGACGGCTGCTGACTGGGCCCCGGTGGTACCCCTGGCCGCCCCACACGACCCCCTCAATCCACGACCTGGTGCCCCGGCCAGAGACACGCGAGGGTGCTCGCTGAAGTTCCTCAACCCGTTGAACGTCGGACCGAGTGAGGCGACGAGCGGCCCTGGCCGATTTCAGGGCTCTGACCGGACTTCCGTGATGTCCCGGTTCGCCCAGCCCTGGCCACAGCAGACCCCCGGTTTGGATCACCGGTGCGCCTATACGGGTCACTTCCGGGCGTCCCCCGAGCGAAAGACGCTCGGTAGGGGTAGGTCGCTTCGCGCAAGGTGACCTTGGGATCCGTTGGGAGATCAGCTGTGTACGCAGTAATTCGGCGTTACGAAGGAGTGACTGACTCTGCCGAGGCGGGACGCCGCGTGGATGAGGGATTCGTGCCTCTCCTCCGCCGAGTCCCCGGCTTCGTGGCCTACTACTGGGTGGACGCCGGGGACGGAGTGATGGTCTCTACCAGCGTCTTTGAAGACCAGTCCGGGGCCGAAGAGTCGATCGAGCGGGCGGCGGACTTCGTAAGGGACAACCTCGCGTCGCTGCTCCCCAACCGTCCTCAGGTCACGGCCGGCATGGTTGTGGCTGCTGGGTAGCGACCTACGAAGGGGGCCGCTGGATCCCAGCCACCTCCACTCCGACGACCTGGCCCTTCACGAAACTCCGGCCAGAGCCGATTCCAGAGATCCCCGTCAGCGGCCCCGGAACCCGGCTGAGCGGGACCCGGCAGGGGAGCGCCCGGCCGGGAAGCGGTGGTGTACTGGGAGGAGTGGGCCGTGGACCGCGGTCCGCTCCGGCACCTGCCGACAACCGATCCGGATCTGCCCATGCACAGTCTCCGAAGAGTTCCCCGGGCGCTCGCGGGCGCGATACTCGTGGCCCTGGCCGCAGGCTGCTCGGCAGCGACGGCCGGGCAGACCACAGCACCGGCCCCCGTCCTGGCCACACCACCGGCCGCACCGGCCGCACCGGCCGCACCGGCACCGGCCACAGGCCCAGCGCAGCCACCGGCCGACCGGGCCGATCCGCGGACCGAGACCGCGACGCTGTCCATCCCGTCGATCGGCCTCAGTGATCTGCGGGTGGTTCCGTACGAGGGGACGACGGACGACTGGCCGGGGACCCGTATCCAGAACCGCGGCGTCGCGGCCAGCCCGTACGGCAGGGACGGCGGCGTGGGTCCGGGCGAGGTCGGCAACTATCTCGTGACGGCCCACCGGCTCTCCGCGGGCGGCCCGCTGCGCGAGCTCCCGTCCGTCGAGAAGGGCGACTCCGTCTTCGTCACGGAGGGCGGCACGGTGTACGAGTACCGGATCACCGAGTCCAGGACGACCTCCTTCCGGTCCGAGCGCTCCCTCGCCGAGCAGCGCGCCGAGGTTCCCGGTTCCCCGGGGGAGAATCCGACCAAGGCGATGATCACCCTCTCTACCTGCGCCACGCCCGAGGATGACGCGGCGGGCAACTTCTGGCGGGACGACAGGGGCAATCCCGAACATCGCATCGACAGGATCGGCGTACTGGTGGCCTCGCGGCCGTCATGACGTTTCACAGGAGCGAGGCCCTCATGCCGAAGAGCAGGAGTCTGCTGGACGCGCTCCCCTCCGAGAGCCGGGCTCGCCGGGCGTCGCACGAGGGGCCAGGTCAGCGGCAGCCGACTCTTCCTCGAAATCCGGGAACGCGGCTACCGCGGCAGCCGCCAGGCCGTCCGCAAACACCTCGCCGCCCTCCGCGCGGGCAACGCCGAGCCCGTGCGGGCGGACATCCCCAGCCCCCGGAAGATCACCGGCTGGATTATGAGCCCCCGCGAAACCCTCACCGACCAGCAGGAAGAGCGCCTCCTCGAAGTCCGGCTTGCCTGTCCGGACATCACCCGGGCCTGCGATCTCGCCCGAGCCTTCACCGACCTGGTCCGTAACCGCCGCGGGTCCTTCCTGCTCGAATGGATCCGGCAAGCCGAGCAAGACGCCCCGAAACCGATGAGCGGCTTCGCAGGCTTCCTCCGCCAGGATCTCGACGCCGTCACCGCCGGACTCACCCTCCACTGGAGCTCAGGCGTCGTCGAAGGCCACGTCAACAGGGTCAAAACGCTCAAGCGAGCCATGTACGGCCGGGCATCCTTCGGGTTACTGCGGACACGTATCCTCACTCAGCCGTAGTGCAGGCGGAGCGATTGGTGTTGGGGGCGCAATGACAGGGTCGGTAGCAGCATGGGCGCGAATCCGGCGTGCCCGCAGGCAGAGCTGGGATCCCGACATCATCCGAGGCCTTGGGATGCACGTCCCAAGAACAGCTCAGGACCGAGCCCGCAACCTCGTTGAGCAGCAAAGATGGCAAGAAGCAATCACAGAGATTCGGCGAGGCGACCGGATACGGCCGACGCGACGCGAGATGCATCACGCTGGCCCTGATGTACGGCTGGAAGATCCCGACTCCAATGCCACGGAGGCCCAGGCGCCTCCAACCCACGCAGCCCCATCAGCCCTGAGGTTGACCATCACGAAACTCCGGTCAGAGCCGATTTCAGAGATCCCCATCAGGGGGACATCCTCGCCCAGCAGACTCGACTCCACGGCCTTCGTTACGGTCACGTGCGCTCCTTGGTCGGAGCACAGGATCGGGCGAAGGCCGCCCGCGTGTCCGCTGAGCTGCGAAAACACGACTTAAGTTCGAGGACCGTTCGACACCGGGACGATAAACGACAAGCTACGGGTTGGGCGCAGCAAGGGGCACAACTACTGGTTACTGCCCGGCGTCCCCGAGGGCGCCGAGGGCGAGCCGTACTCGCTGATCCTGGTCAGTCGCAGGAGTCGGCGCCCTTGGGATAGGGCTTCAGGTCCGGGTATCCGAGGGTGACCCGGTCGCGCTCACGCTGGTTCTTGCCGAGCCGGAATATATAACGGTGCGCTCCGCGATGGCGAAGGATCCGGGCGCCAATGGCATAGAGAGCCTCGCGCAGCCACAGGGCAGGGTCGCAGCCGGCCGTGGGCGCAGGGGCTCCGAAGGACATGAGCTTCGCCTCGACCTATTCGTGACCTTGACGGGTGACGGGATGCGACTGGGGCAAGTCTCGGGGCTTCTGGCCCGTCACCTGGGCTACTCCGTGTCGTTGTGGATCTTGTCGATCGTTGTGTGCATCAGGACGGGATGGTGGCCTTTGTGGAGCGAACTCGGCGCGAGCTCGATGGCAAGGCTGTGATGGCGGGCGGTCCGGTGTTGCGTATGCGAGGTGTGTTCAAGAGCTACCGCAACCGTCCGGTCCTGCGCGGGATGTCGCTGGACCTCCACGCGGGCCAGTTGGTGGGCATCGTCGGCGAGAATGGGGCTGGCAAGAGCACGCTGCTGCGGATCCTGGCCGGCGATCTCACCGCAGACAGCGGTGTGGTGGAGCGGTCGGGCCGGCTGGGCTGTTGCCCGCAGGAGACCGTGCTCCACCAGGCGTTCACCGTCGAGCAGCATCTCCAGTTCTTCCAAGCCGCCTATGGCATCAGCCGTCTGTCCCGGGCCTATGAGCTGCTGGAGGAGCTGAACTTCAGCGGCTACCGGTACGAGCGGGTGGAGACGCTCAGTGGCGGCACACGCCAGAAGCTCAACTTGGTCCTGGCCTTGATGCACGATCCGCAGGTGCTGCTCCTGGATGAGCCGTATCAGGGCTTCGACTGGGAGACGTATCTACGGTTCTGGGACTTGGCCGCGGCCTTGCGGGACCGGGGCTGCGCGGTGCTGGTGGTCTCTCACCTCGCCTACGACGTCTCCCGCTTGGACATCCTGTACCGCTTGGACGGCGGGGTGCTGCGGGAGGCCGAGCGGACCGACACGATCGCGGTGGCCTCGTGAAGCGCTGGCAGACCTGCTTCGGTACGGCGCTGCGGTTCGCGCTGATCGAACAGGCCCGTAACCGGCTGGCTCTGCTCATCGTGCTCCTGTTCGTTCCGCTGTGGACCACTTTGGCCTACACCGTGGTGGCGCAGACACCGCTGCGGTTCTACGTCCGTCCGGTCGGGCGTTTCGTGGTCATGGACGGCAGTGTTCTGACCCAGGTGGTCGGGGCGCTGCAGGCTCTCGCGCTGGTCATCGCGTTCATGATGTTCGTCGCCACGGCCCGCTCCGCCGTCTTCGACGGGCGCCTGGTGCAGGCCGGCTTCCCGCGCTCCTGTCTGGCCCTGGCGAAGTGCGCCTCCCTCGTCCTGGTGGCGGCCGCGGTCGCCGTCTATGCCACCGCGTGGATGCACCTGTTCTGGCGGCCGGAGCAGCCGGTGGTGTTCGCTGCCGGGATGTTCACCGGGGCGCTGATCTACGGCAGCATCGGCATCGCGCTCGCGGCCGTGGTGCGCAGTGAGCTGGCCGGAATGTTCCTGGCCATCATGGTCAGCTCCATCGATCTGCTGCTCCAGAACCCCTTGATCAACCCGCAGTCGGACAGTGCCCTGGTGCGGTACCTGCCGGCCCACGCCGCGGTGCAGACCGCGGTGACGGCCGCCGGCCTGCACGTGATGCCTTGGAGCTGCCTGCTGCTGGGCTTCGGATGGGCGCTGGGCATGGCGGGACTCGGTATGGCCGCCTTCGCCGTGCGCACCCGCACCCGCCGGCCGGCCCGAGCATCGGTGCCGGGCGTCGAGGAGACCGCCTCGGCGCAGTGACCAGGGCTGTTCGGTGTCGTTGAGCCGGTGGACCGTATCGGCTCGACAGGTGTGGCGAGGGCAGGGGGACTTGGGTGTCCGAGCAAGACGTTGCGGTAGTGACAGAGCGGGAAGTAGGCCCGCTCCTTCGTGCCGCTTGCCCCGTTGACGCGCGCGTTGCGTGGCTCGTCAGTGACGGCTTCGAGCCGAGGAACTGGATGCTGGCCCTGGCGCCGTTGCTCGGATGGCACACCGACGGCGCCGAGGGGTTTGGGTGGGGCCTGTTCGCGACCCTGTTCACCAGCGTGCTGCCCTTTGTGATCCTCTGCCTGGGCGAACGCCGGAACTACTGGAGCGACCGGCACGTACGGCAGCGCCGGGAGCGTTTGGTGGCCGGCCCCGTCGTCCTGGTCTCGGTCATCACCGGCACAGGGCTGCTGTACGGGCTGGAAGCCACGCCTGCCGTCCGTACGCTGGTGGCCGCGATGCTGGCCGTGCTGCTGATGCTGATGCTGATCACCTTCTTCTGGAAGGTGTCGGTGCACTCCGCGGTCGCGGCCGGTGCCCTGACGGTCCTCGCCTCGCTCTACGGGCCGTGGTGGCTCCTTTCCGCGCCGCTGGTGGCATTGATCGGCTGGTCACGGGTGCGGCTGCGGTGCCACACCGTCGCCCAGGTGGCCGTCGGAGCGTGCGTGGGCGCGGTCGTCAGCGGCGCGGCCTTCGCTCTCCTGCGATTAGGGAGATGAATCAGATGCGAACGTTCCTCCCTCCCAGCGCCGCCGATCTCTTCCTGCGCGACTTGGAGCAACGCGCCGAGCATCCGGACGCCGCCTCGACCATCGGTACGGTGCTGCATCTGTCCGGCGCCGTTCCCGAGCTGCTTGACCTGCAGGCGTACGTGGCCGCGCGCCTGCCCCATATTCCGTGCATGACGCACCTTCTGCGCGGGGACGGCCGGCGGGCTCAGTGGGTACCTGCCGTTCCCGACCCAGCGCATCACGTCGTCGCACGTCGCGTGCCCAGGGGGCCGGAAGCTCTCGAAGCCGCGGTGCAGGATCTGATGCGCGCCCCTTGGCCCGAGGGCGTCCCGGCCTGGCGCCTGGTCCTGTTGCACGGACACGTCCCCGACGGGTTTGCGCTGCTCTACCTGACCCATCACGCCGTCCAGGACGGCGTCGCCATCGTCGCGGTCTTGGAGGACCTCTTCGGGCCGGATGCAACCACCGGGCCTGCGCCGGTACCGCGGACACCGTCCGCCGAGCCGCGGCCCCGGCTGCGGCAGGTCCTGCGAAGTGCCGCCGTCCTGCTACGGCATGCCCGCAAGCACCATGTGTGGACCTCGTCCTCGCGGCCGCTTTCCAGTCGCCGTCGCACTTCGTGGGTCCGGGTGCCTGTGTCGTTGCTCAAGGCTGCGGCCCGCGCCGGTGGCGCCAGCATCAACGACGTCTACCTCACCGCCTTGGGCCACGCGATCGCCGGGTGGGCGAGCACAGCTTGGCCGCGGGCCGCCCGGGCCCCGATTCCCGTCATGGTTCCCGTCAGCCTGCGCACGGCCGACGAGCGGGCGGTCCCTGGCAATCGCCTCTTCCTGACGCGGGTCGACCTTCCGGGCGGCCTCCCGCCCCTCACCCAGCGGCTCGCCGGCACCAGCGCGGTCACCGCTGCGTTCAAACTGCCCGGACACCGAGCCGTACTCCGTGCTGCTCTCACCCGCCTGCCCGCCGGGCTTCTCAGGCGCCTCGTGGCCGCGAGCACCGCCCCGGGACGGCTCACCCTCGCCGCTTCCTTCCTGGTGTTGCGCAAGCGCCTCCGCTATGGCGACGCGGTGGTGAACCGGGCCGATCCCGTCATGTGCTGTCCGCCCGGGGCGCCCCTAGCGGTCGTCGTGCTCCTCTACGGAGACGAGGCGAGTGCGTGCTTCCGCATCGACGCAGCTCTCCCCGGCGCAGAGAGCCTCCCCGCCCGATGGCGCCAGGCCCTGGAAGCCCTGGCGGCAGCCGAAGGCCGGCCGCCGACCGACCCTGGGACTGCCGCGGTAGCACCGGCTGTCCCAGGGCCGTCTACGGAGTGATCACAGCGCCGGATCGACGCGCCACAGCGGCAGGTGCTCGAAGAGGGTGACTGCCTCCTCGCGCCAGCGCGGCCGCCAACCGGCGGCTTCGGCCGAGGCCAGTTCCGCATACCGCTGGATATCCGCCCGCAGCTTCTGCTCGACACCGCAGCTCGAGGCGATCTCCCGGACGGCGGCCACGGTCTGCGGGGTGCAGGAGGAGTCGCCGAGGGCGGATTCCACCACCGCCCGCTCCGGGCCGCTCACAGCTGCCAGCAGGGCGCTGATGGTGTAGCTGCGCTTGCCGTCGCGCAGGTCGCTGCCGGTGGGCTTTCCCATGGTCTGCGGGTTGCCGAACAGGTCGAGGTAGTCGTCGCGCATCTGCTCGTAGATACCGACCAGCCGCGCGTAGCGGCGCAGTTCCGCATCGAAGCGTGCCGGGTCCTCGCCCGCAGCCAGCAGACCGAGCTGTAGGGGGGCGAGGATCGAGTAGTGGGCGGACTTGTAGGCGGACACCGCGTGCAAAAGTTCCTCGGACGGAATGTCGGTGAAGTCCCGTTCGATATCGGTGATCTGGCCCACGATCATGGCGGAGGCCGCCGCGGTCTGTACACCGGCCATCGCATGGCGCACCGCGAGCGCGGCCGGGGAATCGAGGAGGACCTGCAAGGACAGGGCCAGTGCGAGGTCACCGGCGAGGATGGTGAGCCCGAGGGCGTCCTGAAGGCGCTGGGGGAACTTCTGCCGGTAGGCGTAGTAGGTCGAGGGCCCGCCCCGGCGGATGGCGCCGTCATCGATGATGTCGTCGTGGATCAGCGCATGCGTCTGCAGCAGTTCGATGCTCAGCGCGGCCTCCTCCAAGCCGGGCACCGGATCGGGGGTCACCAGGCGGGCCGCCTCGTAGATGAGTGCCACCCGTAGCCGCTTGCCGCCCCGCACGGACATATCTCGCAGCAGGTCGAGGCACTCAGGAGTGAAACGGCTGGGCGACGGGGCGTCGAAGCCGTCTGCCAGGTCGCGGAAGTACTGTTCGAACTGTGCGTTGAAGCGGCCTTCGTAAGCGGCGAAGCGCTCTTTGACCTGGTCGGTGGGAAGGGCGGTCTCGGTCACGTGGGGGCTCCATTCGTCAAGGCCAAGGTGGTCCACAGGACTGTGGCGCGCGCGAGGGGTCTGATGGCGTTGAGGGGCTGTGTCCTGACGGGGGTGTGCCCAGAAGTTACTGGCACGTCAGGAGGTGTACTGGGTAGCGGTGACGGCCAGCCCGTGCAGCGCCCGGGACGCGGCCGGCGGCAGCGCGGACGCATCCAGGACTCGCAGGACCTGCTCATACCGTGAGGTGATCATGTGCTCGGTGTGCTCCCGCGCGCCGGTCTCCTCCAGGATGGCCCGCACCTCACCTGCTCCGCGTTCGTCCAAGTCGTCCCGTCCAACCAGGTGACGCAGACGACGCTGCTGCGCCGCGGAGGCCGCCCGCAGGCCCCGAGCGAGGATAACCGTGTGCTTGCCCTCGCGGAGGTCGCCCAGGCCGGGCGCGCACGCACCGTCCGCGCTGCCGAAGACGTCCAGCAGGTCGTCCCTGATCTGGAACGCTTCCCCCAGGGGCAGACCCAGTTCCGTGAACAGGCCCAGGGTGGTGTCGTCGGCGCCGGCGACGGCGGCTCCCAGCTGCAGGGGACGCTCGACCGTCGCGGTGGCGGTCTTGTAGCGCACGATCTGCAGAGCCGCGTCGATGTCGTCATCGGCGCCGGTGCCCATCACGTCCAGGTACTGGCCGTACATCACCTCCTCCAGCATCGCGTCGAACAGAGCGTGCACCGTACGGCGCCGCTGGACGGACAGTGCGGCGGTGTGCAGCAGCTCCTGGGCCCAGATCAGGGCGAGATTGCCCACCAGGAGGGCACCGCCGGCACCGAGCCGTTCCGCCCGCGGGGACGGACCAAGCCGCGCACGCAGAGTGCGGTGGACCGCGGGGCGGCCCCGGCGCGTGGCCGAGTCGTCCATGATGTCGTCGTGGATGAGCGCGAATGCCACGAACAGCTCCAGCGACGCCGCCACCCTCAAGACGGCCGCCCTGTCCTCGCTCCCGCCGGCGGCATGCCAGCCGACCACGCACAACAGGGCTCGAATGCGCTTGCCGCCGGCAGCCAAGAAGTCCCGCACGGTGTTCACCACCTCGATGGGATGACCCCGTCCGGCAGCCACCCGGGCCCTGCTGGTGAGGAAGTCCTCCAGCACCGCATCAACCTGCTCCCGCACCGCCCCCAGGTCGATCTCCTGAACGTCCATCACACCTGAGGTCACAGGCCAGCCCTCCCGGCCATATCCACGGGCGAACGGCCGTGCATTGAGGACGAAAGGACGCGGTTGCCGACGCGGACCGGCGAAGGCTGAGTCTCTCCGCACCCGGTCCGTTCACGAGGTCGGGCCCGCCATTTGATCTCCATGCTCTCTCAACGACCCAGACAGTCCCGGAACACGCACGACCATCGACGCGGCCGGAGCCACCTGAAATCACGCGGCAGGGGCGAGACAGGCCGGTTGTTGAGACTGTCGGTGACCAGGTCCAAGCGCCGACCCCATCATCACGGCTGATGACCGTCAGCACCGCCACCGCGGGCCGCGCCGTCGCGGCGGCCGACGCCGCCCTCAGCATCCACCGCTGCGTCGGCGGCCAAGCCAGCTGACACCGATCCGCCCGACTTGGTACCCGAGAAAGGGAGGCTGGGCATTCGCCGAAACCGCGCCAGTATCCGCGAACGCGGCGACCGCGACCTTTCAGCCCGAAGGGCGCATCTGGCTGTCCCGTAATCCCTGGGGGATCAGCGCGCGGCGTCAGATGCGGTGCATCGCAAGGCGGAGGGACGTCCGCATACTGGATGTATTCGGGCGTTCCGACAACGCGGCGAGGTGACCGCGGGACAGGCCGCAGGAAGTCCGCAGTTCATCCCGGTCCTGGACAAGCTGCGGGTCCGCGGCCCGGTCGGCCGACTCCGCACCCGGCCCGACGCAGTCGCCGGCGACAAGACGTACTCCTCCCGCCGTAACCGCGCCTACCTGCGCACACGAAACATCAAGGCCGTCATCCCGGAGAAGAAGGACCAGACTGCCAACCGGAAGAAGAGGGGCCGCCGGGGCGGCCGACCCCTCACCCACGACACCGACCTGTACAAGGAACGGAACACCGTCGAGCGCCTGATCAACAAGCTCAAGGCCTGGCGCGGCATCGCCACCCGCTACGACAAGACCCCCGAGAGCTACCTCGCCGGCCTGCAACTACGCGCCTCGATGATCTGGATCAAAGACCTCACCCTGACCGCTGATTGATCACGACTCGATACACGCCCTAGGGCCCCTCGCCTTCGAAGGCTCTCTGCCCGCCGAGCCTGCCATGACGACGTACAAGCGGCAGTACGCGGTCACCACGAACCACTTCTACAGTGACCTCGAACCCCGCCTGGCCAACGAGTGGCTGAGCGCATGGCATACCTGGGGCGGATACTCGTTCCGTGCAAGAACGTTCGTGCACGCTCCTGCCAAGCGGCAGGAGTACATGTACGCACCGGACATGACCTACCAGCAGTCGGTCTACTCCGGCCGGCCGGGCACGAACATGCGTGAGCCCGTCATGTCCTCAAGTCCGGCCAGAGGCGTGAGCAGGACTGGTACCGCGGACCCGTCCACGGGGCGCCGGCCCGGAGCCAGGCATGCGCCTATTGCCGCACCCCGGAGCACATCGCCTTCCCGCGTGCAGTCGGCCACGCTACTGAGCTGGTGGTGGACCTCCATGGGTGCGGGTGATCGGCATGATGACGGCGGACCGTCGAGCCGCCTGTTCGCGGAGGGTGGCGTTCTCGGCCAGGAGGGCGGCGGTCACGCTGGCGGCGGCGTCGACTTGTTCCTGAAGTCTGCGGCGGTCCTCATTGCTCTTGCGGAGCCGCTGCCGGAGCTCGGTGAGCTCGTGGCCGCGCTGCCGCCCGAGTGCCGCGACCGGGCTGGCTTCGACGCGGGCGTTCCCCTCGGCCAGGACACTGGTGGCCCTGTTCATGGTGGCGACGGTGGTCACTGTCATTGCCGGGGCCGGCGGATCAGAAGGACACCGCCCTCCGGTGCCGTCAGTCGCTGTAGACGCCGACCTCGGAGAGTGAGTAGCCCCACCGAGTGCCGCGCTCCAGCCCCTGAACCCGTACGTAGCGTGCCGGAGTTCCGGCGAAGCGCGCCGTGTCCAGGCCGCCGTCACCAGCGGTCGTGGACCACGCCGTCTCCCAGTTCGTGCCGTCGGCCGACAGCTCGACGCGGTACGACTTCCCGTACGCCGCCTCCCAGTCGAGGGTGACGCGCTTGATCAGGTTCGCGGATCCGAGGTCGATCCGCAGCCACTGGTCGTCGTTCCACTCGCTGGCCCAGCGGGTGCCCTCGTCGCCGTCCACGGCCCGGCCGGGTGCGAAGCTGACGAACGGGTTCCACCATTCCGACGTGGACGCCGAGGCGGCCGCATCCGAGGCCAGGTTCACCCCGGACTTGTGTTTCTCGGACTTCCCCCAGGTGCGGAGGTAGGACTCGGCGCCCGCGAAGAGGTCGTCCACGACATCCTGGCCGCCGACGATCCGGATGTCCTCGATCCAGTCCGGGACCATGCCGTAGTGCGCCGCGCCATTGGTGTTGAAGTCCCAAGTGCGCTCGCCGGTAGTCTGCTTATCGATCACCGAGCCGCCGTCCGTGCTGCGGAAGGGGTACTTCACCGGGTTCGGGGTGTCCCCACCCCGCGGGCCCGGCCAGCCGCCGACACCGTTCATGTCGGTGCCGTAGCCGTAGCCGACCCTGTACTTCTCGCGTAACGCGTCCGTGCGCTTGGCCTCCGCGCTGAACGCCTCTGAGCCGCTCATGTACTGGCCGATGAACCCGCCGAGCCTGTAGAGCCGCTCGGTCCAGCCCAGATCCATCCAGCTGTGCGAGGAGATGATGCCCGGGTACGACTCGGATTCGAGGATGTCGAAGGCCTGACCCGCGGCCTTCACGCTCATGTGGTCGATCTCCAGCATCATCTTGCGCTTCATCATGCCGCGCACCGCGTACTCGCCTAGGTCGGTAAGCCCGCGGGTGTTGCACCGCATGTCCGAGGCGTACGAGGGGACGGCCACCCCGGTCGGCAGCTGCTTCTCCGCCTCCGCCGCCACCGCGTTGCCGATGGGATTGTCGTGCTGCGGCCCCCGGCAGGTCTCCACCTTCCAGAAGGTGCCGGTCGACAGGAACTGCCCCACGTTGATCGCCGTACCGAGTGCGCCGGAGTCGAAGCGCACCCCGCACAGGGCGTTGTCGAACTTATGGCACAGGAACATGCTGCGCACGCCCAGTTTATGCAGCTCGTCCAGGCCCCGGTCTATGTCCTCCTTGGAGCACTGCGCGATGTCCAGAATCTGCTTGCAGCCGAACGGCTCGGAAGTCTCGACGCCCAGGACGACGGCCAGCTTGCCCTGCTCGATGACCTGGCGGGCCTGGGCGCTGTCGGTGACGATGCGGAACCAGCCCTTGCCGAGGCCGCCGTACATCCTGTCGATGAAGGCCTGCATGTCGTACGACTTCTGCGCCTCGAGACGGATGGCGGTCATCTCGTCGCAGCCGCGGTCCTTGAAGAAGTAGACCGAGCAGATAACCCCGTTGGTGACCAGGTCGTTGACGAGAACCCGCTGGCCGCCGCGCCAGGCCCGCTCGATCCAGGCGTAGTAGTTCTGCTGGTGGGTCAGCGAGTCGTGGGCGGGCCAGTCCTTGAATGTTGGCCACCCGTTGGGGTCGTGCTTGCCGTCGCCGCCCTTCGTGATGAGGTCGAAGATGGCCAGTGTGCCGTCGGGGTAGTGCTCGGGGCAGTCCCTCAGCGCGTCAGCAATGCCCTGCTCCGAGAAGGGCTTGCCGCAGATCAGCCGGCCGCCGAAGCCCTCGTTGGACATGATGTGGTCGTGGGCGTCGACGAAGCCCCTTACGCGCCCCAGGGCGTCGGTGCCCTTGAAGGGCTCGCCCGTGACGTTGATCTGCGAGTCGGGCGTGGGCCGCGCGGCGGGGGTCCACCAGCCGGGCTCCGCCGCGGAGCTGGGTATCGGACCGAGTGCCAGGGCCATCACGGTGAGGAGCAGTGACACCACCGTGAGGGATCTGAGCCTGCGGCGCGGAGGTTGAACCATGGCTGCCACTCACCTTAATTGACATGTCCATTCAGGTTACTGGTGAGTTGAGGATCGCGGCAGCTGGTAGGAGAGTCAATGGCCCGGGACGCCAGACCTGATGACTCCTCAGTTCTGAGGAACCTGTGCCCAGGGGCGAGACACGAGGCGTGACCGAGGACGTGGATGCGTCGGCAGCCGATCAGATCGTCCCGGGTGACGCCACCCCGTTACATCCGCGCACAGCGAGGCATGGGCGAGCGCTCTGGGAACTGCGGTCGCCCCGTACTCCGCCTTGACCGTCGGCAGCCAGGACCTGATGAATTGACCATGCCCCGCACGAAGCCGTCCCCCGCCCACGAAGCCCTGGTCCGGGGATTGAGGAGCAGGGGGGCAAGGCCACCACGACGCAGGTGGAGCGCTGGCAGCAACAGGGCTGGCTCCCCAGGTCCTCGGTCCGGCTCGAGCCCGACTCCGCCACGATCCGGCCCCTCATCCTCCATCGGGCCCTGTGGCTGGCGAGCACCGCGCGGCCCGGCCGCAGCATCGGGTGGGTCGGATAGTTCTTCTGGGCGGTCGACAACACCCCCCACAGCGCCAAGCGGCTGCGGACGGCCCTCGTCGCGGCCCTGAAGCGGCCGCTGACCCAGGCGGGTGTCGAGAAGATCCCCACTGGGAACTCCGACCAGGCCTTCCAGTCTCGTCAGGACGCCGCCGAGAAGATGCCTTCGCGGACCGGCCGCTGCGCCCCCACCTCACGCTGGCCCGTGCCCGGAGGGGCGATCTCACCTCGACGGCGGAGATCGCCGACGGGATCGCCGGGTTCACCGGCTGCCGATGGACTGCCGAGCGGCTCCACCTCGTCGGCAGCGACTTCGGCCGAAGCCCCGGACCCATCCCTTACCGAGACGTCGCCGCCTGGGCCTTCAGCAGCGGTAACTGACCTGGGCGGCCCTCTGGGATGACGACGGGCCCCTGACCAAGGCAGCAGCTCATGGCGCTTGTGCCCGCCAATGGAGCGTCCGGGGCACGCCTCTCCGTGCTGGGGTACGGCGCGCGCCCCCAGCCGCTCGACCTGTGGTGCGGCCGGCCTCCACTTCAGCGACGCGGTTCCCGGTACGCGGTGGGCAGGCGCATGCCGCGAGCCGCCATGATCTCCCGCACCCGGTCGGGATAGTCAGTGATGACGCCGTCGACACCCATGTCCATGAGTGCCTCCACGGTGGCCGGGTCGTCACAGGTCCACGGGATCAGCTTGAGCCCACGCCGATGCGCCTCACGGATCATCGCTTCGCCCGGGTAGAACCGGAAGTCCGGGTCGGCGATCGTGCCGTTCTGCGGGAAGCCGTAGTTGGGGGACAGAGCGGCAACGCCGGGCACAGCGGCGGCAGCCCGCACGAAGTCGCCGCCGTAGTCGTCGGCGTCGATCCCTCCGAGCCAAGGGGAGGCTCCGGGCTTGCCCACCTGAAGGAAGTCGTAGTTAGTGAGTGCCACCAGGGGGTAACGCGGCGCGATCTTGTGCATCTCCTTCAGCGCCCCCCAGTCGAAGGACTGGATGGAGACCTGCCTCTCGATGCCGGAGCGGTGGATCTCCTCGAAGACGCGACGGACGAACAACCCGCGTGGCGCGGTCTGCTCGGGCGCCCCGGCCTCCACCTTGGTCTCGATGTTCAGCTTGAGCCGCTTCGCCCCGAAATCCTTCACGAGATTCAGGACGTCCTTGAGTTCGACCAGCCGGAAGCCCTTGATCTGTTCCTGTTCCGGGAAACCCGGGAGCTGTTGATACCCGCAGTCCAAGGTCTTGATCTGGGCGAGGGTCAGGTCCTTGATGTACTTGCCGACGTACGGGTACAGGGGATCGCCGGGTACGAGCGGACCGGAGTCCTGGCACTTGTGGACGCTGATCTGCCGGTCGTGGTTGACGACCACCTTCCGGTCCTTGGTGATCTGGGTATCCAGTTCCAGCGTGCTGACGCCGAGGCGTATCGCCTTTCGGAAGCCGTCGAGGGAGGACTCGGTGGTGAGGCCGAGGCCTCCGCGGTGGGCCTGCAGATCGAAGGCGACCTGATGCGAGGGTGGGCCGGGGTGGTCCTGGCCCGCCGCGACCGCCTGTCCGGTCGCAGGGAAGGCAAGGACGGGGAAAAGGACCAGGCCGGCGACCACGTGCCTCGGGACCATGTGAGCCTCACCTGTTCGTCGAAGTAGGTGCCGCCAAGCCAAGCAGGCACGGCCGACCGGCACCAGGACGGAGCCCGAGCACCAGGTGAACGCGGATGGAACCTGGGTACTCGCTGGACGGGGTACTCACGCCCTGGTGCCCGCGGCCCTGGCTCAGCGCACGGCCGGGTGGCCGCTGCCGACGGGGCTCGTGGCGCCGGTGCGCTCCAGGGACTTTCGCAGCTGCGCGGTGACCAGCAGCGACAACACGGCCATCATGGCCATCGTCCAGCCCACCGCGCGCGTGGCACCCAACAACTGGGCTAGGCCCCCGGCCAGCAGCGCACCGATTGCCTGACCCATCATCAAACCCGTTCCGGTCAGGCCGAACGCCTGACCCCGTACGTCCGCGCGGGTGTGGCGCACCAGCCGCTCCTGCAGAGGCAGCGAGGCCGCGAAGCCGAAGGAGGAGACCCCCACCAGCGTCGCCGCCACTGGCACTGGGAGCGAGAGTGGGAACGCCAGGAACGGCGCCGCCAACAGCACGCGCAACGGCAGGATCAGCCTGTCGCGCAGTATCTCGGGGACGAATCGCCCCATCACGATGTCCCCCAGGAGCATGCCGCCCGCACCGGCGGCCAACAGGTATCCGGCATGGCCCGAGGAGTACGGGATGAACAGGGCCTCGCACCCCACGACCAGGCCGTTGGGCACCCACATCATCAGATAGAGGGGCCGGACGCCGGGCGACGTGAGAAGTTCACGGTTGATCTGGCGGCTGCGTTCGACAACCTTCCCTTCCGCTCGCGGAGGACGATCGGAGAGTCCGATCCGCGCCGTGACCCCCGCGGTGACACTCACCATCGCGGCGATTCCGAACAACCAGGTCGGCGACAGTACGGCGAGCAGGAGCGCGCCGACGGCATTGCCGATGATCTGCATGCCCCCGACCGTGATGTTCATCGTGGCGCGGGCCAGTACGTACGCGTCCTTCGGCACGATGTCCGACAACAGAGCGAAGACACTGCCCGACGTGGCGGCCAACACCACGTATCCACCGGCGAGGATCAGCAAGCGCATCCACCAGCTCAGGTCGGGCAGCATCTGCAACGCGGCGGTCAGCATGGCGACGCCCGCCATGAAGACCATCGCGGTGCGGGGGCGCAACAGATCCGAGGAGGCCAACAGGTACCGCGCGGTGACGAGTTGCACCAGCGGCCCCCCGAAAAGGGAGACCGCGGTCAAGAACGGTGACCGCGTCTCGTGGTACGTCACCGTGCCCAGGGCGAGGCTCGAGACGACGACACCCGTCATGGCGAACAAGCGGACCACGAAGAGGACGCGGAACTCGCGTATCCCGAAGATCTCACGGTAGGTGGTCACGTGACACGCCTACGATCGAAACGAGCCGGCCACTCCTCGACAGCGACTGCCTGGGTCGGATGCTCCGGTGGGGTCATGGGGGCCCTCCACGGTCCCGTCATCGCCTTCCCCGCGGTGGCTCCGGGCTGACGTCGATCCGCACCCCGGAGGTGACCTTGCGGCAAATCTCGATCGCGCGTGCGGGTGTCGGAGCCGTGGCCAGTACATAGCCGACTCGGGTACGGGAGTTCTGGACGGGGTGGATCCTGTCTCCGACCTTCACGGGAAGGTTCAACTGCAGGACACCGGGCAGCCCTTGCCACCGTTGCACCCCCGCGACACCGACGACCCATCCCTGTGGCGGCGTGAAGAAGCGGATGGCGGCAGCGCCGTGCGCCGAGGGTGTCGTCCTGGGCGGTCCGATCCGGTCAAGGGCCCACTGGACGGTCAGGTCCAACAGGTCATGCCCGGTGGCTTGCCTGACGAGGACGGGTATGGAGTCCCCGCCGACACGCGTGTGCGTCTCGATGACCTCCGGGCCCGCAGACGTCATGCGCAGCTCTGTATGGCTGCAGCCATCGGCGATTCCCATGACGTCAAGGAACTCGACCACGTACTCCGTGATCGCATCCACGACCTCTGGGGCGATGTCCGCCGGGACGACGTGTCCCACTTCCACAAAGGGGTTCGCCGGATCGTCCTCGTGCGTGAACTTGCCCGTGATGGCAAGCACGTGGTGCTCGCCGGCACAACTGAACGCTTCGACCGAGAATTCCGGCCCCAGATGGAACGGCTCGGCAATGTAATCGTCCGTACTCGCGGGCGGCAGAACCACTTCATCGGCTGTCCGGAAACATGAGACGTTCTGGCTCCCCTGGCCATGCCGCGGCTTCACGATCACCGGAAACCCATGCCTGGCCGCGAACCCCTGGATGCCAGCGACGTCCCGCACGACCGCGCAGGGCACGGAGGAGAACCCCTTGTCCCGCAACCAGGTCCGCATCGCGAACTTGTCCCGTGTACGCGCGACGACGTCTTGAGAAAGGCCACGAATACCGAGGGTTTCGGCGATCCGCGCAGCAGGCATCAATCCCTGCTCCGTGAGTGAGATCACCGCGGTGAAGGGAGTGTGACCGTGTATCCCCCGCAGCAGCGGGATCAGGGAGGGGTCGTCGTACTCGGTCAGCACACTGCGCTTGACAAACGAAGCCAGCGCCTTGTCGAACCGTTCCGGTGCTTCGACCAGCGTAATATCCGCACCTGCCAGGCGCAGGCGGTCACAGAGTCCGGGGCTACTGCCCAGGACAACGACCTGTTTCGGGTCTTCCATACCCAGCACATCCTTATCAATGGGAATCATGGAACGAGGAGACGCCTACAGCCTTCCCACATACTCACTCAGGTCGTTCAACGATTCACTCCGCAGTATGGAATAGCCAGTACGCCGGTTCCCCGAGAAAGGTTCGGCATCGACGACGACATTCTCTTCACTGCGGATGACACGCACTTCATCGACGTTCGCGGGCCGCGCCACCTCGGTGCGCTCGTCGAAGTGAAAGCGAATCCCGTGCCAGAGGCCCTGCGGCTCGCGCACGGGGGCCTGCCAGTCAACGCCGGCCCTGGCGTGGAGGTAGGCCTCCTCAAGGTGCAGGCCGTGCTGCAGTTCGACCATCTCCGTCACATGGCCACCGATGGGGCGAGCCGCGGCCTCAATGACGCTGATCCGCTCAGCATTCATCTTGAACTCCATGTGCATCACTCCTTGCGCCATGCCCCAGCTCAACGCGATGCGCTCGGCCGTGTCCAACAGCGTTTGCCGGTGCTGCGCCGGTATGTCGCTGCCGGAAACATGACCGACCTCGTGACACACGGGAAGCGGCGACACGAACTTGCGCGTCAATGCGTGCGTCAGAACCTTCGCGTCCTGAACGACGCATTCAAGACTGAATTCCGGGCCGTCGACGAACTCCTCGACGAGGGCTCCTGCGGCAAATTCATAATTGGTCAACCGGGCCTTCTTGAAGGACAGCATCTCCGCCAGTGTGGCCTCGACCTCGTTGCGCGAGTTGCACCTGCGCACGAAGAGACTCATGGTCATATCAAGCGGCTTCACGATCACCGGGAAGGTCACGCTCCCCCAGTCGAAAGCGCGGCTCTCATCAAGCGAGGAGAGCCTGGTGACCACTCTCGGCTGGGGCACGTTTTGCTGGGCAAAGGCTTTCCTCATGAGCGCCTTGTTCCGCGAGGCACGTATTTTGGCGACGTTATTGTGGTACAGACCCAATCCTTCTGCCAGTACGTCCGCGGCAACTACAGCGAATTCACTGCCTGCGACCACAGCATCACATGGCCGCGCACCGATCTGCGCGAGCATCTCCTCACGGGATTCCGACAATGCCGGGACTCTGATCCACTCGTGCAGACCTGCGGTGCTGTCCTCCACGTTCGAACTCTCAATCGTCATGATCGTGAGTTTCCAGCCCTCGCGACGACAGATGTACGCGATACGGTTCAGCGACCACCGCGTAACGGGGTGGAGCAAAAGAATATTCATGGCACGCACCTTTGGACCCGCCGAGCGGGAAGTCAGTGGAGGATGAGGACTTCATGCCAGTGCGGGTCGCGCTCATATTTTCTAGTTGCGAGCGCACAGAATTCCGGACACGAAATCCTAAACCCTACGAAGAACGATGACTCTCACACGTCGTCGTCAGTCCCGAAAACGCCACTCGGACCCGACCACGTCTGTGCCACAGCGGACGGTCACGTCAGCGCTCAGTGCTCGACGGCACTGCCGCCAGGGCCCTTGCGGCAGACCGGCGGGCTGCCGAGCCGACCCGACGCCGCCCGGTGCGCCTCGATGATCGCCGGTGCGGCGACACGAAGCTGCTGAGAAGCAGCTTGACGACACACTGAAGTCCCCCCTGGCCACGCAACGTTGCGGCCGCCCGCATCGGGCGACGCTCTCCGTGTGGTTGCGTGGGCAAGCTAGCACTCCATCGGCGTCCCCGAAAAGACAAGATCCGATGTGCGCGGCGAGGCTTCTCGCTCAGGGTCGGACGCGCGAACGAAGACTAGGTTCTGTACGGCGGATCTTGTTACCGTCCCATGATCGGATCGTTGTGTCGGCCATGGGGCGGGGAGATCTGAGCAAGGACGAGTGGGCACGGCTGAGGCCGCACCTGCCGGTGAACGGGCGACAGGGCGGCCGGTGGGCCAGCCATCGACGGGTGATAAGCGGGATCCTTTACCGGGCGCGCGCGGGGGTTCCGTGGCGGGACCTCCCGACGCGTTTCGGGCCATGGACGACGGTCTACGACCGGCACCGACGCTGGTGTGCTGACGGCACTTGGGACCGGATCCTGACAGTTCCACAGGCCGCGGCCGACGCCGAGGTTCGCCTCGACTGGAGCCTGGCGAGCATCGACTCGACATCCTGCCGGGCCCACCAGCACGCCGCTGGAGCTCGCAAGGATCCGCCGAAATAGGGGGATCCCGAAGCAGCACTGGACTGACGAAGGCCTCGGCCGCTCGCGCGGAGGACTGACCAGCAAGATCCATCTGGCCTGCGAGGGCAGCCGCCACCCACTTGCGCTGCTCATCACGCCGGGCCAGGCCGGCGACTCCACCCAGTTCGAGGCCGTCATGGAGCGGATAAGGGTCCCGCGACCGGGCAGCGGCCGACCACGCACCAGGCCGGACCACGTGAGCGCGGACAAGGCCCACAGCACGCAGCGGATCCGCTTCTACCTGCGTGGACGCGGGATCAGCCACGCCATCCCGGAACCCCGCAACCAGCGGGCCAACCGCCTGAGACGAGGCAGCCAAGGCAGCCGACCCACCGGCTTCGACAAAGAGACCTACAAACGCCGTAACGAAGTCGAGCGCACGATCCACCGGCTCAAGGGCTTCCGAGCCGCCGCCACTAGATACGACAAGCGCGCCTACGGTTTCCACGGCACCGTCACCGTCGCATCGATCCGACTCTGGCTCCGACGATGATCCGCCGTGTAGAACCGGAGGGTTACCGAAAGGCCGCTAAGGGCTGACCGTGCCGCACAACGACGTCTGATTTCCGCGAGCAAGACGCGTCGTTGCTGATCATGCTGGCGGCATGACGATGTCATCCACTACAGACTCAGTGACAGTGCTCACCGGCATGTATGCAGCCGAGGCGGAGTACCTGGCGGCCGGAGGCCCTGGCGAGGCTTCGTTCGACTTGCTCGCCCCCTTCTTCGCGCCGAATGTCGAGCTACATCAAGCGGATGCTCTGCCATACGGAGGTACTTGGCGTGGGCACAACGGAATGACGCAGTTCTTCCTTGCGATGGGACAGGTCTGGGAGATGTTCGACATGGTGGAGCAGGAGTTTCTCGCCACCGGTGAGACTGCGGTCGTGCTCACTCAGGTCCGTGCTCGCGTTCGTGCGACTGGCCGTGAACTCAGCTTCCCAATCCTGCAAACGATCACGGTCAAGGACGGACAGATCACCGAGGTCCGTCCGTTCTACTGGGACACTCAAGCTATCGCCGACGCCTGCGCCGCGTCCGCGCCGACAGACTGAGAACGCCCGCAAACCTGCTGGTCACAACCACTCGTCAGTCGCCTCGTAGCGGACGGCAGGTTTGTCGTACCTCGTCGCCATGGCCCTGTGGCGCTTGAGACGGTTGATTCTTCCGCACTCCACGGCATGCCGCTCGCGGTAGTCGGTCTTGTCGAACTTCGGTGGCCGGCCGCCCCGGGAGCCGAGTTTCTGGCGGTTGCGGACCCGGTCCGAGGGCACTGGGGTCGTCGCCTTGATCCCGCGTCTGCGCAGGTAGGCCCGGTTGCTACGAGAGTCGTACGCCTTGTCGGCACGCACTCGGTACGGGCGCTTGCGCGGCCGTCCCAGGCCCAACCGCGGGACCCGGATTGCTACCAGGACCGATTCGAACTGCGGGGAATCACCCCGCTGACCGGCCGTGATCACCACCAACAGGGGCTTCTGCCCTTGCCCGACTGCCAGGTGGATCCTGGCTGACCGGATACCGCCGCCTCAACCACCGATACGAACGTCAACCCCGCAACTACCTGGCCTTCCTCGGACTCGCCGCCGCCATCTGCTGCTACAAACGACTCGCCCGACTCACCACATAGGACACGGTCATAGTGCGCGCCACGGTGAGCTCGCCGACGACGATGGCGTCGGCGATTCGCTTCAATTCCTCGGGCTGCGCATGACGCCGCCGGTCGAGCTGATGCGGATGGCCGACCCCAAGGAGGTTGGCACACGGGAGGGGCCCCGCAGCCAGCACAGTCGGAGCTGCTCACCACCCCAGCCTGGATCACTCTGCTGGCCTCGCCGCTTCGGTCTGCGCCGGGCCGGCGCCCGGTCGGCGCATTGCGGCGCATCGACTAGCGATTAGACTTGCTGTTCAAATCTGGATAAGACATCTAACATGGGGATAGCAGGGTGCCCGCTGGCCGCGAGACCGCAGCGACAGCACGTCGAGCGAGTAGAAGCCGGAACCGCCCGTGAACGCCGAACATCACTCAGCCGTCGCCGACCTCTATGACCGGTCGGGAAAGCGCTACTCCCTGGACGACCCCCGCTGGCGGGGCGAGGACGGCAGCCCCCTCGCCGTCAGTGCACTGCCGGGCCTGCGTCCCGAGCAGATCGACACCGCCGAACGGTCCCTGTGGCGCTATCACGCGGCCCTGCCCGTCCCGGCCGCCAGCCGGGTGAGCCTGGGCGAAGGGTGTACGCCGATGGTCCCGGTCGACTGGGCCGGCCGACGCGTCCACTTCAAGCTGGAGTGGTTCAACCCGACCTCCAGCTTCAAGGACCGGGGCGTATCGGTGATGATGTCCCACCTTGCGGCGCACGGCGTCGAGCGCGTACTCGAGGACAGTTCGGGCAACGGCGGTTCCGCGGTGGCCGCCTACGCCGCCGCCGCCGGTATCCGCGCCAAGATCATCGTTCCCGCCGCCACCTCGGCAGCCAAGATCCTCCAGGCCCGCGCCTACGGAGCCGAGATCGAGCTCGTGGGCGGCACCCGCGACGAGGTCTCGGACGAGGCGATCCGGCAGTCGGAGCAGATCCCCTACGCCAGCCACAACTGGCACCCCATGTTCATCCAGGGCACCAAGACCATCGCCTACGAGATGTGGGAGTCCCTCGGCTTCACCGCGCCCGACAACGTAGTCCTCGTGGCCGGGGCCGGCAGCAACATCATCGGGTGCGACCTCGCGTTCGGTGAACTACTCGACGCCGGCCAGATCGACAGGCGCCCGCGCCTGTTCGTCGGGCAGCCCGAGCACTGGGCGACCATCGCCGACACGTTCAACGGCATCGACCCGGCCGGCCGCGGCGAGCGGGTGCCGACGATCGCCGAGGGCGCGTCCATCGCCCACCCGGTCCGGCTGCCCGAGGCAGTGGAGGCCATCCGCCGCGCCGACGGCGCCGCCTACGCCGTCCCCGAGGCGGAGATCCACGCCGCGGTCCGCGCACTGAGCGCGAGAGGCTTGTACGCCGAGCCGACCAGCAGCGTCGCCGCGGCGACCTTCGATCACTTCATCGCGACCGGAGAGATCGCTCCGGATGAGACGACCGTGGTCGTGCTCACCGGTGCGGGGCTGAAGTCCGCCGAGAAGATGGCCTCGGTGTTCGCCAGGCACTGTAACGGCGCTCAGGAATCGAGCGGCGCCCGATGACACACCCCGTCAGCCGACCGGATGACAAACGCGCCGACCAGCCCGCCGTACCGGACGACGAGCGCTACGTATCGGATGACGAGCACCTCGTACGGGAAGCCGAGCGCATCGCTGTCGCCGTCGGGCGCATGTTCCCAGGTCTGTGCGAGGTCGTCCTGCACGATCTGCGCCGACCCGACAGCGCCATCCGCACCATCGAGAACAACCTGTCCGGACGGCAGGTCGGCGACTCCGCTACCGAACTGGGCCTGCGCCGCATCGCGGACCCCGACTACCCCAGCGTCATCCAGAACTACAGCAACCAGTTCCCCGACGGACGCCCGGCCAAGAGCACCTCGATCGGCATCAAGAACGCCGAGGGACGTTACGTCGCGGCCCTGTGCCTGAACCTGGACGTCAGTACGCTGTCCCCGCTAGCCCTCGCCCTGGCCAACCTCGTCGCCACAGATGCCGAACACCAAGGTGAGGCCCTGGAGACGCTGCGCGACCGCACGGGACGCGAACTCCGGTCGGCCATCGACTCCTTCGCGGCGGAGCGCTCCAGCACCCCGCGTGGTCTCAACCGTGACCAGAAGCGCGAGCTGGTGCGGCGGCTGCATCGCGAGGGCTTCTTCGAGACCCGGAGTTCCGCACAACTCATCGCCGACCAGCTCGGCGTCTCCCGGGCGACCGTCTACAACTACACGAAGTAGCCGTACCGTCACGTGCTCGACGCCGCGGTTATCTAGGGCGGCTTGGAGACCATGAGGCACATAAGGCACGGCCCGGAATCGGTACGTGCCTCACGAATGTCTGAGGGGTTTTGAGGCACATTCGGCACATGAGGTCTGTGCCAGCCCCAGCTACACGGACCTGAGCGGACGCCGCGACCGGAACCCGCTCCCGCCCCTGTAGCCACCTCCTTGACGCTCAGCAGGGCATGGAGCCGCGCGCAGGGTGCCCGAGGGTGTGATTCAGCTGACCGCTTCATGGATGCGCCAACAAACAGCGAACGGAGTACCAAACGCTTCGGCCGAATCGTTTCCAGTCCTAACGAACGCAAGTGTTCCGGTCGGAACACTTGGGACTGAGGTTTGACCAGCGTGTCTCGTGTGCAGCGGTCCCGGGGCCTGGGCGGACGCGTCGAGGGCACCTAGGACGCGCCCATCCCATCCGCACTGTGTAGGGAGCGGCACGCATTCACCCTGCTGGTGGCGAGTCATACGAACCTGGGCGGGCCCGGTCTGCTGGCCCAACTTGGCTGTTCACCGCGGAGGAATTTCCTTGCGTTTCGCTGGCCGATTTCCAGAAGACGGTCAGGGAGGCGAGCAGGCCGTTGCTGGCGGTCAGGTGGTAGATCGAGTCAGGGGGAAGGGCAGTGGTCAGGCGGCGGTGTGCCTCGGGCAGGGCGTGGTAGGGAAGGCCCTGGAACAGGTGGTGCAGCGCATGCAGGCGAAAGCCGACGGGGCCTACAGCTCGGTCAGGTGCGGGCGACGCGGATGATTGACGCTGTCGGTCATCTGCTCGACCAGGCTCACCGGCTGCCCCTGCCCGGTCCAGCGGTGTGAGGTCAGTGTCCGCACCATGTTGAGAAGCAGGGCGGCGCTGTAGATGACGTAGAGCTGCAGGGCGCGTTCCGCCGGAAAGGTTCCGGTGAGGAACAGAGCGGTTGCGACGGCGACGGCGGTGGTGCAGCCCAGTTGCTCCTGCACGGTGAGCTGGCGGTTCATCTGCCGGCGGTAGGTGTGGTCGACCGGGTCGACCATCCGCAGCAGGTGCTCGGTCTTGGCGATCCGCCCGTACTCGGCGAACGCCTGCCGCAGTGGGGTGGGATGGCCCTCGCGGCCGAAAGCGGCGGGACGCAGGACACGCCTGATGAGACGCTGTTCGCGGCATCTACGTGCTGGCCAGCGGATGCGCCTGGCGGGCACTGCCGCCGTGCTTCGGGATATTCCTGAGTGGCGTCCTCATGGCCGCGGCGATGGGTATGGACACCGTGGCGTGGCGCGACCAGTTCGGACAGATCCCGCCGAACGAGGCCCTGGTGCACAGCTTCGTGCTGTGGCTGCTCGCCGATCTCTTCGACTCCATGGCCGAACGGCCCGGCGCCATCGACCGGATGATGCGGGAGACCTTCGACGCCATGGCCGCCGAACACAGTTGATGTGCGGACGGTGCCCGGCGTCCCCTGACACGCGATCTTGACCGATTGACAGGTGATCTTGACCGAACTGGCAGCGTCAGTTCTTGGATTGCGGCCGGGCCAGGCCGGCCGCCGGGAAGCCCGGTTCGCGCAGTGCGGATCAGTGCCGTTCGAACGCCAGATCTCGCGGCCGCACGTGCTCGCGTGGCCCCGCCGCCCGCAGAACCACGTCCAGCATCCGTGCCGGGTCGGCCGCGTAGGCATGCGAGAACCACGCCATGTTGGCCTCCACCACGGCCCAGCGGTGGCCTGGGCGGTATGGGTCTAGCAGTTGCCCGACGTCCACGACGACGGCACTCGGCAGCGCGTGCCCGGCTGCGGCGGCCAGCCGGTCGGCGAACTCCGTGATCTGCGCGGCGGTGGCCCGGTCCGCGCGGTCCGTACCGAGCGGGCGGGGGTCGAGCCGGCCGAACACCGCGTACCGGCTCGCCGTGGCGATCCGGCCGTCCAGCAGGAACAGCCGGTACTCGGCCGCGAAGGTCACCACGGCGGACAGCAGCACCGGCGTTGCCGGGTCCAGGGCGGAGGGCAGCCGGGAGCCGTCGGTGTACACATCGGCCGGGAAGGACTTGTCACGGGGCGGCTTGACGAACGTCGGCTGGTCGATCGCCCATGCGTCCGCGATGGTCCCCATCCGTACCTGGCGGCCGGTGAACTCTTCCGGCAACTCGGCGAGCCAGCCGTCTGCCGGCTCCAGCAACGCGAACCCGAGCCGGCCTGCCAGCCGCGCACCCACGACCGGTCCGCCGTACCAGTACGCAGGGCCTGCCAGGCCGGGCTCCTCCGCCGCTCTGACCGACATCCCTCGGCCCGCCGCCTCGACGGCCAACAGTTCCATCGTCGACGTCCGCCGCCCAGGCATGACCAGCATCGCGAATCCCTCCCGCACTCCGCAAAACCGCCACGCTAGCCCCACCGTGCCCACCACCGCCGCCGAGAATCCCCCGCCGCAGGCCCCAAGGCGAGCCGGGAACGGTGAGCCACAGCTCAAGATCAAGTGGTAGAAACCCGGCATTGGTCAAGATCACTTGGCAAACGGTCAAGATCGCCTGCCAGAGGGCACTGGGTCCCCGATGAGCAGGCTGTGACTGTCTCAGCCTCGCTTCCGGCCGTCTGTCGTTTCACCTGCGGATATGCCCTGTGACAGTCACAGGGCGAGGACCGGGCATCCGGCTCGCGCCGTGAGGTGGTGCAGGCGCACAGAAGCACGCCTGCACCACCCCCGGCCTCCGGTCATCCCGGGAGGTTCGTGCTTCTCGGTTCCCACAGCGGGCGGGCGGTTCCCGTGCCGTGGCAGTGGAGGCATCGGCCCTCTCCGGGCGGGCCGGCGGAGTCGATGACGTGCGTGGCGTCGTACAGCAGCCGGGTGAGGCCTAGGACGTGATCGGAGTGCAGGGCCAGTTGGTGTCGTCGGCCGAGCGTGATCTCCAGGGCGGTGCCCGCCTCGCGTTCCCCCAGTTGCACGTCCATGAAGCCCATGACGTCCTGGACCAGCCGGTGGACCTCCTCGACCGTCTCGCGCCCGTCCACCTCCACCCGGGCGGTGAAGGCGACATCCCTCGGCTCGACGAAGGACAGCAGCGCCCGCGGCTCCTGGAAGGGGAGGCCGTGGCCCACCGGTTCACGATGAGAAGCGTGGAGGCTCGCCATGGCCTGCCACATCTCTCCCCGGCCGGCCGACGAACTCGGCCGGCACTTCCCTGTTCTCCTGCTTGCTGCGCCTCAAGACGGATCCTCTTTCGGTCGATGACACTTCCGTGAGGGGTCTTGTCTACGCCGCGGCCGGGGCATGAACCCTCGCCCCGGCCGCGATGTCCCGCCCGGCCGCACGGTGAGTTCGGAACCCGTCCCGCCCACCGGCACTCCCGGTCGAGGCCGCAGTTTCGTGCACTCCTTCGTCAGGGCGGCCGACGGAACCAGCCGCGGCCCCTGCCCGGCTCCTGGTCACCCGCAGGCTCCGGCAGGTGGGCCGGGCAGGCGCCCTGTACGTGTCACCGACCAGGTGTGATCATGGCGAGTCCCCTCTGTACGGGGGCAGGGGTCGGGCTGGGTCCGATGGCGCGCCTGGGGAGGCTCGTGGGCCACGCCCCACCCCACGAACCCATCCCCCGGCGATGCCTCACCCGGAGCGGGTGAGCTCATGGCATGTCGGAGACCCAGTCGAAGTGCCCCGGATCGCCGGGGCGCAGGTCGTACAGCGCCCGCCCGCCGGGCCCGAAACGCCCCAGCCCGGTGATCAGGGCAGCCCCGGTGTCGATCTCTTCCCGCGTCCAGCCTGTGACGTCCAGGAGCAGCCCGTCCAGCGGCCCGCCGGTCAGCTCGGCGTAGATGCGCCCCTCGCGTGGGCCGGGATCGTAGGGGTCGGCGCCGTAGACCCGGGCGCGCCGCTGCTCCGCCTCGTCGCCGTTCATGCCGACGAGCCTTCCATCTCCCACCGGGCCTGCAGCCGCAGAGGTGGGAGGGCTTTCGCCCAAGCCGTGCACGAGTGTCCTCTGACAGCAATCTTGACCGATTGCCACATGATCTTGGCCGGTGGCGAGCGGGATGAGGTGCATGCGACGCTGCGGCCCGCCCGCAGGGCCTGGCCGGGTGGGGGACGTGTCGTGTCCGGATCCGGACGTTGACGGGGTCTTTCCGGACGCGCCCGCCCTTTCCGGCAGCTGAGGTGGTTCTGGTCGGCCACGGTTTCCCTGACGCCCCACCAGCTCTCGGCGACCGTGTCCGCAGGGCTGGTGGGGGTCTTTGCGTGTCCGCGTCGGCGGCCCGCGGGGGCTGCCAGCTCCTTCCGCCGAGCCGCGTGATCCAAGGAGGAACCTCCGCGATGCCCTCGAACACCCTGTTACGCCCGTCGCGTGCCCGCCTGCGGCGCCGGGTCACGGCCACCGCAGCGTCCCTGCTGATCACGACCGGTCTGGTCGCCGTGGCCGCGCCGTCCGCGCACGCGGTCCAGCCCGGCCGCACCACCGCCTACGTCACCAACAATGTCGGCCAGGCCGTCTCGGTGGTCGGCACCACCACCGGCGCGACCACCGCGTCGATCCCGGTCGCCGGCTACGCCCAGGACGTGGTCGTCAACCGGGCGGGCACCACCGCGTACGCGGCGACCGCGTTCGCGAACACCGTCGCGGTAATCGACACCGCCACCAGCACCGTCGCCGCGACGGTCCCGCTGGCCGGGACCCCCGTCGCGGTCGCCGTGAACAACGCCGGCACCGCCGTCTACGTCGCCGACAGCGGCGCGCACGCCGTCGAGATCATCGACACCGCCACCAACACCATCAGCGCGAGCGTGCCGGTGGCGGGCAACCACACGAGCCTGGCTCTCTCCCCGTCCGGCGCCACCGCCTACGTCACCACGTTCAATCCGAACGCCCTGGTCGTGATCGACACCGCGACCGCCGCGGTGACCGCCACCGTGCCGGTCGCCGGCACGCCGTACGGCGCCGTCGTCAACCCGGCGGGCACCGCCGCCTACGTCGCCCTCGGCAGCGGCAGCACCATTGCCAAGATCGACACCGCCACCAACACCCTCACCGCGAGCATCACCGCCGCCAACACCACGGCCCTGTCGATCAGCCCCGACGGCGGCACCCTGTACGGCAGCAGCCCTGGCAACCACGGCGTCTACGTCGTCGACACCGCCACCAATACGGTCACCACGTTCGTCGGCGGCCTCGGCAACATCCAGGACGTCCAGGTCAACTCCACCGGCACCACCGCCTACGCCGTCGACCCGGTCAGCCCCAGCGGGACGGTGCCCGGCAACCTCTACGCCATCGACACCGCCACCAACACGGTGACCACCGCCGCCACCGGCCTGAACAGCCCCAGCCGCCTCTCCCTGCACACCGTCCCCGCACCTGAGATCACCGCCGTCACACCGAACAGCGGTCCCGTCGCGGGCGGCACCGCAGTGACCATCACCGGCACCGACCTGAACAGCACCACCGCGATCACCTTCGGCGGCACCCCGGCAACCGGAGTCTCCTGCACCGCGACATCCTGCACCGCCACCTCCCCCGCACACGCCGCGGGCACCGTTGACGTCAAGGTCACCACCCCCGGCGGCACCAGCCCCGCCACCCCGGCCGGCCAGTACACCTACATAGCCCCCGGCGCGGATCTGGCCACCACGATCACCGATTCGCCTGATCCGGTCGCCCTGGGCGAGACGTTCACCGACACCGTCACCGTCACCAACAACGGGCCCACCACCGCCACATCCACGACCACCGTCGTAGCCTTCACCGGCAGCGCTCTCTCCGTGCAGGGCGTGACCACCAGCCAGGGCACGTGCTCCACCAGCGGGACCGCGGTCACCTGCGCGCTCGGCTCGATCGCGAACGGCGCCTCCGCCACCGTCGGCATCACCGCCGAACCCCAGGCGGCGGGCTCCGTCACCGCCTCCGCCACCACCAACGCCACCCAGAGCGACCCGGTGGCCGGCAACACCGACGCCACCGAGACCACCACCGTCACCAACTCCCTCGGCTGCACCATCACCGGCACCCCCGGCAACGACACCCTGACCGGCACCAACGGCCCGGACGTCATCTGCGGGCTGGGCGGCGCCGACACGATCAAGGGCAACGGCGGTGAGGACACCGTCTATGCCGGCACGGGCAACGACAACGTGGACGGCGGGAACGCCGACGACACCCTCTACGGAGGTGCCGGTGACGACATCATGGGCGGCGGAAACGGCGCCGACTACCTCTACGGCGAAGCCGGGAACGACACGAACTACGGCGAGACGCTCCTGGGCAGCCTGTTGTACCTGTTCGACAACGGCAACGACCACATCTACGGCGGTCCCGGGAACGACGACCTGGACGGGCAGAACGGCAACGACGTCCTGTCCGACACCTCCGGCACCGACACCATGAGCGGCGCCCTGGGCAACGACAGTATCAACGTGTCGGACGGCGCCGGCGGCGACACCGCAGCAGGCGGCCTGGGCTCCGACACCTGCACCGCCGACACCGGCGACACCACCACCAGCTGCTGACCACCAGCTGACCCACCACTCTGAACACGCCGCCCCCGGCCCCCTTTCACAGGGGCCGGGGGCGGCGTGTACGTCGGCCTCCGCCACGTGCTGAGGAGCTCGCTCAGGGGGTTCCTCTTGGATCTTCGGCGATGGCTGCAGGGGCCCGGTGAGGCTCCACTGCTGGTTGGGTCCGGTACCGGGCTGTTGCTGGGTGACCGGGGTCGCCCCCCACCGCCTCGTTCAACGCTCGCGTGGCCCGTCCCGACTGGCCGGGCCCGGCCAAGCTCCGCGTGTTCGGCCGGGATGAGCGCGACGGCGTGAACGGGCGGCGGCAGCGGATCCGGCTCTTCTCGCGGGCTGGTCAGCGGGTGAGTATGTGGCCGTCGTGGGGGCGGTGGTCGCGGGAGCGACGCAGGTCGGTGGTGACGTAGGTGCGTTGGAGCCAGCGGTCTGCTCCGTCGTATCGGGGGTGGAAGGCGGTGCGGCCGTGGACGGTGACGCGGTTGTCGATGATGACGAGGTCGCCTGGTGTCAGGTGCAGGGTGCGGGCACTCGCCTCGCAGGCGCGGCCGAATTCCGCAAGGGCGGTGGTGGCCCGGGGGGTGAGCGGGGTGGTGACGAGTTGGGCCATGCGTATGTCGGGGTCCTCGACAGCTCCGGACAGCACCGGCCGGGGCTCGGCATCCGGCTGACTCGCACCGGTCTCGGAGGCGAAGGAGGGGGGTGGTGTGGTGAGGAACTCCGGTGCGAACAGGGTCTGGCAGGCCTCTGGGGTGAGGTGCGGTAGAGCTTGGCGGATGCCGGCGACGCGCATCCCGGCGATCTGGTCGTGGTCGGCGCGCAGGCACAGGAAGACCACGTAGTCGGGTGGGTGGGGGTGAAAGCCGTTCTCGGTGTGGAAGGACAGCCGTACTGATCCGGCGTTGCCGTGGAAGGTCTCCTGTCCGGGCACGGGCACGACGTCCTGCACGAGGGCGCCGGATTTCTCAGCCAGGTAGGCGAGAGGCTCCCCGAGCCCGCAGGCCACCATGGTGAGCACCGCGGCCGGGATGGTGGCCTGGCGCTGGACCGAGCCGGGGACGGCCGGGGTCGGGGGCAGGGCCGCCTGGTCGACCGGCAGGCCGCCGATCACCAACGTGCCGTGCGGGCCGGAATGCCTTCGAAACCGGCGTATCTCGCGGCGCAGCAGGAGCGGAAGGTCCTCCCAGGCGTCCCGGGCCTGTGCCACCCACTCGGGACTGTTGACCTGGTCCTCCCCGCCGGTGCACAGGGCGTGTGCCACCCGCTCGCACGCGGCGGCATCGGTCGGATCCAGTTCCCGGTCGACGAAGGTGCTCTGGGCGGTGTCGGGCGTCGTCTCGGGCATCAGTGTCTCCTGCCGGGGTGGTGTGGGCGGCGGTCGCGCGGATTCACGAGTGGCGCAGGCCGGCCACGGCGTCGGCGATGTAGTGGTCCCCGAATCGGATCAGGGGGGCGTACTGGGCAGCCCGGCGGTGGCGCATGAGCCGCAGTTCGGCGACGGCATTGTCAGGGCCTTCGGGTTTCTGGGCAATGGAGCGATGCAGATGCACCATCGAGTACGCGAGGGTGACGTGGCGTTCACCGTCGATGATGTCGGCTTCCAGGAGAGCGCCCCGCGCCTCGGCCAGCTCCGGGGCGCGGGCCGCCAGGTGCTCGTAGGAGTCGGGAACGACCGCCAGGAGGTCCTTCATCGCCGCCCGGAACAGCTTGTATCCGCGATGCTGGCGCCCGCTCAACGGGACGTCCACCGACGGAGGCGCCATGGTCTGGCGTATCGCCGCCATGTAGTAATCGGCTGGGATCGTACTGGCATGCGTCATGGCCGCCGGAAAACCACGCACATACACCGTCGCATCCGCCAGCCGCACCAGCGCGGCATCACTGTCACCGTGCCGCAGACGACCGACAGCATCGGCCACGGCGACCGCGGCGCAGACGTTGAACAGGACATGGACCTGGTGACCGATCAGCCACCGAGCACTCCACACGTCCTCCAACGACACCCCCGCCCCAGGCTCGGGGACCGTTGCCGACGGGACCACGTCACGGTCGGCGCCCGACGCTGCGCCGGTGAGGTCGAGCACCGACTGACGCATCCCGGCCACCTCCAGTGCGAGGTCGGCGCCCGATAGCGGCGCCTCACACAGGTCTTCCAGGCCGCGATAGATGACCAGGAGGCCGTGCAGGGCGGCCTGCTGATCTGACAGCTCTCCCTCACGGACCCGGAAGTAGGACTGGCTGATCGACTCCGCCGGCAGTTTCTCTCCGGCCACGGCCGGCGCCAGATCCGACAGCGAGGCCACCAGCTCGTCAGCGACTGCGGCGGACTGCCGCAGCGTGAAGGTCCGCTCGGAAGGTCTGGCATGCGACGCCACCCCGGCCAGCACGCGTGCGGTTCGCTGCGCCTCAGCCTCAACCCGCGGGCCCAGCCCTGGGACGGGGCGCCCGCCTCGGGGCTCACGGAAGACAGCGACAGCGGGATGACCGGCAACCGGTGATAAGCCCATGGACAGGTACTTCGCCAAGAACGCTCCACCCGAAACCCTGGTCTAGGAGACCAATCCCGTGCAGCGCACGGGAGGACGTGCGGATTGCCCGGACGCCCGGGGACGGCGACGAGGTAACCCGCACTTCATCGTGCGCATCGCGCCCAGCTCCCTGCCGGCGCCGAAGTACGGGAACATGAGGAGGAGTGCGACGAGGAGCTGTACGAGGGCGGGAACTGCACCTGCACGACAGTCCTGCGACCGGGCCGCAGCCCGGCCACACGTATCGCGAGCTGACCGGCGGGCCGCTGGACGGGCAGCTGATCGAGGTGACCGGCTGGACGGACGAGTTCGCGTTTCCTGAAGCGGACACCGCGGGTGGTCAGCGTGCGGGTACCGGCGTCTTCCAGGGTGAACGTCCACAGATCTGTTGCGGGCACGTCCCGCAGCAGGGTGGGATCGTCCTGCCACGCCTCAAGCGGAGTCTTGCCCCGCAGCGGTGCGGGGCAATGCTCGGTGTTCCACCACAGCGTCCAGGACAGCAGCCGGGCGGCCTCGAAGGCGAGCAGCACCTCGGCCTTCGGGCGGGAGGCCCGTTTGCCGGGGCGCGGCTGACGGGAATAGCCGGGCAGCGCGGCCAGGAACGTGCTCTCCACCGCCCGGTTCAGGCCCTCCACGGCGCCCTTGAGGTGGGGGGTGTAGGCGGGCAGATCCTCCACCGTCACGTCCAGAAGATCGAAGGCGGCGGTCACCGTCCGGGACAAGAAGTCCTTGCCGCGGTCCACCCGTACCTTCTCGGGCAGACCGCCGAACGGACCGTAGGGTTCCTCGCGCAGGACCGCGGAGCGCAGCGCGGCCAGCACCGACTCCCGCGACGGATGCACGGGCGTGACGGCGAGACCGGTGATCGCGTTCGTCGCGCAATCGGTGAACCACGTGATCCACGGCCTGCGGGCCGTGCCCTCGACATCGACCAGGACGGGGGCCTGCATGTGGTCGGTCTCCCACACCTGGTTACGCCAGCCCCGTGGCCGGGCCAGGAACACATCGTGCTTACGCGCCGCCCGCTCCCCTCCCGAAAGCCCGGCCCGCTCCCCCGGCGTCAGGTACCGGCGGATCGCGCGGTGCAGCGTCGTCAGCGACGGTGCGTCTGCAAGCGGAGACTGCCGAGCGGCACGGAGGACCATCTCACGATGGACCGCCCGCACACTGCCCTTCCACAACGCCAGCAGGCCACGGACTTCGGGCGTGATCGTGAACCTCGCACTGCCTTGGGACCGTGCGCCAGGGTATGCAGCTGCGGTCATCTCGCTGTGAGCAGCCGTCAGCCGGCGCCACACCGTGCGCTCCGACGCCCCCCAGCGCGTCCGCAGCCGACCGTACATGACCTGCTGTCAGCTTTCCCCGGCCCGCAGGGCGAGCAGCAGCCGCACCGCAGGGCCACGCCGTGCCGTCCTCGACGCCACGGGCAGCCCGCCAGCTGCCCGGCCAGCATCACCGTCCTCCATGTCAGCTCCCCTCAGGCGGTGGGACATCGTGTGTGTGCTGGCCGCCAGAGCATGCGCTGCGCTCACAGCGGCTGCGCGACCCGCCGGCACCGCCGCCCCAGCAAGGCCCCGCCGGCGACCGCGTCAGCGGTTCCCGGCACGGTGTGGACCTCCTGGACCAACCCGCCCCGTGACCGCACGCGCGCCACGGTGTACATCACCGAGCCCGGCGGTCACTCCTACACGATCACCGCCCACCGCCCACCGCCGCGACGGTCAGCTCATCGCCTCCATCGGTCCCCGGCCGCCTGATCTGATGGACAACGGCAACCTGTGCGCCCGCTACCGGGGCTCCCGCCGTACGGCGGTGCGCCGCGACGGCAGGCTGTCCGTTGACCTCCGGTAGGTTGCGGCGCGAACCCGATTCCCCGTGAAGGAGATCCGATGTGAGCACGTTAGAAGCAGACGAGGTCCCGCAACACCTGGCGGCGTCGTACGCCACGGGCTTCGGTGAGGAAGGGAGAGCCTGGATCGCCGGACTGCCGGCTCTCGCGGCGGAAATTCTGGAACGCTGGGAGCTGGAACGGGACGGCACTGCAGGAGCCGGAGAAGCCTCACTGGTACTGCCGGTGCTGCGCCCCGATGGCACGCCCGCGGTCCTCAGACTCCAGATGCCGAGACAGGAGACCACCGCCGCACTGATCGGCCTTCGTACCTGGAACGGTAAGGGGATGGTACGGCTGCTCGATCACGACCCTGTGAGCAGCACCATGCTCCTGGAGCGCCTGGACGGAGCCCGCACGCTGGCCTCGATCAACGACGACGACGTGGCGCTGAGCATCCTCGCCGAGCTTCACGCGCGGC